>CADBTF010000269.1 GCA_902797485.1 uncultured Ruminococcus sp. | reverse complement strand
TACTCTACTATTATATCATATTCCTTGAAATATTTCAAGCATATCCGAAAAGAAAAATACATTATTTCGTCAAACAATGTTGAAATAACTATTGCATTTTGGTATGATATGTGCTATAATTAAACATATATTAACTGTTTTTTGGAGGCTTTAACAATGGCAGTTATCGGACTGGATTTCGGAAACTACAATTCTTTTCCCTGCTACATCTCTGACTTCAACGCGGAAACAAGGATAGGCGGACACGTTCACGACCTGCTTCCTTTCGGTCAGAGCGACGGTATACCAAGTGTGTATTTTTATTCCAAAAAGATAGGTGAGCTGGTGGGAGAAAACGCTGTAAGACAGCGTGCCAGGCCTTTGAACAACAGAATGAGATATCTCAAGCGGCACCTCAGTCAGAACAGACTTATCACCGAGGACGGCGAGACCTATCGCGTGTCTGCCGATAAGGCGATAACAATGGTCATAGAACATTGTGTGCGCTCGGCCAACAAGCAGCTGAAAGAAGGCTACGGCGTCACCACATCCGATATTTCTCTTTCCTATCCTGCGACCTATACCTCGGCTCAGCGGCAGAGGCTTATTGAGCTGGCGCAGAACGCAACGCTTGAAGACGGCAGGAAGATCAAGGTGATCGGCACTATCGCTGAGCCTGCGGCGGCGGCACTCGATTATCTTTCTGAATTTGAAAAGGAATCTGACGAGACTACTGCTCTTGTTTACGACCTGGGCGGAGGGACCTTCGACCTTGCCATTGTGACTGCATATCCCAAAGGAAGGAAGAACAGCAAAGGAAATACATATTATTATGATATTGTAAAAACAAGCGGTATTGCAAATGTCGGCGGCGTTGATTTTGACAAGCTGTTGTATAACATTTTGGTAAAAAAGTTCGGGATAACTCCAACTCCCGTTCAAAAAAATGTGCTGCGCAATACTGCTGAGCGCACCAAGATCGAGCTCAGCAGCGAGGAGGTTTCCGAGCCTACGTTAGAGATGAACGGCGATTACCTCGAGGCTCGAGTGACCAGGGAAGAATTTGAAAAAGCTTCGAGCGCGCTGCTGATGAAAACTATAAACGCCATGAGGGATATGATAAACAGCTACAACGGCAGGATAGACTATGTTCTGCTGACCGGCGGTGCCAGCCAGATGCCCATGGTCGAGAGACAGGTGAAGACATCCTTTCCTCAGTACAAAGACAAGATCAAGATCTATAGACCAAACAGAGCCATAGCTTACGGCGCAGCAAGATACGGAACTGTCGAGGAAGACCGTGATCTTTCAAACGGATCATTACCAACAGGCGGTATGATACAAAAGAGAACAGAACACGATATAGGCATCAGGTTTTACTATTCCAACTCAGACAGACAATATATTGATACTTATATCCCGGCAGGATCACCGCTGCCGGTTGAATCGAAATTCTCACGATCCACTCTCAGAGAAGCCTCTAGCAGTAGTATCTTCCATGTGTTTGAAGCCAAAAAGAACAATCCTGACAAGCACAAGATCGATGAAGATTATACCGAGATAATGTCTGTCAAACTTGAATTTGGTGAGCTGCTTCCCAAAGACTCAGAAAACGAGACCCGTCTGCTCCTTGACAAGCTCGGGGCGCTGAGGGTCGAGGCACGAAGGGCAAATATACCCAACGCCGCTATATTTGAAAACCACTGTACGCTCAAAAATCTTGCGACCAGCGGTGTTGAACAGACAGATTATACTGTCGAACAGACAGATTATACCGAAGAATGGTGACCGCAGACGCAGAGCATATATCATCATCTCAAAAACGGAGGATAAACAATGGCAGTTATCGGACTGGATTTCGGAAACTACAATTCTTTTCCCTGCTTCATAGAGGGATTTAACGAAAAGACAAGGATAGGAGGACTCGTTCACGACCTGCTCCCTTTCGGTCAGAGCGACGGCATTCCCAGCGTATACTTTTACTCCAAAAGGGTCGGAGAGCTCGTGGGAGAAAACGCTGTAAGGCAGCGTGCCAGGCCTTTGGGCAACAGAATGAGATACCTGAAAAGGTATCTCGACAAGGAAATGACATTCACGGAGGACGGGGTCACCTACAGGATAAAGAACAACGATGCCATCACCAAGGTCATCCAACATTGTGTGCGCTCGGCCAACAAGCAGCTCAAAGAGGGCTACGGCGTCACCACAGCTGATATTTCTCTTTCCTATCCTGCGACCTATACCTCAGCTCAGCGGCAGAGGCTCATTGAGCTGGCGCAGAACGCAACGCTTGAAGACGGCAGGAAGATCAAGGTGATCGGCACTATCGCTGAGCCAGCCGCTGCAGCGCTCGATTATTTGTCGGAATTTGAAAAGGATTCCGATGAAACAACAGTTCTTGTTTACGACCTCGGCGGAGGGACCTTCGATCTTGCTATTGTAACGGCTTACCCTAAGGGAAAGTTAAACGCCAGAGGAGATATCTATTATTACGATATCAGAAGAACAGGCGGCATCAAGGACGTAGGCGGCGTAGAGTTTGACAAGCTGCTGTATGACCTTCTGGTGAAAAAATTCGGGATCACGCCAAAGCCCATCCAGGCGGAAATACTGCGCAACATTGCCGAGCGTACCAAGATCGAGCTCAGCAGTGAAGAGATCTCTGAACCTTCTATAGAAATAAACGGGGATTACCTTTACGAAAGGGTGACCAGGAGCGAGTTTGAAGGGCTTGTGTCTCCTCTGCTGATGAAAACCATTAATGCTATGCGAGATATGATAAACGGTTTCGACGGCAGAATAGATTATGTCCTGCTGACCGGCGGTGCCAGCCAGATGCCCATGGTCGAGAGACAGGTGAAAGAAGCCTTTCCTCAGTACAAAGACAAGATCAAGATCTATAGACCAAACAGAGCCATAGCTTACGGCGCAGCAAGATACGGAACTGTTGAGGCAGACCGTGATCTTTCAAACGGAGCAAAAAGCAACATCATACAGAAGAGAACGGAATATGATATCGGGATTCGGTTACTTGATATTAATCTTAATTATCAAAAGGCATTTATCAGAACAGATATTCCGTCTGGTACACCATTGCCATATGAATCAAAGTTCAAAATATCTTGGCTTGTAGAAGATTCTGTCAACATTGTTTATCACGTATATGAGGCAAACAAAGACAAACCGGAAAAATACAATGTCAAGGAGGACTATACTGAAATAATGAATGTGCAGAGTGATTTTGGAGATGTGCTCCCTAAAAATACACGTTTTGAAACCCGTTTATGCGTTGACAAGCTCGGGGTCCTGACGATTGAAGCACGTAGATCCGATATCCCCGGAGCACCGGTGTTCAAGAACCACTGCACGCTTGAGAACCTGTCGACAAGCGAAGATTACTAACGAACAGATCATAACGAAGAATGATGACTGTGAACACAGATCGCAAGGCATATACCCAAAAATGGAGGACGTATAATGGCAGTTATCGGACTGGATTTCGGAGACCATAAATCTTTCCCCTGCTTCATAGAGGGATTTAACGAAAAGACAAGGATGGGAGGACTCGTTCACGACCTGCTTCCCTTAGGTCAGAGCGACGGCATTCCCAGCGTATACTTTTACTCCGAAAGGGTCGGAGAGCTCGTGGGAGAAAACGCTGTAAGGCAGCGTGCCAGTCAGATGCCCATGGTCGAGAAACAGGTGGAAACATATTTCCCCCAGTACAAAGACAAGATCAAGATCTACAGACCCAGCAGAGCAATAGCTTACGGCACGGCAAGATATGGACCTGTCACAGCAGGTAGAGACGCTCTGCCGATACCACCCCCAAAAGGAGGAAACAAGATATGAGCGAGGAAAACAACAGGAATTATGTCCTTGGCTGCGACATAGGCAACGGTTTCAGTTATGTCTCTATGATAACCGATAAAGACAAGGATCCTATGCCGCTGATGCCGAATGACATGGAGATGCAAAGGGCGGGAGTTCCGACGACTGTATATGTATCTCCGCCGGACGGCAAGAAGATTATCCTGCTTGAGGACGGGAAAGCTGCAGCGAAGCTGAGCAAGTATACATTCCATCCTGAGCATATGGTCAGCGCAATAAAGTCAAAGCTGCGAGAGAAATACATAACCGTTCCCGGTATCAACAAGCCCGTAGAGGTTAGCGATCTTTATGCGGCAGCAGTCCGGGATATCGTCGAGGCCGCACATGACAACCTGAAACACAGAGTCATAAAGCCGGTCTACAATATGGTCTTCGCATTTCCGGCAAACCTTGCTGACGATGCTGCGATGCTCGACACCATGCAGCGGGCGATAGAGTCGGTAGAGATAGGCGGGAAAAAGATACACGTAGTTGGAAGGCTGCCTGAACCTGCGGCAGTGGCGATAGATTATCTTTACTATATGCAGCATATCGCGCCGGAGGAGATCCGCATAAAAAGCAATCGGTTCACCGTTCTTGTTTACGATCTTGGACACGGCACATTCGATACGGCTGTTGTGACTGCGAAAAGTGCAGGAGACCCTTATACTCTGCATTTCAAGGATGCGCTGCCCGATGTGGGCGGCAAAGATTTCGATACTGTACTTTACAACGAGATCATCTCTCAGCTGAAGGAGAATTACTCCTATGAGCCCACTACACCCAGGCAGAAGGAGTTCATCAGACAGACTGCCGTTGAAGCAAAGCTCTCGCTTTCCAGCGATACAGAATTTGAGGCGGATATACAGGATGCAGACGGTGAGTACTGCCAGATCAGCATTTCAAGAGAACGCTTTGAACAGATCAGCGAGCATCTGATTATGCAGACCCTTGAAATGGTCCAGAATATGCTGGATCAGGCGGAGAGCAGCGGCATAAAGATCGACTGCATCGTGCTTTCCGGGGGCGGAAGCGAGATGCCTATGGTCGAGGCCGGGCTGAAAGAGCTCGCCGAGGGTAAATACAGGATAATTAAGCACCGTCTCAGCACCGCAGTCTCTTACGGAGCTGCGCGGTTCGGGATCGGCGTGGCAAACAGGGATCCAAATCCAGATCCGGATTCGGGAAAAGAGAATAATACTTTGCCCGCGCCTGATAATGATCCGATCAACAAAATAATCAGACAGCTTACCGACAGGAGCTACGGCCTTTGGGTGCCTGCGGAAGGAAAGCTTGAGGGCGAGATAAGATTTGTGATACCGAAGGGCAAGCAGAGGCCCGTTACCTCCGAGCCTCTGCAATACTGGGCGATGTCTTCAAATATATACATCAAGCTTTACAGGACAAGGAGCAACAACAAGGTGGCCTCACCAAACGACATGGAATGTGAGAATATCGAACATATTACATTTGACGTTGAGCCGAACGTACAATACACGATAACGGTGACTCTCGAAGAGGATTACGGTATCCGGGTAGACCTGAAAAAACCCTCCGGCGAGCTGTATGCCAGCAAGAGAGTCGTTTCAAAATAACTGAACAGGAGGAGATAGTATTATGGACAATATGAATGTCAGACCTGGAGATAATGCTCGTTCTGTGTACATTGGAGAATACGACAATAAAGGAATGAAAAACGTCAGGACGTTTTATTTTGAACTAAGACAAGCTGTGATAAAGGATATGACCCAATCAGGCAAATGCAGCTTGATGGAGTATATAATCAACAGAAAGATCACAAAGATCGATCTGATAGCTTTCTGTGTGTTCAGAGATATCGAAGAGAACTATCAGTCTGACAAGATGGATGTAGCTGAGACTAAAACTGTCATCCCATACGCTGAAGAAAAGACTGGAAGGTGGCTGGAATGGAAAGACTGCCCCAGATGTGGTTGTTATTCCGTCAAGTGTTCAAATATTATTGCTGTTGTTGAGGATTGCTGGCACATCCTCAGGACCGAATACGAAAGGACTAACAACGCCCATAAAGGCGTAACAATAAGCGTTCCGATAAATGACGGAGATCATCCGGAGAAACAGGCGAAGACCTCCTGGGAGCCTGAGAACAGATACGAAGATCACCGTGATCATCCCTCGGAAAAGCAGCAAGAACGCTACGCTCCCGAGCCTCCTGCGCCCATACAAAACGATCTCGAAGCCGACAGGATCATCGAAAGGGCAAAGAAAGAGGCTGAACGTATCGTGAATGAAGCTCGCGGAAAAGCCCAAACAATAGAACAGGATGCACGGTACAATGCCGATCGCATCATAGAGAGCGCAAAGGCACAGGCTCAGCAGCAGATAGATGATGCAAATAAGAAAACTGGCGAGACTGCCAAAGAACAGGCGGACAAGCTCGTTGAAAGATATCTCAAAGAGGAGCAGGAGAACCTGCGAAGAAGCCTCAACAACGAAATGGCCGGTCACACTGAAGCTTTTCTCAGAGAGACAGAGGCCAATAACAAGGTGCACGCAGAGATGTTCAGTCAGGCGAACCTTCTCCAGCAGCAATGGGTGGGCGCTCTCAATGAGACCCAGGAGAAACTTGAAAAGCTGAAGAGCGAATTTTACGATCATATGAGCGACTGGAAGAAGTCCCTCAATCCCAAGGAGTTCATGCCCATAGCAATGCTCTATTCCGAGCTGTACAATATAACACGGCGTATGGATACGGATATCATAAGCGTGCTCACCGACGACCCCGACGGAAAGACCGAAATCTCAGAACTGAGCACTAACAAGGTGCTGCAAAAGCTCCAGCACAATCTGACCGTCTATACCAAAAAGCTGGAAAAGGCTTTGAACAGCCTTGACCTTTATACATTCGTTCCTCAAAAAGGAGAAGAGTTCAATCCGATCATGCATTCTCCCCAGGAAGATGACGGCGAGAGCGATTACAGCGGCTGGGTGATCTCATACTGCGTCGTTCCGGGCGTTGCAAGAAGGACAGAGGAGGGATACGACGATGATATCCTCGTCCCTGCCGAGGTGGTAATAGAGGAGAGACAGTGATATGGATATAACGAACTACGAAGCCGCAGCATTATATGCTTACAGCAGCGGAAGAGCCTACCGCCGTTTCCTTGTGCTGGATCTGGACGATTGCTCCTACGGTCTGTGCAGCATCGGTGACGGCGAGAGGACGGAGCTTGTATCAAGCAGCAGTCTTAAGCGCGGCAGCCTTTGGGATATGAGTCTGGATTGTCTGCGGACGCTGTCGGGCACAAACGACCCCAAGACCATAGCATCCGAGATGAAAACCGGAACTCAGAACCTTATGCGGGACTATCTCAAGTGGGAAAGAGTAAGAGACAGCGAGCTGGATTTCGGCAGCGGACTGCTGCTCACCTGCAGTCAGATCGAGGGCTGTCTTGAGCCTGTCAAAGCTGTACTAACTGAGCTGCTGAAAAGCATCGAAACCGTTTTTGAGGACGGAGTCCCCGAGGACTGCGGAATAGTGGTGCTCGGCGAGGCTCAGAGCCTCACCCCGATAGACTATTATATCAGCGAGTGGCTGTCAATCTCCCCGGCACTGCCGGATGAACGGTTCAGCAACCACTATATTACGGCAGACAGCACTACTATCACAGAACAGGGAAGAGCCCTGAACAGGCAGAAAAGGCAGCTTGCCCATACATACTCCGTCATATTCTTCAACCTCAGCGGTCAGACCCTTGAACGGGAGAGCATCGTCATCGGCAAGGCTGGTCAGGACAGATCGGAGCTTACGGGCACGGATTATATAGGCCCCATATTTGTCAGCGGAAGCAGCATGCTGACTATCGGGATCGACGGCAGCGAAAAGCAGGTGTCCCTTTCCGGTATGAAGGGCAGCGAGCTGGCAGAGGTCGCCCTCGGAGTGACCGATGAACGTGAAATGCTGTTTATACGCCCCTTTGGAGCGCCGGAGCAGGTCACACAGATAAAGCTTGCGGAGCTTTGAATACTGTTAGGAAAAGGTGAAAACTATGGCTGATAGGAACAGAACTATATTGAAACGACAGCTTGAAGAACAGGCAAGTGCAATGGTATCCGAAATAAATGATGCCGGACTTACCGATAAGATACTATCGACCTGTCTTGCGCTGCTCAACACGGCAGAACAAATTGAAAAAAAACCCGGCAGCAAGATAACATTCGAGCTGTCTTATACAGGTTATCTCAGCATCTCGGGCAAGGTAAAGAGCTTCTACGACAGAAACCGCATCCATTTCTCAGAAAAGGATTCAGAGGTGCTGAAAAGGCTTATTGGTGAGCTTTCAGCTGCTGAGGAAGCCAACAATGCAATAACGAAAAAGATCCGCGAGCTGGAAGGAAATATCCAGACTGAGCAGGAAACCACTAAACAAAATGAAGCTCGTGCCAAAGAACTTCAAAAAGAGCTTAAAGATGCTGCTGAAGAGAAGCAGAAAGCCGCCGACAATGTGTCTGAGCTCGAGAGGAATAACCGAGAGCTGAAGGAAGAAATCGAAAAATGCAACAAGCAGAAGGAACGGCTTATTCCCGAATCCGAGAGACTTGTCGAGGAAGCTAATAAAGCCAAGGAGACCTATGCAGAGCTCCTGGCATACTATCCGGAGCTGGAAAGGATTCAGGCTGCCCTTAAGATAGAGGGCCTTGTGGATGTGGAGAGCTTTACCGACAAGATTCAGGATATGAACGTCAACGGCAACAACCTGATCTCGGAGTATGACAGGATACTCGGCAGCATAAACGAGGATATCCGGTCACTTGAGGAAAAGATCAAGAAACATCAGTCAAAGGCAGGACTGAGAGCGTAACATGGAGCTAAGGATATATGATGCCCGGGACGGTATCACAAAGCTGGGGCCGGGAGTGCGCTTCGGAATCTGGGTACAGGGCTGTCAGAGAAGGTGTCCGGGGTGTATGACTCCCGACAGCAGACCCCTTGATGGAGGAAGACTGACTGATACGCACACCCTTGCACAGGACGTTATCAGCTCCGGGAGGACAGGGGTCACGATAAGCGGCGGAGAGCCGTTCCTGCAAGCGACTGCGCTTGGGGAGCTGATAAGCGAGATCAGGCAGCAGCGAGATGTGGGGGTTATCGTCTACACCGGATATACTTATGAGCAGCTCCGTCAGGGAATCCCTGATAATGCCGCAAAGCTCCTTGATCTGTGCGATATGATCATAGACGGAGAATACATAGATGAGCTCAATGACGGAAAAAACCACCGCGGCTCGTCAAACCAAAGAGCGATCCCGCTGACGGACAGATATGCTCAGTTTGCATCGGAGGTTGGGACACGTCCGGCCGAGGTGGAGTTCTTCTATGATGAAGAGAACCTGTGCATGATCGGAGTGCCGCCCAGAGCTTTGCTCGAAGGGATCAAAAAGAAAAAACTATAAACGGAGGATAGTGTAATGAGTCATTATGAAACACCGGAACAGCGCCGTCAGAGAGAACTCAGACAGCAGCTTTCGGCTTATGAACAGCGTATTGCCAACAGCGAGAAGGAGAACCGGATCCTTCAGCAGAACATCAACAATCTGAAACAGCAGCAGGACATCAAGAACCAACAGCTGCGCAATCAGATGCAGAGAGCCCTTGAGGATCAGCAGCGGAATATGACGAACCGTGTGAACCAGACCATAAGAGCTCTTGATGAGCAGGTCAAGCAGCGAGAGCGTTTCCTTAACGACAAGATGAGAGTTATGCATCAGCAGCATCAGGAACAGCTCAACGCCATGGAGAACCAGATGGAGCAGCAGCGCAGTGATCTGCATAATGAGATACAGAACACCCGCAGAGAGATGCAGCAGAGCATCGAGCAGATGCGAAACGAGACTGATTCAAAGCTGGAGCAGCAGCGCATCGAGACACAACGTCAGCTCGAGACGGTGTCCTCGAGGCTTGCAGATGAGATAAACAGAGTAGACGGGAAGGTCGAATCCCTTGCCGCTCAGATCGAGGCCAGGGAAAACGGGCATAGGGAGCTTGCGGAATACTGGTCGCAGGAATCTGCAAGGATACTCAACGATATCAAAGAGAACTTCCACCGTCAGCTCGTTGATCCCGGAAAGCTTGCAGAGATCGACAGAAAGGTAAGAGATTCGGAATCCGATATCAAAAACGGTATCTACCAAGCCGGCGTAACGAGCGGACGCGATGCCTTCTATCTGGCTCTTGATCTCAAAGAGCAGGCTTCTCTTGCTGAGCTCGAGTGGAACCTTCGCTACAACTCCATCAAGAACAGAGAGGTATCTCTTCTCACAGCCATAGACCAGGCAGAGCACCGCGCCTATGAGCTGGAATTGAACGGCACGAAATACAACTACACCAACGGCATCGACTACTGGACTTACGGTCAGTTTTCCATTTTCAAGGAAAACTGCGCTGCAGTACGCGCCCGTACAGAGAACATAGACAATATGACCCTTCCGGAGCTTGAAAGCCTTGATCGTGAATTTCGTTCCCTTGAAGAGCAGCTGGCGCTCATCGAGAATGCGTCTCATTCAAACGTTGCTATGAGCATCTCAAGATATCGGACTGCTATGGAGGTCGCTGCGATGCTCAACGAGAGATACGAGATGTCCGAATCGGACGGTGATTTCTTTGCGAGAGAGGACCGCGACGAATACCATGCCGTATTCATCAATCCTCAGACCCAGGACAGAGCTGTTCTGACCATTACTCCGGTACCCGATAGGGCAGGCTTTGTAATGAACCATATCGACCTTCTCGTGGATCCTGCGGACAGCAATATAGTGACATCCCAGGAAATAGCCCGGGCTCTTGGCGCTCATCTCAGCGAGACCGTCCTTGATGACTGCAAATTCCCCTGCTCGGGACGTTTCGGCGCTGAAACTTCCAAGGAGGTCGAAAGGGTCGGGGACATTTCTGCGGTGGAGAACGGCGATGAAAATGCCCGTGCCTCCGTTCCGGGTAAGAGTGCGCCCCAGGCCGAACGTCCGAACGATCCATACCACGGTGTAAGAAGGACATCTACAAACTGATCTCCGGAGGAAAACAATGGCAAGAACGTTTTTTTCAGACATCGAAGCGATGAAGCGTCAGTTCTTCATCACAGGACTGACAGCCGATGAGTTTTATACTGACGGCGGGCGAAAGCTGAACATCGAACAGCTGCTCCATTCAGAGCTGAAACAGAATGGCTATGAGAGGATCATCTTTCTTGACCCCGGAAAATATGAGCTTTACTGCTATGATGACGAGTCTTACGAACTGATGAAAACCACCGGAGCTGCTCGCAAGGCAGCTAATAATGGGGCAGCGGTCCCCAAAAAGTCTCTTCTCAGAAAAAACGGCGGGCTCGGTATGGGCAAGCATATAAAAAGGGCGTCGGAGCCTAATGATCAGGCCCAAAACTCCGATCAGACAACACAGTCTGATACCGACATTCAGTCTAACGTGACGAATGACAAATGGAAGACCGGCGAACACTCCGGAATCAAGATCAGAAACTACGCCAACGGCCCTCTTATGCTGGGAATAAGCGACAAAGTACTGATAAACCGGCAGATCGACGGATACATGAGGGATCATCTTATCAAGACCGCCATAATCATCAATGATGCGGATGTGT
Organism: uncultured Ruminococcus sp.; assembly: GCA_902797485.1. GTDB lineage: Bacteria > Bacillota > Clostridia > Oscillospirales > Ruminococcaceae > FB2012. The sequence continues at coordinate 6,440 of CADBTF010000269.1, read as the reverse complement.
ATATTAGCGACTTCGGACATCCTCAGCTCCATTCGTTTATCGCAGAATACGAAAGGCTCGGTTCCCATAACCGCAATATAATCATATTCATACACAGCGATATAAAGATGCCCAGCGCACATCTCAATGTCACCAAGGGAACGCAGTACGATGATACCGATGAAAACAACCGGAACCAAGCTTTCGGTCTGCCGCTGAGAATCACAGCTCCCAATGCGGCAGAGCTGAAAAACCTGCTCATGTACCAAAGGGTGAACCACGGTCTTAAGGTGAAGCTCAGCACGATCAACAAGACCGCTATGGCGCTCACCCAGGCCATGAGCGGCAGCAAGGATATCACTCATTTGAAAATGCTGGTACCTATGCTTGAAAAATACGGTACCGAGAAAGAATTCAACGAGGAAGCCTGCTACACCATGCTGGGGACCTCAAAACCGAGCAATGCCAGAGAACAGCTGGATCAGATGATAGGTCTGACACGAATAAAAGAAACGCTGGCAAAATACAATGTTAATACCGATGAGGAAAAGCTCTCGGCGTTAAACTACCTGACTGCTTCAAGGGTCAAGCCCAATCTTGAGAACCCAAACGTTGAGAAGGACATGATCCATTTTGCGCTTTTAGGTAATCCCGGCACCGGAAAGACCACCGTTGCGCGGCTCATCGGTCAGATGTTCTTTGAGATGGGCTATCTGGATAAGGGCCATGTGGTGGAAACAGGCCGCTCGGAGCTCGTTTCAAACCACATTGGTGAGACTGCGATCAATACCAGAAAAAAGATCGAGGAGGCTCTTGGAGGAGTGCTTTTCATCGACGAGGCATATTCTCTCAAACGCAATAAAAACGACGATGTGGATTTCGGTCAGGAAGCTATAGACACACTCACCGAATATATGACCAGATACGCCGGCAGGTTCATACTTGTGGCAGCAGGCTATCCTCAGGATATGGAGACCTTCATCGAGTCTAATCAAGGGCTCGGAAGTCGCTTTACCAAGCTTTATCTGGACGATTATACCCCGGAGGAAATGTGTGAGATACTTAAGCTGCACGCTCACAGGAAAAAAGCCGTCTTCTCGGAGCAGCTGGAGGCAGCTCTTCCCGATTTCTGCGAGAACTGGGTCAACCTCTCGGACGAGGACTGGGGAAATGCCAGGGAGTCCGAGCAATTAGTGAAGGATATGCTCCGCGAATGGAAAAATGACCCCCAGAAGAAGACCGAGGGCCGTCCGGACGGTGTGAACTATGCCGTGCTTACAAAGCAATACATTCCCGAAAAGCTTGCAGGATACCTTCAACCTGTCTCTGAGATGCGTGCGCAGGCTCTCCAGAACCTCAACGCCATGACCGGTCTTTCAAATGTCAAGAAGTGCATCGAAAGGCTCAGGAGAAGGATGCTCTCGGGAGACCAGACAGAACCGGGACATTATATCTTCACCGGCAACCCTGGTACAGGCAAGACCACGGTAGCACGTATCATGGGACAGATGCTGAGAAACCTGGGAATGCTCAAAAAAGGGCATCTTAAAGAATACACAGTCAACAGTCTCAAAGCCGAGGTGTTCAACGAGGACAACAACGGCGATTTTGAAGCAGTAGCAAATAAGGCTCTTGACGGAGTGCTTTTTATAGACGAGGCTTATCAGCTTGCCGAGGATAATACGGTTCAGAGCAAGCTTATCCTTGACTCGCTGCTGACCTTCGTTGAAAATAACCGTAAGAGGGTATGCGTCATCCTTGCAGGCTACGAGGATAATATGTATGATTTCCTTCGGACTAATCCCGGCCTGAGGAGCCGATTCAACGAGCCGATTCTATTCGAGAACTACAGCGGCGAGGAGCTCTGTGCGATACTCTTGAAGAACCTGGACGAGCAGGGGATCAGCTATGACGAAGACTACAAGGAGTTCTCGCTCAGGGCGCTCACACGCTATGTAAAGGCCTTCGGTAAGGACAAGACCTTCGGCAACGCCAGGTTCATCCGCACAGATTACCTGCCCGCCTCCCTTGACAGGCAGACCGACAGGCTGATCGAACAGTACGGAGAGGACTTCCCGCGAGAGCTGAAAAAACAACTTACCGGCGAAGATATCCCCGAGAAATACGAGAAATACACCAAGACGCATCTCGAAAAGCCCGACACCCGCTCAGCAGCTGAAAAGATAGAATCGCTCATCGGATATGAGCCTATCAAAGCAGAACTGCGTAGGCTTATCAAAACCGCGGAATTTAACCGCACAAATTCTGTCGGTGTTATCGGGATGCCTCAGAACCTTAACTGGATCCTTGAAGGCAATCCCGGCACCGGAAAAACCACTATCGCAAGACTTATCGGTCAGGTATACAAGGAGTGCGGCATACTGTCGAACGGCAAGACCCATGAGGTGTCAAGAGCCGATCTGGTAGCAGGATATGAGGGTCAGACAGCCATAAAGGTCAAAAACGCAGTAGAAAAAGCGATGGGAGGAGTGCTCTTCATCGACGAAGCCTATTCGCTGACAGAGGGTGAAAACAGCGGAGCGAATTTCGGTCAAGAGGCTATTACCGAACTTGTGAAGGCAATGGAGGATTACAGAGGGGAACTCGCAGTCATCTGTGCCGGATACCCCTATGAAATGGAACAATTCATCAAATCAAATCCAGGTATTACCAGCAGAATGAAAAAGTATGCGCTCGATGACTATACTCCGGAGGAGCTGGCACAGATCTTCCGCCATATGTGCCGCGAGGACAAGACAGTAATCGAAACTGAGCTCGACAGCAAGCTTGAGTTGTTCTTTACTAACAAGATGCGAACGGAGAGCAAAAAGGGAGACTGGGGCAATGCCAGGGAATGCCGCAATTTTCTGGAGGCAATGCTGGACAACTGGCAGAACGAACCGGTATTTTCTGAGGCAGCAGACGGGTCTCAGAACCGTCTGCTGTCTGTACAGAACGTCCCTGACGAGCAGATGCGGTATCTGAAAGGTACGCTGTCCAAGAAGTCCGAGGATGAAAAGACCTCCGCTATGAACGACATCAACCACCTGATAGGCTTCAACACGTTGAAGGAAAAGCTATTAGATCTGATCGCCCTTATCAATACAGCAAAGGAATCGGATAACGATGCGCTGCTGGAAGACCTGAACTTCCACTGGATACTTCGAGGCAACCCCGGCACCGGAAAGACCACTGTCGCCAAAATTATCGGAAAGGTCTACAAGGAGCTGGGCCTGCTTTCAAGGGGACATACTGTCAAGGTCACAAGAAAAGACCTTGTCGCTCCTTATTTGGGGCAGACAGCTTCCAGGACTCAGGAGTGTGTCGACCGCGCTATGGGAGGAGTACTGTTCATCGACGAGGCTTACTCGCTGGTAGAAACAGGATACTCCGGAGGAGACGCCTACGGACAGGAATGTATCAACACCCTCCTTGAACAGATGAGCGACCGCAACGGAGAATTTGCGGTGATCGCCGCAGGCTATCCCAGGGAAATGCAGACGTTCATCGACACCAATCCCGGCTTTGCATCCAGATTTGCGGAGGATATCATACTGGAGGACTACACGGCAGAGGAGCTTGTGAGGATATTCGAGCTAAAGATCAAAAAGATCAACATCCGTATCGAAGAGAACACAAGGCAGACGCTGATACAGCTGTTTGAAAACATGATAGCAGCCAGGATAAAGAACTGGGCTAATGGTCGTGAGGCTGAGAACCTTGCAAGAGATATGAAAATGCGGTGGGCAAGAGATCCCGATATCCGCATCAACCAGGAGACCGGTGCAAAGGAGGGCTACTTCACCGAAACGCATATCCCGAAGGAGTACGCAAGGTTCCTGGCAAAAAAGGGTCCCTCCGAGAAAAAACCGTCATCCGTCACACCCGGAGTAGCTCCAATAAACGAGCTCAGACTGCCCGCAGACAAGCTGCCGAAGGCTGATGAGAAGTACAGTTTCGAGGACAACTCATACCTCGAACAGACTAAAAGCGTAGTGCTTATCACCGCTGTTATGGGACACGGCGCAGCATACGGTACAGGCTCGCTGATAACAGCCGACGGATACATCCTTACCTGTAACCATGTAGTTGCCGGGAGCACCGAGATAAAGGTCAGGACAACACTCAAGACAGATGAGCAGGAGGCTCATTGGGAGGAAGCAGCGATTATGTGGAACGACCCTGGGATGGATCTGGCGGTGATAAAGATCCCGGGGGAGGGCTATGAGCCTCTTGCGCTGCGCAGACCTGATAAGGAGACCGCTACAGGTGAGGCAACCTATCTTTGGGGCTATCCCTTCGGCCAAAAGCTCAACGACGATATCAACGAGCTCCATCCCAGCCTGTTCCAGGGCTATGTCTCATCTGTCCAGACACAGAGAGGCTTGAAGACCATAAACGTCAATATCGAAGGCAAGCGAGGCTGTTCCGGCGGACCGGTGCTCTCAAAGGAGGACGGCACGATCATGGGCGTGTTCTGCGGCTCCCACGTTGAAGGAGATGATAAGCTGGTGGAGGAGTTGAACTTTACCCGGCCTGTATCATATGTATGGGACGCAGTCACAGATGCCGGCACCAAGTCCGGCAGCAATCAGTAAACAGCACAGCGGAGGTTATTCATGAGTACAAACAACATCTGTCCCGTCTGCGGGGCTACAAGGGCGCCTAATGCAGGGAGCAGTTATACCTGCTGCGGATGCGGTTTCAAGCTTGCTTTTGTTGACCGCTTTGCAGACCGGCAGAGCTATGAGCTCTGGCAAAGCAGAGCAAAGGAGGCCAAGGGGCGTATCATAGCCGGGCACAGGCGCGAGACTGCAGCAGGAGACAATTTCATTTTTGGCAGCTCTGCCATCGTATTCAGGTCGCTGAAAAGCAGCGAGGCATACATCGTATCGGGAAACGGCAGCTTCAGCAAGGAGGAAAACGTTGCCTCTGTCAGCGTCGGCGAGAGAAATATCGCTGTGGCCTACCTGAACGGAAAGGTCAAGGTCTTCGGGGACGACAACGGTTTCGGACAGAAGAACACCGAGTCCTGGACTGATGTGAGGAGCGTTCTGACCTGTGCCAACTGCACCTACGGCATAACGTCACAGGGCGGTATCATCTGTGCAGGCTCCCCTGTCAGCAAGGACGTAGCCTACTGGAAAGGCATAACCAGGCTCAGATGCAGCACCAACGCTGCTGCCGGGCTGGACAGCAGCAAAAGCATCCGTATCGCCGGTGATGCTCCCTACGCATCAAAGATATCCGGCGGTGTGAGCTATGAAGACATGGCGCTCAGCAAGGACTGTCTTATCGCTCTTGCCTCGGACGGCTCTGTATACTGTTACGGTCAGGAGGGCGCTATAAGCAGCTGTGCCGGGTGGAAAAACATCATCGCGGTGACTGCGGACAACGTCTTTGCCTACGGACTTACCGAGAACGGTGAAATGAAGGTCGCAGGACAATGCAAGGCCTTCCTTGACAAAGGTCGCTCCAAGTCGGCGGAGTGGAAGGGGCTCATCGCGATCTCGGCAAACCGCTCAGGTATCGCAGGCATCACCGAGGAGGGTGAGCTGCTGCTGGCAGGCACGGTCACCGGTGACAAGGATAAAATGATCTCTTCATGGAACGCAAATGTTAAAAACGTAGTGATTTCTGCATTCCTTTGAGTGGGTATGATTATTTATGGAGTCGCGGAAATAATCTGTTTTCTCGCTGCCGCACGGCACTTCTCAGAATGAGGACAGTTCGTATAGTCGGAGTGGAGATGATTATTTGTGTGGTCGGGTTCTGAAAGCACGGCAAGATAAGAGCCGTTGTGACCGTTCTGACCGTCCGTTTTTTTACCGCTTTTCTTTCTGAGACTACGGTTCTTGTTGACTGGCTTTTTGAAGCCGTCCGAAGAAGGCGGCTTGGAACTGTTGCCGGAGTTCTTGTTCAACGGTTCCCGAAGATTTTTTATGGTCTGCTGAAACATTTTCCTGAAGATTGCTTACAAGAATGGTAAACTGTTCGTTTTGTTTGCGCAGGTCATCTATCAACAGGTCTTTTTTGTCCGGCATCGTTTCCACCTCCGTTTTGTTATATCTCTATTATACCAAAACGCGGGATATAGTGCAAAGCGGGAGATAAAACAGCACCGTCATTTTGACGGGAAACGAGACCGAATGATTTTCCAAACTGCATTTTTGAGCCTATACAGCGAAGAACGGTGTGCGAGTTTGTTTTTCTTTCATTCTGTACGTTTTATAGCTGTCGCAAGAGTAAAAGAAATATTGAGAGGCATGGTCAATGACGGTATGCTGTCTGCTGTTGGTGAGAAAAAGCGGCGAAGATATGTTAAAAAACAATAGGTCTTTCCTTGACTTTTATCTTTCAGAGATGCCAAAAGCCTGTCCATTATTTGTCCTTAAAACACCCGCATTTCGCATCCTAAACAAACGTTTAGTAATTTCGCTCAAACGTCGCAAAATAGGCGT
>CADBTF010000268.1 GCA_902797485.1 uncultured Ruminococcus sp. | reverse complement strand
GTGAGCGTACAACCAAGCCAAAGAGCATTCTTTATAGCATATCTACCCCCAAAAGATGCAACTCCGAAGGGGTGTGGGGGCGACCGAAAAGCCCCCACAAATGAGCGTGCGCCAGTCTTTCAATTCAGCACAAAGCGTGGAGCGTACACATCATTATTCACTATTATTTATTCTTTATTCTTTATTCACTTAGCGCCAGCGCTTCTGCGCTTATGCGCTTCTGCGTTTCTAATTCTCCATAAATTATCACACTTTGTTCACAATTATGTGTTATAATACCTATATATCTACTCTTTAGGAGGTCTTGCTTATGCCAAAAATGTTAGTCGTTGACGACGAAATGAGAATACGAATGATAATCAAAGAGTACGCCGAGTTTAACGGCTTTGAGGTCATCGAGGCCGAGGACGGTATGGACGCCGTCTCCAAGGTCAAGACCGACGACTTCGATATAATCGTCATGGACATCATGATGCCCAAGCTCGACGGCTACTCCGCCTGCAAAGAGATCAAAAAGATCAAAGAGATCCCCGTCATCATGCTCTCCGCCCGGGGCGAGGAGTACGATAAGCTTTTCGGCTTCGAGATCGGCGTCGATGATTACGTCGTCAAGCCCTTCTCCCCCAAGGAGCTAATGGCCCGTGTCAAAGCCGTCATGAACCGTGTCAAAAGCTCCCAGAAGCAGGAGGACGTCATCACCTATCAGGGCCTCACTATCAACTTCACCGCCCGTGAGGTCACTATCGACGGCCAGAAGGTCGCCATGACCCCCAAGGAGTATGACCTCCTTTTCTACCTTGTCAAAAACATGAACATAGCCCTCTCCCGTGAAAAGCTCCTTGAGGAGGTCTGGGGCTTCGATTTCTACGGCGATGACCGCACCGTCGATACCCACATCAAAATGCTCCGCAACAGCCTCGGCCCCTACCGCAATCTGATAGTCACTCTGAGAGGAATGGGTTATAAATTTGAAAAGATCAGATAAATCCGCTGCCCCCCGCAGCAAGCGCTCCCTCCGGTATTATGTCTCCATCTATTTCGTTATCTTTACCGTCATCATCATTATTCTCCTATGGATATTCCAGTATTTCTTCCTCGCCCGCTATTACCGCTCTGCCCGTATCCGTGCAGTCAGCAGCGTCGGAGATATGCTGGTCGATTCCTATAGCAGCAATGACATCGAGGGCGGCATGATACGCTCTGCCTTCGATAACGGAATGTGCATCGTGCTGACTAACTCCAGCGGAGCCCTCATCAAAGGCGAAAATAACCTGGGCAGCCTTTCCTATTTCATGCGGGACCGTGTCGAATCCTCCGGCTACTATATGCACCAGCTCAAACAGGAGCTCATCGAAAGCGGCCAGCGTGAGCTCATCAAGATCATCAAAAACTCCGAGCTCAGATCAGAGGAGATCATCTATTGCCGCGGCTTCACTATCAACGGAGATCAGTTCTACCTCTATATCGAAGCCTCCGCCGACCCGGTGGATTCCACCGTCAGCATTATCCGTGAGCAGCTCGTCTATATCACTATCATCATAGCAGAGCTCGCCTTCATCATTACCCTCTTTATCTCCAAACGCCTCTCCGACCCTATCGTCAACCTCACCAGCAAAGCTAAAAAGTTTGCCGACGGCGACTTTAACGTTAAGTTCGAGGAGCGCGGCTATAACGAGATAACCGAGCTCTCTAAGGTCCTGGATTCAGCCGAGGCCGAAATAGGCAAGGTCAATCAGCTCCGTACCGACCTCATCGCCAATATCTCCCATGACCTCCGCACCCCCCTCACTATGGTCAAAGCCTATGCCGAAATGATCCGTGACCTCTCCGGCGATAACCCCGAAAAACGCAACGAGCACCTCGCCATCATCATCGACGAGGCCGACCGCCTCTCTAACCTCGTCAATAATATCTTAGAACTCTCCAAGCTCGAATCCGGCAACCTCGAACTCAAATATCAGGAGTTTTCCCTCCACGATAAGATCCACGATATCCTCACCCGCTATACCCTCCTGATAGAAGAACAAGGCTACGATATAGCCTTCGAGCCCGACGAGGACCGCATCATCTATGCCGACCCTGAAAAGCTCGACCAGGTGCTCTATAATTTCATCAATAACGCCATCAACTACAGCGGCGATAAAAAGATAATCCGTGTCCGCCAGCTCAACCGTGAGACCTGCACCCGCATAGAAGTCGAGGATAACGGCAAGGGCATCTCCAAGGAGCTCCTCCCCAAGGTCTTCGACCGCTACTACCGGGGCGAAAAAGTCAAGCGTGATGTAGTCGGCACCGGCCTCGGCCTCTCTATCTGCCGTGAGATCCTCAAGCGCCATAACTTCGCCTTCGGCGTCCTCTCCGAGGAAGGCAAAGGCACCACCTTCTGGTTCGAGATCCCCCTCACCCCCAAAAAAGACTGACCAATACTATCCCCCAAAACCCCTCTGCCTCCCGGCAAAGGGGTCCTTTTATGCCCCAAACACCCACCACTATTCAATCTTCACTATTCACTTAGCGTCAGCGTTTCCGAAGGGGTGTGGGGGCGACCGGAAAGCCCCCACAAAGGAGCGGGCGCTTATCTTTCGATCCAGCACTAAGCCGTGAGCGTACACCCAACCCCAAAAGCACACCCCCGAAGGGGTGTGGGGGCGACCGGAAAGCCCCCACAAAGGAGCGGGCGCTTATCTTTCAATCCAGCACTAAGCCATGAGCGTAAACCAGACTATTCACTAAGCGTCAGCGCTCCCGCATCTCAGGTCGCCAGCACCTTGACCGCATCACCCATAAGCTTCGAGAAGCCCACAGTTACCGAGCAGGCTACCTCGTCGCACTGAGTAGAGATCAGCTTGTCATAGTCCACGATCACATCAGTGCCGTATACCATTTCTGCCGCACAGCTGCTGTCCAGACCGATCACCTTTCCGTCAGCGATAGCCGCACACTTCACAATAGTCACACCGTATGGCGTCTTGACCCTTCCGCTGCTCATAAAGTCAGAAACACAAAGCTTCATCTCGTCCAGCGCCAGTATCTTGGCCATTACATCAGGCCCGCAGACCATAACATTCATGTCATGATCTCCCATCGAAGCCCAGAATGCCGCCAGATCAGCGTAGCTGATGCTGTCACCGGCTATCTCCTCCGGTGTAACACCGGTCATCAGTGTGGTAACAGCCAGCTTGTTCACAGCCCTCGAAAGCTGCGCACCCAAGCCCTTGAGTATAACCCCAAAAGCCTCCAGCCTCTGCTTTCTGATAGACTCGTAACTGCAATTGAGCTTTCTTGCATACTTGGTCAGCGCCTGTGCAGACGCCGCCAGCCTTACTGTAGTCTCCGGCAGAGTGCCGCCCTGTGCCACACCGCTGTCAGTGCCGTTCACTACAACACTCATTCCTCTGAAATCCATGCCGTCAGTGTATGTGGAAGCCGCAGCGATCTCCCCGATTATGGAAGCCTCGTTCATGCCCTTCTTTATCATTCTTCTCACATACTCCGGGAACAGCACCGCACTCTCCGCAGTCGCAAAGAACTTCTCCACCCTGTCGCAGCCCTCGCCTGCCACCTTGATATCAAATCTTTTCAGCTGTCTCTCAAAAGCATCCAGCCCAGCCAGCTCAGTGCCGGCATAATTCTCATCAGGGTCCATCTCAGTCAGAGCCTTTGTGAAGCTCTTACCGGTAATCGAATAAAGTGCCTTATCAAGTTTAACATTATTATACATTCTCATCTCTCCTATTCTTAATAGGGGCAAAGCCCCG
>CADBTF010000267.1 GCA_902797485.1 uncultured Ruminococcus sp. | reverse complement strand
TGTTATACAAGGAGTTGTTATTAAATGAATAAAATTCAGAAGTTAAGAAAAAGAACAGGACTGTCACAAAGCCAATTTGCTAAAAAGTTTAACATTCCGGTGCGCACTTTACAGAATTGGGAGATAGATAAAAGCGTTTCACCGGAATATATTCCTTCAATGCTGGAGCGCATATTGAATCTTGAAGAAGAATTAAGCGCATATCGAAACAAATCGAATGATGGAAATGATTAAGTGAAAAAAGTTATAAGGCACAAAATGAAAGGTGATTCTATGAAAGCTATTATTGGACGTACAATTATTAAGCAAGGCACAACGAAAATTGAACCGGAGGAATTTGCATTTGAGGGGATAAAAGGAATTATTATACCCGATACCGTTACAGTAATAGGTGAGGACGCTTTCACTTGCTGTGATAATCTCACACAGGTTGAAATTCCTAACAGCGTTATTGACATTCGCAAGACGGCATTTTATATGTGTGAAAACCTTCAAATAGTAACCATTCCAAATAGTGTTAAGCACATCGGACGAGCAGCATTTGGACAATGTAAAAAGCTTACCATAAGATGTTATAAAGGCTCTTATGCGGCAGAATATGCAATAAAGCACAAAATCACTGTTGAATATATAGACTGAACAAAAGGGGCAATTCTCTATGAGTCACAAAATGATACGCATACCAAATGAATTTGTCAATTTATTTCCAAAGCCTACAGAACTTAAAGTGGCTTGTGCATTTTACAGTCTTATCAATATAAATACAGAAAGTGATGTTTTGGGAAATTACAGATTATCTGTATCACAAAAAACGCTTGCCAAACTATGCGGCTGCTCAATCATAACAATCAACCGTACAGTAAGCAAGCTTATGAAAAAAGGCTTTATTATGTCTCAGACACGTCCTGTTACCAACAGAAAGGCATTAAACGGCGCATATATGCTTGATAAATACACCTACACCATCAGGAGCTATTATCAAAACAGCAGCTATTTCTGCTTAGATAAATCAATTCTCAGACGCATTAAAGGTCAAACTTTTAAAGTCTATGTTTTTTTCTGCAAACTTGCAGACAGCTTGACACGGACATTTTTTCATTCTCTGAAAGATTTGTCTTGTGATACAACGCTAAAGACTTGGTTTATCAGCCGGAAGGAGATCGGCAAGGCTGTTAGGGAACTTGTGAGCCGGAAATTAATCAGGAAGATCAAGAAGCGTACACCTTTTGGGGACTATACTGAAAACACCTATGTCATTCATACACGCCCTGCGGAGACAGCTGTTGTAAAAACAAATTCAATACAACAAAAAAGTGACTCCGCGCTCATACCAACGGGAGTCACTCGTGGCCACTACAAGTCCCATAATACTGTACCAGCCCAATGCTTTAAACATACTTGTATTGTACTACATTTTGGTGATTTTGTCAAGAGCTTTTTTAAAAATAGTGCAAAAAAAGTAAAAAGTTTTTTGGGCGGGGTAGTAGAAAAAGTGATAGGACATACTTAACCCACTAATCTATCAGTATATCTTTCAGAGAAAAAATGATTTATTCTTGTATTTATAGCTTGATCTATGTTTTAAACTAATGCCTTTTTCGTTTTTTCGGGGCGCGGCGATAAAAAATTTTTTATCTGAAAGATAAATCCAAAACAAAGAGGTGATAACAATGCCTGTGCGTACCATAAAGCCTATTATCAGGCGTGAATATTTAAAAATACTTAGAGCAGACTACAAGATCTCAGCTCCGAAAATGGCAGAGCTTGTCGGTTTGAGCTGCCGTCAGCATTATCTGCGCTATGAAAACGGTGAGCGTGAATTTGGCGATAATGTTCGGTTTGGCTATTTTTTGAAATTCTGCCGCATCTTTTGTCTGCCGATTGAGTTTTTTGAGCAGGCCGAAGCTGATTATCTGAAAGCAAAGGAGGAATACGAAAATGCGGTTGGTAATAGCAGAAAAGCCAAGTGTTGCAGCAGCAATAGCGACGGTGATAAATGCAACAACGAAGAATAAAGGCTACAGCGAAGGATCAGGCTACATAGTTTCGTGGTGCTACGGTCACTTGATGGAAATGAAGCAGCCAAACGAATACTGTGAGGAATGGGCTTCATCTTGGAGCTTTGAGCAGCTGCCAATGCTGCCGGAGAGATTTCAATTCAAGGTCAAGCAGGATTGTAAAGCTCAATTCTCTGTGCTGAAAAGCCTGATGAACGATCCTCGCATAACAGAGATAATATGCGCTACAGATGCTGACCGCGAAGGTGAGTGCATTTTCAGGTATGTGTATAATTCTTCAGGCTGTAAAAAGCCGGTTTACCGGTTATGGGTATCTTCCCTTGAGGACAGCGCCATTCGGTCAGCATTTGGAAAATTAAAGCCCATTTCGTGTTACAACGCATTGTTTGCAGCAGGTTACTCCCGCGCTCGCGCCGACTGGCTTGTTGGAATGAATTTCTCACGATTATTCACAGTCAGATATAATTCCCTGCTGCCTATCGGAAGGGTTCAGACCCCCACCCTTGCAATGTTGGTAACACGGGATTACAAGGTCAATCATTTCGTGAAGGAACAGTATTTTACTGTTGATGTTGACTTTGGCTCGTTTATTGCCTGTTCTGATCGCATTGATGATATTCAATATGCACAACAGCTTATAGCTCAGGTCCGAGCTGCCGGAGCTGCAATTGCTGAAACAGTAAAATCAGAGAAAAAGACACAAAATCCTCCAAAGCTCTATGATCTTACTACGCTTCAGCGTGAAGCTAACAAGCATTACGGATTTACAGCTGATAAGACGTTAAAGTATTTGCAGGAGCTGTATGAAGCCAAACTTGCTACATACCCCCGGACTGACTGCCGTTATCTTCCTGATGATATGAAACAGACCGCTGAAAAAGTAATTCAGGTCGTTTGCAATGTGTTTCCGGCCTTTAATAATATTCCGGAAAATTTATCTATCGACAGGTGCATAGATAACAGTAAAATTACCGGTCATCACGCCATAATCCCTACAGAAAATGCAGCAAAGGCTGACCTTAATGCGCTTAGTGAAGGTCAAAGAAAAATACTCTTTCTCATATCCTCAAAGCTGATACTTGCCGCTTCTGAGCCTCACATATATGAAGCAGCAACTGTTGTAATGAAATGTGCCGACAGTCAATTTACTGTCAGAGGAAAAACTGTTCTTCAAGGTGGTTGGAAAGCTCTTGATGAACAGCTTTTTTCTTTACCTAAAAATGAGCCGACAGCTGATGATGCAAAAACCTTGCCTGTCATTGAGCAAGGAAAATCATATATCATCAGCGGCGCTGTTGCTTCATCACATTGGACTACGCCGCCAAAACCCTATACAGAGGACACTCTGCTTTCTGCAATGGAACACGCCGGATTGGATAACTATGATGAAGATGCTGAAAAGAAAGGACTTGGAACTCCGGCAACAAGAGCTGCTATTATCGAAGCTCTTATAAGTCATCAGCTGGCACAGCGAAAGGGGAAACAGATATTATCAACCGAAAAGGGCAGAAATCTAATCAAGGCTGTTCCTCCGGAGGTGCGTTCTCCAAAGCTGACCGCCGATTGGGAAATGAAGCTGCAAGATATAGAGCAGGGCAATTATAATTCTGAGCAGTTTATGCAGGAGATAAAGGAGTTTGTAATAAGCACCTGCAAAAGATACAGCAGCCTTGACAGCTCCTTGTCGTTTGAAAAGAAGCCTTTAGGAAAATGCCCTAAATGTGGTGCTGAGGTTAAACAAGGCAAGTTTGGATATTACTGCACCGGCAAATGCGGTATGAATATCGCAAGGGTGTATAACAAGGAGCTTACGGAGGGACAGCTTTCAAGGCTCCTTGCCGGTCAAAAGGTCAGCTTTACAGTTAAGGGAAAGAAATCGACTGTGCTTCCTCAGATCGAGCCTTTTTCATACAAAAACAAAGAGGGAAAGGATATATCCGGCTTTCAATGGTGCTGCTTTCTTGATGATGTTCTTGACAAATTCAAGGATCACGCTGACCCAAAATACAATCTGTAAATGACTTGGAATTTTAATTAAGGAGATATTGACTTATGAATAAAAAATACAGACTTAACGCTGAATGGGTATCATATATGAAAGCATACCGGATATATGATCCTCACAAGCCGCAACAGACAATAGCATATTCTGATAATGATATTGACAGCCTTGATGAGATAGCAAGAGAAAACGGTTACGACGGTATTTCAGAGTGTGATAGCGATTCAATGCACGTTGAGCTTTATGACGAGCAGGGGCCTGATACGGACGAACCCATTGTCCTTGCTTTCAACGGTGGGAGAAAATAATATAGATAGAGGTGTCTAAATGGTAAAAGAATTTATGGAGCTGTTAGAGCAGATCACAGCCCGGACAAATGCTGAAATAAAGAGAAATGAGCAGGAAGGAATGTATGACTTTATCCCTGCCGATGAAACGGTTGATGATACACTTCACAAAGCCATCATAACCTATGCAAGAGAATTATATCCTGATGCAATAGAAAGTGCAGTTGCATCAGCTGATAACAGGATCAGGACTTACACATTGGAATTAACAGCAGAAGAAATCAAAACATTATTGCAGACGCTTTCCAATCAATCAGAACAGAACCTTTGCAATAAGATCATCAACAGAGTGAAAGAGGAAAGCCATTGTGAAATAGAGGATATTTGGTGGTTGAATGATCTTATTTTACCGGAGCAATCAGGCGGTCGAAAATAGATTTTCTCTGAAAGATAAAATCCTC
>CADBTF010000266.1 GCA_902797485.1 uncultured Ruminococcus sp. | reverse complement strand
GGCATAGAAGGCGCAGTACGCATTGTTGGCAACGGCGGCATAGCTCGCTGAGGCTGTGCAGGAACTTTATCATCTTGCCAATGAATTTCCTCATAGAAGCCCTCTATCGGATACATACAGTCTTTAAGTTCTATTTTCTGTAGATCAATCGGAATATCAGAAATAGATGTTGGCTTTATGTGCAGCTTATAGAACGGCTCAAATTTAGTCTTGATCGGTTCTGACCGCTGCCGTTTGATTACTGCCTCTCCGAATTTCATCTTGCTTAACTGTGTTGCAGTCATAAGCGGCTTTGCATCAACATTTATATTCCGGTTTTTAAGCCACGCTGAAAGCTCACCGCTATAGGTTTCGTAGGATACAGTTTCATTACCGAGAATAGCCGATATATACTCATTGGTGTCCTTATCGAGCGAGTTGATATAGACAAGATTACCGCTGTTAGAGCGTATTGTTTTAGCAGCGTTTTCATATTTGGTATCGAGCTGATTAAGGTCTTGAATGAACATATCAAACAGAAGATTTCTTCCGGCGCCGACTGTTATCTTAACGTCCATAACCGGTATTCTCACCATATTACCAAACTCATCAAGAATAAAATGCACTCTTTGCGGCAGCTCCTGATTTGGATATTGTGAGGACATTTCAACAAGATTGTTATAGCATTGATTTACGAATAGCGATGCTATGATGTGTCTTGATGTATCCTCATCAGGCACGATCATAAATATTGCACAAGGCTTTTCAGGATCAATCAATGTGGAAAAGTCGATCTGATTTCCTGATGTGAGCTTTGAGATACCCATATCAGTCGCAAAAATGTTTATGTTCGACGAGAGTGTGGAGAATATGGACGAGCGCATTTCACCCTTTGCAAAGTTTGATGTTGAGTACGCTGACTTTGCCGGATTTCCTATGGGCAGAGCCTTGAATATCTCATCAAGAGCATTGATAGTTTTAGGCACTCTGTTCTCAACTACTGTTTTATCTGTTGTTCCGAATTCTATCAGGAAATTATTTACAGAATATAGATTTACTTTGTCGAGCTGATTTGTTTCATAACCCTTTTCAAGCAGCAGCAGTATAATAGATACAAGCAGCGATCTTGCTGAATCAGGCCAAATAGGGTCAGATTTTGGATTGTCTGTAAAAAGAGCAGCAAGTGACTGAACGAGCTTTATAGTTTTAGACAGGTCTTTGTCGCTTTCCATTGCCTTGACATACTCATCTATTATTATCTGCAATGGGTTCCAAAGTGAGGATAGGTTTGTATCACGCAGATTTAATGTGAGTATTTCATATCCTTCGTTTTTCAGTAACTCATAGGTGTTTTCAAGCAGCTCTCCCTTTGGATCGTTGGCAACAATGCTGTGCTTGTCCTGAGACATTGCTATCTGCCTTATCATAGGCAGAACAAAGGTCTGACCTTTACCTGAACGGGTTGTACCGATTATAAGGCTATGGGTAGTTTTAGGGCATACAAAAAGCCGGTTGCCGACCAAAGCGATCGGCAGTCCGCTTTTTTCAGCGCTGTGCATATTCCTTATATCGAAGCTATAAAGCTCCTCGTCCTTTTTCAATTCAGCAAATGAAAGAAAATGGTCATTACCCTTCAGCTCTGAATTGCCGTATTTGATCTTCCAATTTTCATCAATCCGCTTTACAATGAAAAATGAAATTACCATTGAGATGCCTACAATGCTTGTAGTGCTGAGACTTGACCGGTTAGAATAGATGTAATCAAATTGGAAATCAAAAAGATGCGACGTATCTGTATGATTTTTCGCCGCCTTGAAATAATCCATTGAAAGATACAGATAGTTTATGGCAAGATTTACCAAGAAAAAGCTAATTGCTGCAATTATGATGAATTGCAGCAGCCTGATGATCGGATTTTGTTCTTTCATTCTATCAACCCTTCTAAAAGAAAAATAAGCAAAATACAAGTGTGTCTATAGACACATCAATAGTTGATTGAGTAGTCATAATCAGCGACTACATTGTTTTCTTCTTCAAACTCCTGTTGTAACTGTTTCAGGTGCCTTTCCTGTTCGGCACACAAAGAAGCAAGGATAGCTGTTGCAGTTCTCATAGTTACAGCTGCTCTGTTGTATCTTGCCCGGTATATTGTTTTACGGCTGCCGGGATTCTTCTTATAAAGTTTAGAGATCTGTGTGTTGGAAAACTCATTCCCAAGCTCCGCTGACCGGCGGTAGCACTTAGCGGCAAGATCGGTCTTTCCTCTTATAGAATAAAGCCGTCCAAGCTGATAGTAAGCGAAGCTGTTGTCCTTGTCAGCAGCCATAGTTAAATACCTCTCGGCAGAGCTGAATTTAGAACGGTTTAAATAGTACGTCCCAAGAACGTATTGAGCGTATTCGTGATCGTGCATATTTGCGGCACGTTCAAGATAATCAATGCCTTGTTCGGCATTTTTCTTCTCTGATAGATACCGCCGCCCAAGCGTATATAGAGCATCAGCATTATCCTTCCGGGCCTGATTTTCAAGGAAAGCAATTCCGTCCTGAAGCTTTGCCCGGTCATCGGGAAACTGAGTAAGGTATAATTTTCCAAGTGTATATTCTGCTGCATCGTTACTGTTTTTTATAGCTTGCAGTAGATATTTTACTGCTTGTGCGTAGTCACAGTCTTTTATAAACTCTCTGCCAAGAAGATATTGTGCCTTGTCATTTTTATTATCGGCAGCAATTTTCAGCCACTCTATAGCTTTTGCTCTGTCTGTGTCACAGCCCTTGCCGTTGAGATACATAAACCCTACCTTGAATTGCAGATCGTCAGACGGCATATCATTATTAAGCATAATAAATGCTTCAAGGGCTTTTTTATATTCGTCGTAAGCCTTTTCAGAATCGGATTCTATCCCATAGCCTTTTTCATAACATTCTCCTGCTGCATAGGCAGCAAATGGGTTTTGCTTTTCCGAAGCTTTGATGTAAGCGCTTGCTGCCTTTTCTTTTGATATTTCTGTTCCTATACCGTATTTATAGCAGCTGCCTAAAGAAAAGAGAGCATATTTATTATTTCCGGCTGCAAGGAATGACGAAAAGGCTTTTTGATTGTCAACATCACAGCCCTGACCTTTCATATACATCTTGCCAAGCAGATAGTTTATATAATCCTGATTGTATTGTCCGGTCTGCTGAAACTGTAAAAGAGCATTGAATGTCTTTTTGTCGTATTCATCAGCCTTGCTGTTATCATCGTCAGCTTTACCTAACAGGTGCCTGCTGAAAATATAGCTCAGTTTCATATAGGCTAATGCGTTTCCGCTTGCTGATTCCTGCTCAAGCAGCTCTTTTGCAGCTGCAATGTCCTGTATTATTCCTTTGCCTTTATTTCCGTAAAGTAAGTTGACCGCATCTTTGTATTGGCTATTCCAGTCGAGCTTTACATTTTCAGTAGTGATTGAAAGATCGGCATAATCAATATCTGCATCAGAAACAACATCATCAAAATCAAGGACCTGAGTGTCTACAGCAATTTCAGATGTTAATTCTTCAGCCGGAATAGAGGACAGGGCTTTTAACAAGCTGTTGCCAGCTCTTGCGTAAAAGTCATTCATTGTGTTTGCAGCATAAAGCAGATGCTGATCTGTCCTGCCTTCACCGTAGAACTCCTTATAGTATTCTGTCAGATCATCAAGTGTTGACTTATATGCGGCAAATGTATTTTTCAGTTCCTCATTTGAATTGATTATGTTATCGACAACTGCATCAATTTTTGCCCTGTATCTTTTCATCTTCGGACGGTTATATTGCCACCCGCCTTCCGGTGGGAGTATACGTCGAAGCTCAAGCATTTGACCGGTAGTGTTGGTAAATGCTTTTTTTAAAGAGGGGAGTAAAAGCTCTCTCTCTATTCGAGTATGCTCCTTTGTCCTATCGTTAGTCTCAATAAGCTCATTGGCAATTTTAGATTTAAGCCTGTTCATAGCTTCTACGGAAAGCATATCCTTATCTCTATACTTATTTGCCCTGTCCTCTATCCGGTGATACTCACATAAAGCTGAGTGTATATGTATGTTGTCGGTGTTGGTATGGATTGCAGCTGTCCAGTAACAGTTAGCCGGATCAAGCTTTGGCTCCTTTTCAATTAGTGCAGCCATAGCCTTGCGGAAAGCTGAACGGAGCTTACCTTTATCGACAACACCGTTTACCATAATATGGTTTTCTTCCAAAAACGAATTGTCAAAGGAAACTACCTGAACATATTTCGGACAGCCTTCTGCATTAGACTGTATTTCATACTGTCTGTACTGTTCAACCTCAGCGGCATTGAGAAGATCCTTGTCAGCAGTAAACAAGCCGTCTGATTTTTCATCATTAGCCATATAGTCATATAGGTCATAATCGGCAGTCGGTGATTTAGCTTTAGGGTAAAAAGCTTGTGGTCGCTCCATATATGATAACAAATCTGTCCCTGCTCCAACGTTCCAGTTGTAGACGAAGCTGTTTGAAAATATTACCTTTGGCATAGCTCAGACCTTCCTATTTTTTCTCTGATAGATACCGCGCAGCGCTCTGCGCTGCTTAGTTTCATATTTTACTATACTCACTTGCCGGAATTTTCTATTTGCTCTCGTCTGATTCGTTCTGCATAGAGATCGGCAGACTTTTCCAAAAACGAATGTACGTTCTTTTTGTTCGTCAATGACATCTTTGTGTCAGTAGAGCCAAACTCAATGCTGTCCTCCGGCTTGAGATATTGCAGGATAGCATTGAGAGCGTCCCGTGTGATATACCCATACTGATCCAGCCCGTTAAGAATAGTTCTGATAGTCCGCAGTTCTCTTTTGAGCTGTGACAGATCATCAGTCAATTCCTTTTGGCTTCTCTTGTTCTCATAGGTCGGTACAGTCATTTGCTCAATAAGTGAGTAATTCTTTACGCCGTCTATCTTGCTGCAATCTATGGCATAGTTCCGGACAAGCTCTGAGATGAATTTGCTTTCGGACATATCAAG
>CADBTF010000265.1 GCA_902797485.1 uncultured Ruminococcus sp. | reverse complement strand
TTCTTATTTATTCTTTCTTCTTTTTTCTTTTAGCAGGCGCTGCACTAAGTAACGCAAAGACATTTCTGCCGTGATACAGCAGAAGTGCCGGAATAAAAACTTCTTTATTGCGCCTGCGCTAAAGGGCGCTGCGTTTTCTTCATGTTATTCTTTCTTGCCTTTGGTGCCGGCCTTATATCAGAAAGCTCAGCCCCAGAAACATCACCGCATTTGCGATATTCCCCTTTGCAGGCAGCTTTGTGGGGGCCAGCACCAAAAATACCGGCAGCGTGTTGAAGCATACCGCCCATATGGGCAGCTCTGCCTTGCCGGATATTATCAGCACAAGCAGCGTCACCGAAAAGACCAGCAGCCCTGCATAAGCTATAGCTGCGGCAGCGGTCCTCCTGAAAAATGTGAGCACAGCTTCAAGCGCCTGCTCTGTTCTGCCCAGCCTGATAAAAAACCACTCCACCGCTCCGCAGAAAACATGGTGAGCCGTTATCGGCACTATGAAAAACAGCCCGGAGATATTCATTATCAGCCCCGCTGCCTCAGAATGCCCCTTCGCCCAGCGGCTCAGCCCGATATACCCGAAGCTTGCCATAAAGAGCGCCAGCACCCCCAGCAGCATAGACGCTTCGATCTGTCTGAGTGGCATTTTCTCAAAGAGCTGTTTCATTCTGGTGCTGTCCTTTGTGTCCTTGCCCATGTCGAACCTGCCCTCCGGCGTGTAGTCCGCAAGCAGCTTCTCCCACTCCTCGCCTTCCTTGTCCAGCAGCTTGTTCACTCCGATGAGCGAGAACATCTTTTCAAGCATACGGTATCTTAAACTTGGCATTTTCTTTCCTCACTTTGCTATATAGTCCTTGCTGCAGCCGTTGTAGGCACGCTCTATCTCACGCATCAGGCGCTTTGGCTCCAGCAGCAGCGATCCATGCCCCTTGCCCTTGAATATCATATGCCTGAACCGGTATTTCGAGCGGTCTATCTTCCGCAGAACGTGTATGAGCCCCGGCTCCTTCTCACCGTGCCAGATGTAGCTGTCGGCAAGGTTGAAGGCCTCGTATTTATAGCGGTAGGGCATCATGGAATATTCAAGGTTGTAAATAGTCGCCCATGATGCCTTCTTGTAGATCATAGAGTCAATGTCCTCTCCGAGTATCCTGCTGAAAAGCCCCATGTGCCTGAATGCAAAAAACTCAACACCTGTTATCACAGCTGAAAATATCCGCTTCGGCAGATCATGCCTGAAATTCGGATATTCAAGTATCGTGAAGCCGTCAGCAATGGCAGTGTGAACGCTTATGCGCGGGTCAAGTTCAGCTATCATCTTCGGGGAGATACCTTTAAGCGCCCCCATGCCCCAGTCTGCCATTTTAGCGTGGCCGCTGTTCATGCCTTTAAGCATCATTTTTCCGAGAAATCCCTCCGGCTCTGCAAGGTGCCCCGCAAAGCCGTCTGAGCTCACGGTGAAATTCTCGTATCTCATTATATGTTATCCGTCCTTTCATATCTTTCAGCGCCTGCCGCCGATCAGCTGCCGCCCCGTAAGCTGATAGTGTGGCTTCTGAAAATGATGAGAATAATGCGCTTTTGCAATTAGCTGATGCTAACTAACATTGATTATAACATATCAGTTCCGATACGTCAATATATCCGGGAAAATTATATGTAATGTTTTATAGACAATAGATATGAAAATGAGCTGCTGCGCACTGCGGCGTTTTTTGTTCCCGAGCCCTCATCAAAAACGCCCGGCAGGCTTGTATGCAACACCGCCGGCTGTTTCACCCATAAAAATGAGCAGACCTGCAAATTGCAGATCTGCTTTTTTATCAGCCGACAGTTTCCCGCTTGGTCTCCTTGCCGTCCTTATCGTAATAAACTTTTTCGCCCTGAAGGTACTCGCCGTCTTTAAAGGTTCCGGTGAATATATACTTGGAACCGTCTGCGTAAACATGCGTCCTTGTGCCCTGGCCTTCTCTCTTATTGTCTACATATTCAGCCTCGAATGTAGATACATCACCGTTTTTGTATTTATAAACCTCCTTGCCTTGTCCATTAACTTTACCTTGAACAAAGTTTCCTTCTAATGTGTATTCTATAAAATCTCCGTCATAGCTCTCAGAATAAACAGTCTTTTTAGTTCCCTTGCCGGATTCAAAGCCGTTTTCAAAATTACATTCAATAGTAACATCTACGCCCTTGGGGTTATTTACTACAACAGTACACTGCCCATTAAGCCTTCCGCCGGTAAACTCGCCGGTGATGCTTATTTTCCATTCCTTGCCGTCATTGTCTGTCGAGGTCCCGGTAAACTCGCCCTTGCCCTCGGGAATGTTATTGCTGTTCACCTCGCCCTTGTAGGTGCCGGTGTATTTGC
>CADBTF010000264.1 GCA_902797485.1 uncultured Ruminococcus sp. | reverse complement strand
GACGCCGCTTTCACAAAATTGATGACATCCATAAAACAACGTTGTTTCGCCTTTTTTGACAAATTTGGAGATAATAAAACAGAAAAACTACATAGTCAAGCCGTTGACCTGACTTGGACTGTCTGACTCACTTGTTTCAGAAATAAACCCTTTCAGTTCAGCACCCTCAAGGTCAATATGATCCTTGACAAACTGCTCGGCTTCGGGCAGGCTCTTTTCCAATATTTCAAAACCTACCGCAGCAGAAAACTCATCGATTTTCTGTGTGCGGTTTTCTTTCGGGTAAACCTCGAAATTGAAGCCCTCGCAGGATATCTCGTTTCCCTCATAGTCGGTCCTGCGGATATCATCGCTCTCGGTTATGCTGATATAAAATTTCTTGTAAACCATCATCTCACCTCTATCCCATATTCATTTCGCTGTCGGTTTCTTCAATGCCACAGTCGGGTTCTTCATTACCTATGCCCTGAGAAATGTTAGCGGCAAATGCCCGACACAGCGCATCTTCGGCATATTTAGTATCAATGCCGTTTGCCCTATAGCCTTCGAGAATACCAAAGTAATAATGTGGCTGTGGAGGAAAGATCTGACCGCCATTCATCACATAAGCCATTCCCTTTATCACACTGTCGTCCAGCTTGACCTCAAATTCTTCCTTTCGGTATAGGTTAGGGAAACCCTCATATCTGTCAAGGCTCTGTTCGTCCTGTTCATCTATCTCCCAGACAAGTACAGGACATCTTGATCCATCGCTTGGGATAACAGTTGCCACTTGCCTGAACTCTAATTCATAGTTTTCAAGCATCGCCGTTCCTATTACTTTGGCGTTCGGACACCGCTGCGCCATCTGTTCAAGGTTGATGTTGCTGCCGTAGGCAATATACATTTTCTTTTCTGCCATACTGCTCACCTCCCTCATATCGGGTATAGCAGACCCTCGGTTTCCTCTGCAAAAAAATCCTCGTCCGAAACGCCGTCAAAATCGCTCACAGCGGGGCTTTCTTCTTCGGTTGGTGTTGTTACCCCTACCTCGTCCGTTTCGCTCGACACGGGGCGCACACGCACGTTACGGGCGGTTTCTCGTTCTGCCCTCAGTCTTTCCCTCTGCGCGAGTGCATCCTCGGGGTGCCGCCATGCGATATTTCCGTCAAGGTGTTTTAACAAATGCATTCGGCAGTTTTTAAACTCGTCGCCTATCATGCCTAAGTTCAGAAGCCATACTCTGAAACTGTACCTCATGTTATCACTGTAGCTGACCGCAGGCGAGCAATACTTTTTTGTCATCGCCGCATTGCTTATGGCAAGTATCAGACATAGCTCTGCTCGTAGTACGCCTGCGTGTAGAGAGCCGTTTGCACACCTGACCTCGAAGTGACCGTCCTCAAAGAACGAGTGCAGATTAAGCGCCTTGTATCTGCTGCCATGTCCCATTGGATGACTCAGCGTACCGCCGTTTGTGTACCACAGCCTGCTGAATTCTTCCATTGTTTTAGGCTTTTTTCGGTTGACCGCTTCAACGAAATTTCGGTCTATCTTGCCGCAATAACCCTCTCTCATTGACGATACTTGAAGTGCTTCCCATAGATAATTTTCTTTGCTTGAGAATATATTTACAAGGTTTCTCAGCTTCTGTGGCGTGTAGCCCTCGCCGTCGATGTGGATATGCGTCCCTGCCATATACCGAGCTCCGCTGACACCGCCTGCCTTTCGCAAAGCCCTTATGACCTCCTGTAGCAAAGGGATGTCATCATATTCAAGAATTGGTGTGTTTATCTCGACCTTGTATTCATCATCCAAGCCGCCGCCCCGATTATACGGTCTTATGCTTCCGTCATACACCACACTCCATTGTCTGTACTGTTCATCACGAATATAATATGCGCGCCCATAATGCTCGATATCTCCATGCAGAACGCTCTGTATTGCCTGTGCTGCCTGACAGCGAGTTATCCCCGTTAGTTCGACCTCCACTCCGAATCTTCGGGTCTTAATGCCGTCAAAATTATTTGGAATAAATATCACCTCCCCCCCAAAAAAATATCGGTCTGCCGCCTGTCCGTTATGGACAAGCCGCAGACCGATATGTATTATGTTCATTTATCTACTTTGACTGTTTCCTCATAGCCCCCTCTGAATATCACGATTATCTCGGTCTTACTCATGACCTTGACACACTCAATCGCCTTGCGTATCAGCACATCGTCAAACTCCGTCAGCCGACCGCAGTCTTGGTTGAATTGCTCTATCATTACGTCTATCTTTTCCTGCTGAACTTGAGGGGTCTTGCTCTGTGCTTTCAGCGATTCCAGCTTTGCACTCAGATTTATTTCCTCATCGAACAGCTTTTGTAACTCGCTGTCAAAGGAGTCCTCTCCGACTGTTCCGCTTGCGATAAAGCTGACCATTTGATCTCGGGCGGTGTATATCTCCTTGAGCAGCTTTTATATAAGTGCATTTTTATTGTTCCCCCGAAATCAGACGGCATGCTTGCCATTCTTAACAGCTTGGAGTAATGAAAGTGGAACTAAAAACATCTCTATTTGTTGTACTGTGGATGTATCATCGCAATCGGCGATATCGAACAAAAAGTCCGCAGATTGCACATCTACGGACTTAAAGTTTACAGTATACAGCTAGTTTTGCACAATGTACAATTAATCGTGAGGTAGCTTGACAACATAGAGACAACGCTATGTAAATAAACAAGTAAAGCGCTCAGATAACATATAGGCACGAATTGCATCTCAATTGTCTAGCTAATGAATGCCTTATTTTTGATTTTCCCACCCCACTATAACAGCCGCTTGTTTAAAAAGTGCTAGAAATTGCTCTCTAAAAACTTATTTACTGCTGCTATTTAGTATTTGCTTGCGATACTTATCCTTTTCTTCAGAAAATATATGTTGTAGTTCAGGATACATCTTTGATGTAGAAATTCCCAATGTTAT
>CADBTF010000263.1 GCA_902797485.1 uncultured Ruminococcus sp. | reverse complement strand
TTGTGCATTGTGCATTGAAAGCATTGTGCATTGAAAGCATTGCATCAATTCATATCAAAATAGGGATAAATGTGTTTATTGACCGTCAGCCGGTCCAACGCTTAATATCACCGTCATAACAGCTGCTCCTGCCGCATATGTTTATAGTAAACGACATTAGAAATTGCACTTTGAGAAGGAGTAAAAGTCCGATATATGCTTTTGCGAAGTTCTCAAAGCAGCAATTTCAACGGCGGTTACTATTATTAGGCGGACACGCTGTAAAGCAAATAATAATGAAGGGTGATAAAATGACAGAGCTATTAGAAAAAAACGACCGGCCTGCTTACTCCGAGCCGTTGGGCCTGACTCAGGCGAGAGCAGCCCGGCTCCTGAACCTCAACGGCCTGAACCGTCTGGCTGAAAAGAAAAGGACCAGCGCCGTCAGGATATTTGCAGGCCAGTTCCATGACCTTATGGTGTTCATTCTGCTGATCGCCACCGGCATATCCGTTCTTATCGGTGAGTACACCGACGCCATACCCATTCTGCTTATCGTTGTGGTGAATGCCATACTCGGCTTTGTTCAGGAGTACCGGGCGGAGAAAACTCTTGAACGCCTTGAGGAGCTGACTGCTCCCACCGCCAAGGTCTACCGTGACGGCAGGCTTGTTACCGTACCCGCTGAGCAGCTTGTGGTAGGTGACGTGATAGAGCTTGAAGCCGGAGACAGAGTTCCCGCCGACTGCCTTATTTCTTCCTGCCGGGCCTTTGCCTGCGACGAGGCTGTCCTCACCGGAGAGGCTGTTCCGTCAGAAAAGTCCCCCTTTAATAACGAGCCCCGCATCAATGACCTGAACCTGCCCTACATGGTCTACATGGGCACTCTTTGCACCTCCGGCACTGCAAGAGCGGAGGTATCCGCCGTGGGTACCGCCACACAAATGGGGGCGGTCTCCGAGCTTATCAATTCCGCCGGTGAGGGAGCCACTCCGCTGCAAAAGCGCCTTGGAGAGCTGGGAAAGGTGCTGGCTCTTATCTGCGTTGGAGTCTGCATAGTGGTATTTGCCGCAGGGGTGCTCCGGGGCGAGCCGGTCATGGAAATGCTCATGACAAGTATTTCTATCGCCATTGCCGCCATACCGGAGGGGCTGCCGGCGGCTGTGACTATTGCTCTTGCATTGGCTGTCAGGCGAATGCTGGGCAGAAAAGCTTTGGTCCATAAGCTCCATGCCGTCGAAACTCTGGGCTGCGCCAGTGTCATCTGCACTGACAAGACAGGCACCTTAACACAAAACAAAATGACCGTCCGCCGGGTGATAGTCTGCGGAGCGGAGAACAGAGAGCTTACACCGGCAGGGGAGGGCTTTACCGACACCTCCGGCCAGCGGCTCATGCCCTGGGAGGACAGCTCCCTTGGGGAGCTTTTGTGCTGCGCAGCAGTCTGCAACAACGCCCGGATAGAAGCTCCGAAGCGATCCTCCCGCCGTGACCGGGGCGGAGAAGCCGCAGCAATTCGAGCCGCCGGCGACCCCACCGAGGCCGCTATCCTGAATGCGGCCATAAAGGGCGGCATTGACGCCGAAAGCTTCCGCAGGCTGCGTGTTGACGAGAAGCCCTTTGACAGCGATAAGAAATATATGTCCGTAACTGTCAGGAGCAGCGAGGGGGAACTGAGAGAATACAAAAAGGGCGCCCCTGATGTGCTGCTTGCAAGCGCAGGCTATATACTTGACAGTTCCGGCACCGCCGCCGCCCTGACCGCCCCCCGCCGGGAGGAGCTTAATAAGCTGAATGACAGCCTTGCCGCCGAGGGTATGAGGGTGCTGGCCTTTTCTGTCATAACTCAGGGCAGGGAGGTGCTGCTGGGGCTCATGGCTATGACTGACCCGCCCCGCCCGGAGGCGAAGCGTGCCGTTGCAAAGTGCGCTCAGGCAGGCATACGCACAGTTATGATTACCGGCGACCACAAGCTTACCGCCTGCGCCATAGCCAAGGAGGTGGGTATACTCCGCAGCAGCGGCAGAGCCTATACCGGCGCCGACCTTGACAAAATGTCCGACGAGCAGCTGGACGCAGTGCTGGACGATGCAGCGGTTTTCGCAAGGGTGTCTCCCGCACACAAGCTGAGGATAGTCAAGGCATATAAGGCAAGGGGGAAGATCGTTGCCATGACCGGCGACGGAGTAAACGACGCTCCCGCGGTGAAGGAGGCATCTATCGGCGTATCAATGGGCATCAGCGGAACGGACGTCACCAAGCAGGCCGCCGACTGTATCCTGCTGGACGATAACTTTGCTACCCTTGTCAGCGCCGTGGAGGAGGGCCGGACGATCTACAGCAATATCCGCAAATTCGTCCGCTACCTGATCTCCTGCAATATCGGTGAGGTGCTGACCATGCTGGGAGGCATCATTATGGGGCTGCCTATAGTGCTGGTGCCGGCGCAGATACTGCTGGTAAATCTTGTCACAGACGGTCTGCCGGCAGTTGCTCTCGGCGCCCAGCCCTCGGAAGAAAACGTTATGCGCCGCCCGCCAAGGCGTGAGAACGAGAGCTTTTTCAGCGGCGGCCTGCTTTGGAGAATGCTCCTCCGGGGAGCCCTTATCGGCATAATGACCCTTGCAAGCTTCACAGTGCTGATGACCATCGGCAGCGGTCTGACTGCCGCCCGCACAGGCGCTCTGGTGACGCTGGTGCTGATACAGCTTATCCACGCCTTTGAATGTATGAGCGAGGATAAGGGACTGTTCAGCCACCGTCTCACTGAGAACCCGTTCATGCTGATCTCTGTTGCAGTTTCGCTTATCTGTATGCTTATTTGTATGTATATCCCTGCGCTGGCAGGAGTGTTCTCACTTGTCCGCCTGAGCGCAGCGGAATGGCTTATCTCCGCCGCCTGTGCCGCAGTTATACCTGTCGCTGCAGCGATATTTGACCGATAAAAGAAAAGAGCGCTTCCTTTCGGAAGCGCTCTTAAAATTTTCACCAAAGTATAAACCGCGGGCACAATTGTCGATTTCAGCACAAAGCCATAACGCGATATTGACCCGTGCGGCCGAGCACATCAGCCCAGCTCAGCGAAATACTTGATAGTTCTAACCATCTGGCTGGTGTAGCTGTTCTCGTTGTCATACCAGGAAACTACCTGAACCTCATAGAGGTCATCAGCGATCTTGGAAACCATGGTCTGAGTTGCATCGAACAGCGAACCGTATCTCATACCGATAACGTCAGAGGAAACGATAGGATCCTCGTTGTAGCCGTAGCTCTCGGAAGCAGCAGCCTTCATAGCAGCGTTGATGCCTTCC
>CADBTF010000262.1 GCA_902797485.1 uncultured Ruminococcus sp. | reverse complement strand
TTCACCCTGCGGCAGCTCTTTTCCGTTTTCGTCCGCAATGATGACCTCCACATCGGAATAGGATCTTCCCACAGGTGCGGGAGACATAGCTTCCGGCAGCTCGTAGACTGACAGCAGACAGCCGCCCTCGGTCGAGGCATAGGTGTTGTAGCATTTCAAACCGGGTATGAACAGACCGTCAGCCGGTTCAGCGGAAAGAATGCACATATGCCACGGATATTGAAACGGCAGTATCCTCCTGAGAAAAGAAGGTGTTACATATCCGCAGGTGACACCCGCTCTTTCAAGATAGTCGGAAAACTTCTCCTTGCTTGCGGCGTACTCATAAGGCATCACAGCAACAGCACAGCCGTGACCGCAGGAATAGGCAAAGATAATGGGCATTGCCACAAAGTTCATAGGGCTCATGGAAAGGAACGTATCGTTCTCGGACATGATCGCCTTTCCTTCTACCATGACCGCCCGCCAGGCATTATCCAGCGACCCGTATTCATGCAGTACACCCTTGGGGTGGCCTGTTGTGCCGGAGGTATAAGCGATATAGCAGAGAGCATGGAGCCTGACAGGTTCATAGCCCTCCAAAGGTTGACAGCTTAATATCTCCGGGATACAGCTCTCATCGACAAACAGCCTGCACTGAGAATCCCTGCGGATAAATTCCGTCCGCTCAGCGGAGTTTTGTGTCTCTGAGAGAACGAAAGCCGCGCCTGCACGCATTGTGCCCGTCATACACGCATAGAGCATCAAGCCCCTCGGAAGGCAGTACATCACAACATCTTCGGGACCTATACCTTTATTTTTGAGCCACGCATATATTCTTCCGGATAACTGCCACAGCTCCCTGAAGGTCAGTCTTTCGCTGGGTTCAAAAACAGCAGCAGTGCTGTCCGGTGTTTTTTGAACAAATTCCTCAAGCCTTTCCAAAGCTGTGTTCTTTGAAATGTTCATTGTATGGGCTCCTTTTCGTTTACTTGTATTGTAATATTCATTCTGTCACGTTCTGTGTGGTCAGCCTATATTATAGCACAGAATGTCCGTCATTTCAATACTAAAATCAGCTCTTCACTCAGGTGCTTTCGATCAGGAGTAACACAAGCCGTTCCGGCTATATCTTTGGGCAAGATTTCAAGGTATCACTGCAGTTTGAGAAATGTTTGATTTGCCCTAAAAGTCATTCAACCCGGTCTTTACTAAAATACATGGGGCTGCTTACCCGTAGAGCAGTTCTTAGATTTTTTAAATTTGAATGTACCATCAATGCTGTTGGTATGTTCACACAGTCTGGTACAGAAGGTGTGTCTCATTACGTGACAACTGATATTGTCCGGCAGAGTCTGTTCTGCCTGTATGACAGCCGCGCCTTTCACCGTTCTTTCCTGTCTTGCGATATCTGCGATCCGGGCGGCGGTCCATACAGTGGTCACGATGTTTATATCGAACAGACGTGATCTGGGCAGCTTGTTACAGTTATACTCCGGGAAATGTCAATAAACCGCATATGGTATTATTTCCTGCGGCACAAGCTTGTTTTCAGTATAAATCGGTGTTCTGAAAGTTCTTTTCGTCCGGTGTAAAAAGCTCAATAGAATCATCAGAGTACATACCCTTTTTTAAAATGAAGGTCTGCCCATAAACCGGAGGTATTCAGTTGATGCTCCTTTTTTCTGAGAATCTTTATTACCGTTCCAGTAAACAACACCATCTATGTGAGTTCAGAAAATGCTCTTGCAATAATCCTCAAACATGAACCGTCTTATATTGTAACATATATTTTTATTCCCGCAGATAAGCAGCACAGGATATAAGCTGCTTATCTGATCGAACAATTGAGCTTATATCCTGCTTGGCTGTTATACGGTATTATTATATAACAGAAATTATTTATTTCCATTCAGACCAGATTTTTTGACAGCCGCATCATTCCCTCAAATTTATCATAATCCCCAGTTATGTCAGGAATTATCAGCCCGTG
The DNA here is from genome assembly GCA_902797485.1 of uncultured Ruminococcus sp. Lineage (GTDB taxonomy): Bacteria > Bacillota > Clostridia > Oscillospirales > Ruminococcaceae > FB2012. The sequence goes on along the minus strand of CADBTF010000262.1, from coordinate 6,578 downwards.
CTTTACAACGTTTATCTGAGCTGAGAGAGACGGAAAGTTCTATTTTATGATCCCGGTTTTGCCCTCTTTCCAGCCGGGTGTACCCTTTCCGGCAAAACGCCCCCATATGGCCCGCAGCTTGTCTCCGGTCTTGTCGCCATGGCCCTCAAAGCCCATGAGACTTATGTCAAAAAGCACAGGAAGTTCACTTGCGTGAAAGCACCCCATGCCGCTGCCGGGGAGCGGGTGAGCGTAAATGTAACGCCAGGCTTTTCCCTTGTATTCTTTCAGTATCTCCAGCTGCGGCCTGATGTAGATATGCCTGGTGAGAGCATCACTCAGGCGCTGCCGGTAGCTTCCGAGGCCTTTTCTCACCCTGACCTTTAAGTTTCTTGCAACAAAGGGCAGAGCCGGCGAGGGGACAGCCTTGGTGAAAAGATTTGCCTCCTGAGTGGTGTTGCCTATCAGCAGGGGAATATGAGAATCAATAACAGCCCGCTTAGGCTCATCGGTTAGAGATACTCCGTCAATGACAGGTGAGAAGGCGCATCTTGGGTCTCCGTGTCTGAGCACCCAGCCGCTGTATTTCTCATTGGCGATACATATCCGCTTTTCGTCAAGCGCTTTGAGCTCAGAAGGCTTTTTTACTCCTGCATATTTAAGATACTGCCTTGTGTTCCTGAGACTCTCTTTCTTTGTAAAGAAATGCTCTATGCAGGCAGACTGTACTATCGCCTTGTCAAAGAGGCCCTCTGCTTCCTTCATACTCATAAGCGCCAGTATGCAGGCACCCCCTGCCGACTGCCCGAACACAGTCACATTCTCAGGGTCACCGCCGAAAGCTGAAATATTTTCCCTGACAAATTTAAGAGCCATTATCTGGTCGTATAGCCCGTTGTTAATATCAAAGGAGCGGTCAAGAAAACGCAGGTTCAGAAAGCCGTAAATGTTCAGGCGGTAGTTGAATGTCACCACTGCGCAGCCTGTCTTGCGGGCAAAACGTGCAAGGTCATATTGCAGCTTGGCCGTTCCTTTTTCTTCGGCACCTGCCCCGCCGTGGCTGTAGGAGCCGCCGTATATCCACACCATCACCGGCAGGGGAGAGACAGCATTTTCCGGCACGAACACATTCAGGTAAAGGCAGTCAAGGCTGTTGTTGCCGATGTGTGCGCCGCCGGAAGACTGTATGGGGTTGGCAGAGCCTTTATCTGCCTTTAGTACCCCCGCCCATGGCGACGGGGGCAGAGGGTGCCTGAATGCCAGCTCACCCACAGGCGGCTTAGCGAAAGGTATGCCAAGATATACCCGGCAGCCCTCGTGCTCAAAGCCTTCAATATCTCCATAGCGTGTGTGTATGATCTTGTTCATTGGCTGTTCCTCCTGTCAGTTTTATCTGATCAAGCCGCGATCATTGTATTCAGAATATGAGCCGGTTTAAATATATTATAAAACATTCATACTGCAATGTCAATGCTCCGGCCGGGCACCGGTCATTCATTCGGGCTTATCCGAACCTATTGACAAACGCTCTGTAAAAGAATGAAAGGACCTTGAAGCCACAGTCTAATAAACATCGAAAGCTCCAGTGCAAAAAAGTCCCCCGCCGGTGATACAGCAGGGGACAGTATTCTATAGTAAGATATTACTTGAAGTAGAGTACGCCGTTTTCAAATATCTTCTGGTCCTTTTCGCCCGGTACGTTTATGCACACTCCTGCGCCCATACGCTCAGAGTGGCCCATTTTGCCAAGCACTCTGCCGTCCGGTGAGGTGATGCCCTCAATAGCATCAATGGAGGTATTGGGATTGCAGTGTATGTCAAGAGTGGGCTCGCCGGAGAAGTCCACATACTGAGTGGCTATCTGACCGTTCTTTGCCAGCACCTCCAGTTCGGAGGCAGAAGCTACGAAGCGGCCCTCTCCGTGGGAAATGGCGATGCAGTGAATATCTCCAACGCTGCTGCTTGCCAGCCAGGGTGACTTGTTGGAGGCTATGCGGGTGTTGACCATTTTGGACTGGTGGCGGTGGATAGTATTAAATGTCAGGGTGGGGGAGTCATTGCGCATGGAAACTATCTCACCGTAGGGTACCAAGCCAAGCTTTACCAAAGCCTGGAAGCCGTTGCAGATACCCAGCATCAAGCCGTCACGGTTTTTCAAAAGGTCGTGGATAGCGTCAGTCAGACGTGGATTGCGCAGGAATGAAACTATGAACTTGCCCGAACCGTCCGGCTCATCGCCGCCGGAGAATCCGCCGGGGAGCATGACTATCTGAGACTGCTTTATCCTGCGCTCCATAATGGCAACGGAATCCGAGATCATCTGCTCGTTGAGGTTGCGGATAACAAATATCTCTGCCTCGGCTCCGGCTCTTTCAAAAGCTCTTGCTGTGTCGTATTCGCAGTTGGTGCCGGGGAATACCGGGATAAGCACTCTGGGCCTGGCGGCCTTTATGGCGGGAGCCTTGCGGGTCTCTGCTGTGTAGCTGTACTTAGCAGGCTTTACGTCACTGGTCTTGACCTTGACAGGGTATACCGGTTCCAGCTTTTCGGCCCAGAGCTTTTCCAGCTTGTTCAGGTCGAGGGTATACTTATCGGTGACTATGCTGTAGTCCTTGGTGGTGACGCCCAGCATCTTGTAGCTGCCCTCCGGCAGGCCGATGTTTTCGGTGTTATAGCCCTTTTTCAGCTCAATGACAAATGAACCGTAGCAGGCACGGAAAAGCTCTCTCGGGGTGCAGCTTGCAGTAAAGCGGAAGCCTATCTTGTTGCCGAAGGACATCTTGGCTACTGCCTCACTTATGCCGCCGTAGGCTACCGACCAGCAGGCGGACACCTTGCCCTCTGCGATCAGGCCCTCCACAAGGCTGAATACCTTTTTGAGAGAATCAAAGTCTATGAGGTTGTTTTTGTCATATTCCGGTTTGATGTATATGACAGTGGCGTTATCACACTTGAATTCCTGAGATACTATACCGCCGGTCTTTGCGGTGGAGACTGCAAAGGATACAAGCGTGGGGGGAACGTCAATTTCCTCAAAGGTGCCGCTCATAGAATCCTTTCCGCCGATAGACCCGCAGCCCAGCTCAAGCTGCGCCTTATATGCGCCCAGCAGAGCTGCAAAGGGCTTGCCCCAGCGGGCTGGGTCATTCTTGGTGCGCTCAAAGTATTCCTGGAAGGTGAGCCAGGTGTGTTCATAGCGCCCGCCGGCAGCCACCAGCTTGGAAACAGATTCAACAACTGCGCTCATTGCGCCGTGATATGGGCTGATAGAGGAGAGGAACGGATCGAAGCCCCATGCCATAACAGAGGCAGTGGTGGTCTCCCCTTTGAGTACAGGCAGCTTGGCAGCCATTGCCTGAGTCGGTGTGTTCTGATATTTTCCGCCGTAGGGCATGAGCACCGTGCCTGCGCCGATAGTGGAATCAAAGCGCTCCACCAGGCCCTTCTGCGAGCAGATGTTCAGGTTTGAGATCATATTCTCCCAGCGCTCCGGCGAATCCTCATCGTTGTCCTTTGCGGCGAATACAGGTGTGCCTATCTTAACAGATGTATGCTTCTCTGCGCCGTTGGAGTTCAGGAACTCTCTTGACAGGTCAACGATAGTCTTGCCGTTCCAGTTCATTTTGAGCCTTGGCTCCTCGACAACATTTGCGACAAGGGTGGCTTCGAGGTTCTCATAGGCGGCTTCTTTCATGAAACGCTCTGCGTCCTCCTTGGCAACGACTACCGCCATTCTCTCCTGAGATTCCGAGATAGCCAGCTCAGTTCCGTCAAGTCCGTCATACTTTCTCGGAACAGCGTTCAGGTCTATCACAAGGCCGTCGGTCAGCTCACCGATAGCAACAGACACACCGCCGGCGCCAAAGTCATTGCAGCGCTTTATCATAGCGGTGACCTCCGGGTTGCGGAAGAGCCTCTGGAGCTTTCTTTCCTCCGGAGCATTACCCTTTTGCACCTCTGCACCGCAGCTTTCCAGCGAGTGCAGCGTGTGTGACTTGGAAGAGCCTGTAGCGCCGCCGCAGCCGTCACGTCCGGTCCTGCCGCCCAGCAGGATAACAACATCACCGGGAGCGGGTCTCTCACGTCTTACGTTGGAAGCAGGAGCAGCGCCGATGACAGCGCCTATCTCCATTCTCTTGGCTACATAGCCCGGGTGATATATCTCGCTGACATGGCCTGTGGCAAGTCCGATCTGATTTCCGTAGCTGGAATAACCGTTTGCAGCCCCGACAACTATCTTTCTCTGAGGAAGCTTGCCGGCAATAGTGTCCTCGACCGGCACAAGAGGATTTCCCGCACCGGTAACACGCATTGCCTGATAAACATAGGAGCGCCCTGAAAGCGGGTCTCTGATAGCTCCGCCAAGACAGGTAGCAGCACCTCCGAAGGGCTCGATCTCGGTGGGGTGGTTGTGGGTCTCGTTCTTGAACATCAGCAGCCAGTCCTCGTCCTGACCGTCCACGTCCACCTTTATCTTGACAGAGCAGGCGTTTATTTCTTCTGATTCGTCAAGGTCCTTCAGCTTGCCGTCCTTTTTGAGCTTCTTGGCTCCGATAACGGCTAAATCCATAAGGGTGAGGGGCTTGTCCCTGCGGCCCTCGTACAGCTCCTTGCGTACCTTTATGTAATCTTCGTAAGTGTCCTCGATATAATCGGCGTCGATGTCAACGTTGTCTATAATAGTAGAGAAGGTAGTATGCCGGCAGTGGTCGGACCAATAGGTGTCGATCATTCTGATTTCGGTAATGGTGGGGTTGCGGTTTTCCTTTTTGAAATACTTCTGGCAGAACTTGATGTCGTCCAGGTCCATAGCAAGGCCCAGCTCGGAGATCATAGCCTTGAGGTCCTCCTCAGTGGAATAGATAAAGCCGTCCACCGAAGCCACTTCTGTGGGAATGTCATACTTGATGTCGAGGGTATCAAAGAGGTCCAGCTTGGCTTCTCTTGATTCCACGGGGTTTATCATATATTTCTTGACAGTGTCAAGTTCATCTGCTGACAGCTCACCCCCGACGATATAAATGCGTGCCGAACGGACAGTGGGGCGCTTGCCGCCTGTCAGCAGGGAGATACACTGGGCGCAGCTGTCGGCCCGCTGATCGAACTGACCGGGAAGATACTCCACTGCAAAGATAAACTCGTTATCCAAAAGCTCCGGCAGGCAGTCATAGGTGACATCTACCGCAGGCTCGGAGAATACCACAGGTGCAGCCTGCTTGAAATCCTCCGCAGAGAGGCCCTCTGCGTCATAGCGGTTGATGACACGCAAGGTCCGGAGACCCTCAAGGTTCAGGGCAGACTTGATGTCTGAGAGCAGTGAGGCAGCCTCGACAGCAAACTCAGGCTTCTTTTCAACATAGATTCTGAAAACAGACATGATAACAACTCCTTATAGAATATAATAAGGTAACAATACAATATCATTATACTACATTTAGTACCGAAATGTCAACAAACAGGATATGAATATACAAAATATTCCGAAAGTTTTATTTTAGTTAATATCTGTTCAGATCACTGCTTATCACTCAGCAGCTCACCGTAACACCAGTCATAGCTGCTGCCGGTTATCAGGACAGTTCCGAAGCGGCGCCTCATGGAGACCTCACTGCTTCGGGGAATACGCACAGGGGTGTAATTATCCGAATGTCCCTCATGGAAATACGGGGTGTTCTCCTTTTCAAACAGCACCCGCACTGTTTTTCCGACTGTTCCGGCGTGGTGTGTTTCTCTGCTTCTGCGGCATATCTCATTCATTTCAGCGGCACGCCGCTTTTTTACATCACCGCTCAGCTGACCGGGCAGCTTGTCTGCGGGAGTATCGGGCCGGCGGGAGTATGGGAATATATGGGCATCGCTGAAGCAGATGCGCTCTGCAAAGGCAAGGCTCTCCCGGTGGTTTTCTTCGCTTTCTCCGGGGAAGCCCACCATAATATCTGTAGTAATGGCACAATCCTCAAAGGAATCTCTGAGCTTGTCACAGAGGGCAGAGTATTCCTCGGCTGTATAGTGACGGTTCATAGCTTTCAGCACATCATTGCTGCCGCTTTGCAAGGATAGGTGAAACTGGGGGCAGAGCCTCTTGCAGGCAGACCACCGCTTTATATCTTCATCTGTGATAAGCTCCGGTTCAAGGGAGCTAAGGCGTATGCGGAAATCCCCCTCCAGAGCATCAAGGCTTTCTATTACATCTGTGAGCCGAAGCTTTCCGCCGTTCTCCCGGCCGTAGCAGCAGAGGTTTATGCCGGTGAGGATAAGCTCCTTATGCCCGGCAGCTATCAGGGCTTCGGCCTCGCTGACTATCTCCGTCATGGGCTTTGATCGGATATGCCCTCTGGCATTTGGGATAATGCAGTAGCTGCACCGCATATCACAGCCGTCCTGTATCTTGATATAGGAGCGGGTCTTATCCTTAACGGAACTGTTGGACATAGGCTCTATGCTGCGGGCATCGTCGTTGGCAGTGACGGAGGTTATCCTGCGGCCGGTGTTCATGAATTCCTCAATAAGCACCGGGATACGGGTCTTGTTATGTGCGCCGGCGATAATATCGCACTCCGGGAGCTTCTGCTCAATATCCTTGTGTGCCTGCACCATGC
>CADBTF010000261.1 GCA_902797485.1 uncultured Ruminococcus sp. | reverse complement strand
CAAGGAGCTTAACGCAGGCAGCAAGGAGCTGGCCTCCGGCGCAGCAGATGCCAAGGAGGGTGCTGCCAAGCTTGCAGACGGCGGCAAACAGCTTTCTGACGGCGCTTCAAAGCTGGCAGACGGAACTAAGACCGCTTATAACGGAGCAGGCACCCTTGCAGACGGGCTGGCCTCCGCAAAGACAGGTGCAGGTCAGCTGGCAAACGGCCTCACTGAGGCCAAGAACGGTTCAGGGCAGCTTTACGGCGCTGTGCCCACTCTGAAAGACGGTATCGGCCAGCTGAACATCGGCGGCTCACAGCTGTTCGACGGAGCAAAGCAGGTAGCAGACGGCGCTCTGCTGCTCTCTGAGGGAGCCGGCACGCTCAACGAGAATATGCAGGCTCTTGCAGCCGGCGCAGCACAGGCCAAGGAGGGCTCCGGCAAGCTGACAGCAGGCTTGAAGGAGGCCAAGGACGGCACAGCACAGCTTAACAGCGCAGCTCCCGCACTGGCAGAGGGGATCGGCAAGCTGGCAGAGGGCGGCAAGCAGGTGGCCGGCGGAGCCAAGCAGGTATCCGACGGAGCGGCACAGCTTTCAGAGGGCTCAAAGACCATTGACGGCAATATGCAGACCCTTGCAGGGGGCGCAGCTCAGGCAAAGGAAGGCACAGCAGCACTCTCCAAGGGCTTGGGTTCGGCACAGACAGGCACAGCACAGCTGGCAGCGGCAGCTCCTGTACTCAGTTCAGGAGTTAATGAGCTTGTGACCGGCGGGCAGCAGGTCTCCGGCGGAGCAAAGCAGGTATCTGACGGAGCGGCACAGCTTTCGGCAGGTGCAGATACTTTAGACACCAACACCAAGGCGCTCTCACAGGGAGCATCACAGCTCTCTGCAAGCTTAGGGGCTCTTTCCGAGGGAGCCGCAGCTATAGATCAGGGCATCGACCAGGCAGCTGCCGCTCTGGAGACCACCGCCGGCGGAGATGCGCAGGTCTTAGCAGGATTGCAGGCAATGTACGCAGCCGAAACAGACGAGACCAAAAAGGCCCAGCTGCAAACTATGATATCCGCCCTGCAGCAGACCATCGCAGGTCAGCAGCAGGTATCAGCCTCCATGAAGGAGGGCGGAGCCTTAAAGACCGGCAGCACACAGCTTTCATCAGGTGCAGCACAGGCAGCGGCCGGCTCTTCTGACATCTCTCAGGGAGCTGCGGCTCTTGCAGAGGGCACAGGAACTCTGTCTGCTTCCGCTAAGGAGCTGGCAGCAGGCGCAGAGCAGGTATCAACAGGCTCCGGCGCACTCAGCACAGGCATCAATAAGCTGGCACAGAACAGCGGCGCACTTATCAAGGGAATAACCGACCTGAACAAGGGCATGACAGAGCTTGTGACCGGTGCCGGCAGCCTTGACACTGCAATGGCACAGATCGCCGGCGGAGCCAAGGAGCTTGCAGGCGGCACCAAGCAGCTTTCCGGTTCTTCTGTTGAGCTGGCAAAGGGAGCAAAGCAGGTATCCGACGGAGCAAATGAGCTCAGCGGCGGAATAAACGAGCTGGCAGAAAAGACCAGCCCTCTCATGACAGGCATCACCAAGCTGGACACAGGAATGTCGGCACTGATAACCGGCTCCGGCGACCTTGAAACTGCACTGGGGCAGATCGCAGGGGGCGCAGGTCAGCTGGCAGAGGGCACCGCAAAGCTTTCCGGCTCATCAGTTGAGCTGGCAAACGGTGCAAAACAGGTATCTGACGGTGCAGCCGCACTCAGCGGCGGCATCAGCGAGCTCAATTCAAAGAGCGGCGCACTCATTGACGGCATCGCAGCTCTTGACACCGGCATAGGCAAGCTGCAGTCAGGCGCCAACGAGCTGAACAGCGGCCTTGGGCAGCTGGCTGCCGGCGGCAATGACCTGAAGACCGGCTTAAAGACCATCTCTGATTCTACCGGCACACTGGCAAAGGGTGCGGCTGACCTCTCCAAGGGCTGCACCGATCTGGACAGCGGCTTAGGCCAGTTAAAGGACGGCGCCGACAAGCTCTCTGAGGGTGCCGGCAAGCTGGAGGACGGCTCCAAGACCTTGAAGGAAGGCATGGAGAAGTTCAAGAAGGAGGGCATCGACAAGATCGTTGACGCTCTGGGCGGAGATGTCAAGGAGGTCGCCTGCAGGATAAAGGCTATGATAAACGCCTCCAAGGATTACACAAGCTTCTCCGGCAAGTCTGCGGACATGGGCGGCAAGGTGAAATTCATCTACACCACCGACGGTGTCAAGGCACCCTCCGAAGACAAAAAGGCCGAATAACACAAACATTTGGGCGGCAGGTCAGCAAACCGGACTTGCCGCTCTTTTCTGTTTGTTATATTATACAAAACTCTATGCCGTAAGCTCTGAATTTTTTATTTGCATAATCTGACCTTTTGTGATATAATATTATTTTGGAAAGTTGGAAAACAAGGCTTATACAGGAGGAAAATGTATGATAAGAAACGATCTCAGAAATGTAGCGATAATCGCTCACGTTGACCACGGCAAGACCACCCTTGTTGACGGTATGCTGAAACAGAGCGGCACCTTCCGTGACAATCAGGCTGTTGACGAGCGGGTTATGGACTCCAACGACATTGAGCGTGAGCGTGGGATAACCATTCTTGCAAAGAACACATCTATCCACTACAAGGACGTTAAGATAAATGTTATCGACACCCCGGGCCATGCGGATTTCGGCGGAGAGGTCGAGCGTGTGCTCAAAATGGTGAACGGTGTTATCCTGCTGGTGGACGCAGCAGAGGGCCCTATGCCCCAGACCCGCTTCGTGCTGCAGAAGGCTCTGGAGCTCGGGCATAAGATAATCGTTGTCATCAACAAGATCGACCGCCCTGATGCCCGTCTGAACGAGGTGGGTGACGAAGTGCTTGAACTGCTTATGGACCTTGATGCCTCTGAGGAGCAGCTTGACAGCCCGATAATCTACTGCTCCGGACGTGACGGCACTGCCTCCTTCAATCCCAATCAGCAGGGCCAGGACCTGACTCCCCTGCTGGACGAGATACTCAGCTACATTCCGGCGCCGGAGGTCGATGATGCAGGCACCATGCAGTATCTGGTCTCTGCTATCGACTACAATGATTATGTGGGCCGTATAGCTATCGGGCGCATTGAGCGGGGCACCATGAAGGTAAATCAGGAGGTCACAATAGGCGACTACCACCAGACCAAGAAGGAATACCGGGGCAAGATAGTTACCATGTATCAGATCGAGGGGCTGCAGAGGGTGCCCGTTGAGACTGCAAGTGCCGGAGACATCGTCTGCATAAGCGGTATCGAGAACATCACTATCGGAGACACTATCTGCGAGTTCGGCGCATTTGAGGCGCTGCCCTTTGTAAAGATCTCAGAGCCGACGGTTGAAATGACCTTCTCGGTAAACGATTCTCCCTTTGCGGGCAGAGAGGGCAAGTTCGTGACCTCCCGCCAGCTGAGAGACAGGCTCTTCAAGGAGCTTCTGAAGGACGTTTCTCTGCGAGTTTCCGAGACCGATTCCACCGACAGCTTCAAGGTGGCTGGCAGAGGAGAGATGCACCTTTCAATACTTATCGAGAATATGCGCCGTGAGGGCTATGAGCTGGGCGTTTCCACACCGAGAGTGCTCTACAAGGAGGTGGAGGGCAAGCTCTGTGAGCCTATCGAGAGACTTGTGATCGACGTGCCGGAGGGCAGCGTGGGCGCTGTTATGGAAAAGCTTGGCACCCGCAAGGGAGAGCTGACACAGATGACACCGGTAGGCAGCAGAATGAGACTTGAATTCCTTATCCCTGCCAGAGGACTTTTCGGCTACCGCTCCGAGTTCCTGACTGACACCAAGGGCGAGGGTATCCTCAGCTCGGTATTCCACAGCTACCAGCCCTACAAGGGAGAGATACAGAAGCGAAACACCGGCTCACTTGTGGCCTTTGAGACCGGAGAGGCTGTTACCTACGGCCTTTACAACGCTCAGGAGCGGGGAGAGCTGTTTATCACTGCGGGCACTGCGGTATACGAGGGCATGATAGTGGGAGCTTCTCCCAAGACTGACGATCTGGTGGTAAATGTCTGCAAGAGAAAGCACCTGACGAACACCCGTGCCTCCGGCTCTGACGATGCTTTAAGGCTTATCCCGCCGAGAAATCTCAGCCTTGAGGACTGCCTGGAATTCCTGGCGGACGACGAGCTTTTAGAGGTGACTCCGAAGAGCCTGAGAATAAGAAAGCGCACCCTTTCCAACACCCAAAGAGCCAAGGACAGAGCAAAGCACTAAAATATCAGCCAAAACCCTTGACAAAGCGAGCAGACTGTGATATAATATATTAGATGTTTTGTTTTCTGATTTATGAAAGGACTGTATTGATAAATGAGTACGATCGAAATAGTTGCAGGAGTTCTGCTTATCCTTGCGGGGCTTGTTATTATACTTGTTGTTCTGGCTCAGGAGAGCAAGGAACAGGGCCTGACCTCTGCTATCGGCGGCGGCGCCAACGAATCCTTCTATGAGCACAACATGGGAAAGACCCGTGACGCAAGGCTTTCCAAGTTCACAAGGAACGCTGCTATCGTTATGTTCGTGGTAACACTGGCTGTAAACCTGTTCGCCACCATAAACAAGAACAAGGGCAATGACACAGACACCACCGCAGATGACACTGCTGTTGTAAGCACTGTTGACACAGGCACAGCTGAAAGCACTGCCGAGGCTGCCGAGAGTGTTGCTGAGGCTGCTGCTGAAAGTGCTGCCGAGGCCGCCGCAGAGAGCACTGCTGAATAACGCAGCGATCAAAAGAATAGCTTATGATAATAGGGATAATGAATAATGCTTAGTGTCTATGTGCGGGTGTTATTCATTATTCTTTTTCTTTAGGAGGAAATATGAAAAGCATAGACGCTTCAAGAGAAGGATTCAGCGGGCGCTTTGACTGGTGCCGGGACTCAATGGTAAAGAGCTATTTTGAGGGCATTTACGGCACTGCTATGGCCGGCGGGAGCTGGGCGGCTGTTCGTGCGGGAGATTTTCTGTACTGCGCCGGGCAGCCGGAGGATATTTCAGAGCTTTGCGGTTACATTAAAACTCAGATGGACGGTAATGCTGTTATCGTGCCGGAGCAGGCAGAAGGCTGGCTGGCAGCACTCAACGGAGAGGGGCTGCCCTTTAAGCCTATAAGCAGGTTCCACACCAGGCTCCCGGAGGGGGGCTTTGACATTCAAGCACTGAATCGCATGACGGAGAGCGTCAGCGGGTGCGGCTGTTTAAGGCTGGTGCAGGCGGGTGAGACTGAATATCCCCTGCTGCGGGACTGCCCTTGGGAAAACTCCTTTGTGGCGCATTTCAACGGCATGGAGGACTTTCTGAAAAACGGTCTGGCCTGCTGCTTATATGTCGGCGATGAGCTTGCTTCTGCCACCTCCACCTACGGCTATTACAGCGGCGGCTATGAGATACAGATCGCTACTGCGCCTAAGTTCAGGCGGCGAGGCTATGCGCAGATAACCGGGGCGGCCTTCCTGCTGGAGACCCTCCGCCGGGGGAAGATACCTCACTGGGACGCTGCCCACGCAGGCTCGCAGCGGCTGGCGGCAAGGCTTGGGTTTATCCCGGACGGAGAATACACAGCGCTGGCTTTCAAGGAGCATTAAGCCCGTCATTATATTAAACGACATTGAAATTGCTTCTTTGCGAACTTCGCAAAAGCATATATCGGACTTTTACTCGTTCTCAAAGTGCAATTTCT
>CADBTF010000260.1 GCA_902797485.1 uncultured Ruminococcus sp. | reverse complement strand
TTCCATACCGGAGATGCCGGAAGGATAAGGCCGGACGGAAATATGATCGTTCTTGGCCGTGTCGATGAAATGTTCAAGATCAGAGGATACCGTATCGAGCCGGACGAGGTCTCAAACGCTGTCACAAAGGTCAGCGGACTTTCCCGGGTGATCGTCAGAGGGTTTGTTTTCGGGAACATATCTTCAATTGCTGCATTCTATTCCGATGACATTGCAGTTGACCCTGTATCGCTGAATGAAGCGCTGAGCAGAGAGATACCTGAATATATGATACCGACAAATTATATCCGCTTAAAGGAGTTCCCGCTGCTTGGTTCGGGCAAGGTGGATAAGCTCAGTCTCCTGCCGCCGGAGGGCAGCTGGGAGCGTTTCAGAAAAACTGCTTCGGAGCGTCTGCCGCTTGTAAACAAAGGCAGATCATCGTCCATTTATGATATGGGCGACGGCATCGTGTTGAAGCAGTTCCGTCATTCGATCCCCTACAGGACTGCATGGGAGGAAATGGTAAGCACCCGCATCGCCCGTGAGTGCGGCTTGCCTGTTCCTGAGGTCTACGATATAACACGCTCCGATGAGGGATACGGAATACTTATGGAGCACCTTCCCGGGGTAAACCTTGAGGTGCTCATGCGTGACCGTCCGGAGGAACGGCTCTCCCTGACAGCGCAGTTTGCAGAAGCAGTAAAGGCGCTGCATAAGGCCGTGATCTCTGACAGTGAGCTGCCGGACTGCGTGGAGACGTCCCTTGCAGTCTGTGAACAGCTTGAAAGCAGCTTCTGCACGGACGACGAAAGGCGCAGGATCGGCAGGGTCTTTGAATGTCTCCCAAAAAGCCGGACATTGGTACACGGAGACTGCCACCCGGGAAATGCAATATGGAATAAGGGCAGCATACATTTTCTTGATCTGACATTTGCCGGAAAAGGCCACCCGGTCTTTGACCTTCTTGGAATGTACTCCCACTATGTATTCCTTCCCTCATTTGAAAAGGAAGAAGCGTACCAGTCAAGATACGGCATGACAAAGCAGGCTGCAAAGGAGCTGTATGATCATTTCCTGCAAGCCTATTATTCTGACAGGAAGGACAGCGAGCTCACACAGATCAGAGAATGGATACGGGGCGTTCATGCAGCCAAGCTCTGCCTTGCTGCCGTAAAGATGCCGGGCGTTTATACTGACGAAATGCTTGCAGAGCTAAAGCGCAGAGCCCTCCTGTTTTCAGAGGAACACTGCTCGGGCAAAGCTTGTCAATGCCCGCTGACGGTTTGAAAAAGATGAACAATATCAACTATCAGCTTATAAAAAGGAAATACAAGGAATTCTTCTTCCCCGTCTTATTCATAGCTATGTCAAAATATCTGACAAGCTTTGTGGATTCAGTTCTGGTCAGCAGCTTCCTTGGCGTGGAGCGTATGCCGGCGATCAACTTCTGCTTCCCTGCCGTATGCTTCATCAGCCTGTTTCACGGAATGTTCGGGATCGGCGGAAGCCTTACCGCCGCCAATGCCTGTGCAGATCATGACAAAAGCAAAGGCAGCAGAGTGTTTTCTGCTGCGATGACTGTCATTGTGATGATCGGTGTTCTTGCGGCGCTGGCAGGCACTGCGCTGAAATCGTCTATCGTTCCGCTGCTTTGCAGGGATATATCCTTGCAGAAGGACGTTGAGACCTATTATTCAGTGCTGGTGCTTGGTTTTCCGTTTATGTGCCTGCTTATTTGCCTGTCTTATTTTGTGCGGACGGACGGCAGCCCGAAGCTGACAACTGCTGCTATGCTGATCTCCAATGCAGTTAATCTTTGTATGGACTGTGTACTTATGAAGGGCTTTGGAATGGGCCTGGAGGGCGCTGCTGCCGCCACTGTTATAGGGTATATCTGCGGTATCATCATCATGCTGACCGGTTATATCAGAAGCCCGAAACGGCAGCTCAGGTTCGTTTCACCCTTTTCAAACGGAGCCCGTGTATTTCTTGGCGACATCAGGAGCATCTGCTTCAAGGGCTTCTCCACCGCCTCTGTGTGGCTCTATCTTATGATCTCTTTGCAGGTGATGAACAGCCTGATACTAACCTACGGCGGCCCTGTTGATCCTCAGGCCTTTTCTATATGCAGAAGCAGCGTTAATCTGTGCTATATTCTTTTTCTGGGCATTGCGCAGACACTTTCCCCAATCGCAGGAGTATATGCTCACAGCGGAGATCACGGCAGAGTGCGGTTCATGCTGAAACGCTCTATACTGTATGTGCTTTCAGCTTCGATCATTATGGGGCTGCTGTTTGCCTTGTTCCCTCAGCTGATACTTATCCTCTACGGAGTTGATGAGCCGCAGTCCGCTGCGTATTTCAGCTCTTGTCTGAGAGTATACACGCTGGCTTTTCCGGGTCTTGCCTTTACGCTGCTGATGAACTATTATTTTCAGGCTGTCGGCAGGCAGAAGCTTTCAACGTTCATGACTGCGCTCGAAGGTTTGCTGCTCCCCGTAAGTCTGGCTTGTCTGCTGGCTCCGCATTTCGGAATGGCAGGCATCTGGACCGCCCTGATTGCATCAGAGGCCTTGACCGTTATTTTCATTCTGGGTTTCCTGCTGCTTGATATGCAAAAGAGTAAAGCCTCCGGCAGACGCATTTTCCTGCTCCCCGAAAAGGACGACCGTAAGCTGTGCGGGTTTTCAGTAAGAATGGATATTTCAGAGATCGTGCAGAAGACAAGGGATATCTCACAGTATATTGAGGACAGGACAGATCACCGCACGGCGATGATAACCTGTCTGGCTCTTGAAGAAATGCTGACAGGTATAGCTTTGGTAAATAATGACACTGATGATGTCATTGATGTTATGCTCCGCCAGACTGATACAGATATTATTATATCCATAAAAGATATGGGCGCAGGCTTTGACCCTTTGGTGCGTGATGAAAGCCTGGAATATGAATTTGACAACGCAAAAATGCTGCAAAGCATAGCAGAGGAAATTCGTTATGATCTTTCTTTGGGAATGAATGATACTGTGATACGGCTGAACATCAGTACTAAATAATCACTTTAGGCGGTAGGTATACAAATTATGCAGAGTACCGTCAGCTATCTTTTTACCCAAACACTGCCGTGCCTTAACTATATCATTTGTTTTCCTGCAAAAATCACAAGAGCTGCTGCATTTTTATCACTGATGCAACAGCTCTTTTTACAAAAAACATAAACATATAATAACGGAAGAAAAGGCTCAACCGCCGCAAGGATCACGCATATTTTTATGCTTATACTTTCATACCATTCACAAACTTAACAAATTCGGGAGAATCATGGTCAACAATCTCGCTGTGACCAAGGTCAAGTTCTGCGATCTTCTGCATATCCTCATCGGTAAGTGTGAAATCCCAAATGTCGATATTCTGCTCCATACGCTCCACATGAACGGTCTTTGGCAGAATGGAAACACCGCGCTGCGTGTTCCATTTTAGGGCGATCTGTGCGGCAGTCTTTCCGTATTTTGCACCTATCTCGGAGAGGACGGGGTGAGAGAAGATGCCGTGCTTGCCCTCTGCAAGCGGACCCCAAGCCTGCGGTGCGATACCGTATTCCTTCATTGTCGCAATTGCGTTTTCCTGCTGGAAGAACGGGTGCAGCTCTACCTGATTGACCGCAGGAATGATCTCCACATTCTCGCAGAGATTTGCAAGGATA
>CADBTF010000259.1 GCA_902797485.1 uncultured Ruminococcus sp. | reverse complement strand
TGAATTGATGCAGTTCGACAGAGGAAAATCAATGATCCTGTACTTTGCGCCGAATGGCACTGCGGGCTTGGCTACAGTCTGGGTAAGGGCATAAAGACGACTGCCCTGGCCGCCTGCAAGCAGCATAGCCACACATTCTTTTTTGTTGAACATAATAATTCACCCACCATATAAAATTATTTTTTCAAATTTATCCTACTGCCGGTCAGGGCAGCGATCAACTATTTTTTGGCGTCCGCCTTCTTTGCGGAAGATTTTTTAGCAGCGGATCTTTTGGGTGCTGCCTTTTTTTCAGCAGTTTTCTTCTCAGGCTTTTCGGCCTTGGAATCTGCTTTCTTGCGCTGGGCCTTTTTCTTTATCTTGAAATACATAACAGAGAAAGGCGGGATATCAATGCTGATAGAGTGCTCCAGCCCGTGCATACCGACGTTCTGGGATTTAACAGAGCCGTTGGTAACTGGTGAACCGTCGGGAGAGGTGGAATTGAACACCTCTGTATAGGTGCCCTCATAAGGAACTCCGAAGCAGTAATTTGATCTTCCCACCGGAACGAAATTGCAGACGGCGATTATCTCGTTGCCCTTTCTGTCGAAGCGGCGGAAGATGATTATTGACTGCTTGTAATCGTCATTGGAGATCCAGCTGAAGCCCTCCCAGGAGAAATCGTTCTGCCACATGGGAGGATTTTCCACATAGAACTTATTCAGGTTCTTGACGAATTTCTGATAGTTTCTGTGGTTCTCATACTCCTCGACCATGAACCACTCAAGGCCATTCTCGTAGTCCCACTCTCTGAACTGAGCGAACTCAGAGCCCATAAAGAGCAGCTTCTTTCCGGGGTGAGCCATCATATAGGCCATAAAGAGCCTTGCCTGTGCAAACTTGCCCTCCACCTCGCTGCCGTACATCTTATTTACAAGTGAAGCCTTTCCGTGAACGACCTCATCATGGGAGATCGGCAGGATAAAGTTTTCAGAGAAGGCATAGAAGAATGAGAAGGTGAGCATATCATGGTGGAATGCTCTGTGGATCGGGTCCATGGACATATACTTGAGCATATCGTTCATCCAGCCCATATTCCACTTAAAATTAAAGCCCAGGCCGCCGTCAGAGGTAGGCTTAGTGACCATAGGCCAGGCGGTGGATTCCTCTGCGATCATAAGTGTCTGAGGATTGCGCTGGAATACTGCCTCGTTGAGCTTCTTAAAGAAATCTATCGCTTCAAGGTTCTCATGGCCGCCGAATACGTTGGGTGTCCATTCGCCGGCACGTCTGTCATAGTCGAGATAGAGCATAGATGCCACAGCGTCAACTCTCAGGCCGTCGATATGATATTTCTCTATCCAGTAGAGGGCGTTGGAGATCAGGAAGCTTCTGACCTCTCCCCTGCCGTAGTCGAATACTCTTGTGCCCCATGCCAGATGGTCACGCTTTTTGGGGTCAGCATACTCATATGCCGGGCCGCCGTCGAACTCAAAGAGACCGGCAGCATCTCTCGGGAAATGAGCAGGCACCCAGTCAAGGATAATAGCTATGCCTGCCTGATGAAACAGCTCTACCATTTTCATGAATTCAGCAGGGGTGCCGAAACGGGAGGTAGGGGCATAATAGCCTATTCCCTGATAGCCCCATGAACCGTCAAAGGGGAACTCTGCCAGCGGCATGAGCTCGATATGGGTATAGTTCATTTCTTTAAGGTAAGGAATGATCTCATTGGCAAAGCCGGTATAGCTGAAATACTTGCCGGTGGTACAATTCTTCCAAGAATTCAGGTGCACCTCGTAGATATTCATAGGGCTGTTGTAAATGTCCTTCTTGGCCTTTGCCTTCTGCCATTCGCCGTCGTTCCACTGATAGTCGTTGATATCAAAGATCTTGGAGCCTGTGCCGGGAGTGACTTCCATGTGGGTGCCGTATGGGTCAGCCTTCAGCCTTGTAACGCCGTCGCAGCCATTGACAGCAAATTTGTAGGTATCAAAGGTTTTCAGGCCCTCAACAAAGGCCTCCCAGATGCCTGTGTCGGCAATAAGCTCACAGGGTGTGGCTTCCGGGTTCCAGGCATTAAAATCGCCCACTACAGATACTGCTCTTGCATTCTGAGCCCACACTCTGAAATAGTGACCTGTCCTGCCGTCCTTTTCGCCCTTGTGGCAGCCCAGAAAATCATAGGCCATGAGGTTTGTTCCCTGATGGAACAGGTAGATCGGGGTCTGATAGGTCTCTGGTATTTCGTTTATCATTTCTATTCCTCCTACTATGGAAGATATTTATATCACCGGTTTACTCAATGCAGCCTCGGTGCAATTGACCGAATGTATATTTTTCCACAATTATATTTTATACTATTTCAACAAAATTTGCAATAGTTTTAGGCATTATTTTCGGTTTATCACATATTTCAACCATTGCAATTGTGCATTTTGACGATTATATATTAGACAAAACCGATCAAATATCTGATTTCTGCTTGTTTACCCGATAATTGACGGCAAAAACAGCTATGGTGATGTCGTCTCTGTGGGCTTTGATCTCTGTCTGCATAGCCAGTTCACCGAGAGTCTGGGCAAAGGCTTTAGGGTCGGGTCTGCCCTCCCCTAACTCCGAGAAAGCGGCTCTGACCTTTTCATCGCTGACCCCGTCAGAGATCATCAGCAGAACGTCGCCGTCGTAGAGCTTTATCATGAATTCGTCGGGGGAGCAGTGATCGAGGATACCGGCAGGAAAGGCTTGTCCGCCGAAGGGTTTAAGCACTCCGTCACGGTATAAATATGTCGGTGCGGCACCGGCTTTTAAAAGCTCGGCGGTTCCGGCACACAGGTCAAAGCGGAGCATATCAAGGGTGGCAAAGGATTCCTCCCAGCCCTTGACCTTTAATACAGTATTTATAAGCCTGAGAGATGAACGCATCGAGACTCCGGAGCTGAGCAGCTTGGAGGCAAGGCTTACTGCAAACATAGAATCAAGCTTGGCACGTTTGCCTGTGCCCATTCCGTCTGACAGGAGGGCGCAGCTCTCACATGAGGAAAGAGCAACAGTATCAAAGGTATCGCCGGAATAGCCGTTATCAGTGGAGGAAGCGCAGAAGCTGCCGAGCGAAAGCTCATAGAGCGGCTGCTCGGTCAGAAGTATCCGTGTGAGCTTGTCCGCTTTGGATATTACCGGAAGATCGAACATACAGTCAACAATATCAGAGACTGCCAGTGAGAGCTCCATTCTGTCACTGATATACTCGCCGGAAATAAATATCTCAACGTGCCTGAAACCTGCATCATCAAGATAGACGCTGGCTCTGGCGTTGCGGTAGCCGGTCCGTGACAAGTAGCCGCCCACCCGCTCTGAGAGCTCTCTGTCAACAGAGCGTATCCTGCCGATACGCCCGGAAAGGTCGGAAAGTATTTCCTCCATTGAGCACAGCTGTTCGGAGATCAATGTGCGCAGTTCAGTTATATGCAGTCTGGCTGCACGGGAATCGAGATAGTTTTTATAAGCATAATTGAAGCTGTCTGCTATCAGTTCAGGAAAGCGGCAGTCACGGAAGCTTGATTTTACATCGCTGTCGCTGACGCCGTTGAACTGCATGGCGATCTGTTCCAGCTCATTGAAATGCTGAGACGATCTCACAGGGTCTTTATGGCAGATACATCTGAGCTCGCAGGAGCGGCACATATTGTCAAAGACTGTTTCGGACAGCTTTCTTTCGGAAGCCTTTCTGTCCATAGCTGCTGTTACAAGAGCAAGCTGCGAGCGTATCTCCCCAAGAGAAGCAGACACAAAGCCCAGCCTTGAAGCGGTGGCCCGTCCTACATTGTCAGAGGCGGACACTCCGCCGAACAGCAGAGACATCGCACGTCTCATCAGTCCCTGCGGTACAGCGGCAAATGCTAATGACCCCACCATTACATCAAAGAACATATGCCAGCCGTCAGCGCCTGAGCCAATTGTCGCAAGGCCGACAGCACATACAGAGATAAATGACAATGCCACCGCCAGCACTCCCAGCTCTGCGAAGGCTCCGCAGATAAGGCCGGAAGTTGCTAAAAGCAGTGTATTCCCTGCAAGAGGTGAAGCTCCGATAAAAACTGCAAAGGCAGTGAGCGCTCCCACGCCTGCCCCGCCGGTCATTCTGTATCGGCGGGCTATACAGAGCAAGACAGCACAGCCTACTGTCCTGCCAAGGTTCAGCACTCCAAGACTGACAGAAGCAAGCGAAGAAACTGCAGCTGTATAGACCACAGCCGTCATGACTCCGTTCACTCCGCCAATGGGGATCATATGGGTCATGCGGTTTTCCAGCTGGAGTGATTTATAGGCGTAAACAAAGCCGCCGGCGATCAGTGATGCAATTCCTCTGCCGATGACGGTTTCCGGGGCAGAATAGGTGACTGCTGATACAGCTATGGAAAACAGCAGCAGGACCATGATCGTCAAGGCTGATGTGAGCAGGGGGCTGTCTTTTTTTGAGCCTCTGAAAAAGGCTGTTGATAATACTGCGACCGTCATTATTCCCAAAAGCTGGATAACACCTGATGCAAAGCCGCCAACGAATATGTAATAGACTACGCTGGATAAAAAAACAGCGGCAGCATATTCCGGATAGACAGCAGCAAGGGCAGTGTTCAGCATAGAAGGGCAGCCTCCGGCATAGCCTGCTGAAAAGACAAAAGCAGCCCCCGAAAGCGCTGCGATCTTAATTATATCGCCCTGGCCGTGACCGACGATCTCCTGCGTTTTAACGTTCATTTTTGAAGCTCCTTTGCTATGATATTCCTACATAATAATCATAGCAGTAAGAAGAAGAATAAATTGTCGTATAAGGCGCTGGCAGGACTTTATTTTATTATTTTCAAAAGCTCGTTTGAGAAGGCTATGAACTGCTGCATATCAAGCTGCTCCGGCCTGATGCTTGCAGGAAGGCCCGCTTGCTCTATAGCTCGGTTCACAAGGGCCTTTTCAGCGCTCATGCCAGAGGCAACAGAATTAGCCAAGGTCTTTCTTCTCTGGGAGAAGGCAGCATGAACCGTTCGGAAGAAAAAGCCTTCGTCCAATACTCCCGCCGGAGTTTCCTCCCTGAGATCGAACCGAACAACACAGCTGTCTACATTCGGGGCCGGCATAAAGCTGCCCCGTGAGACATTGAACAAAAGCTGCGGCTTTGAGAAATAGTTCACCGCAACAGTAACTGCGCCCATATCTCTTGTGCCCATTTCAGCACACAGGCGGGTGCCCGCTTCCCGCTGGACCATAACTGTTACAGATCTTATCGGGAGGCGCTGCTCCAGGAGCATCATGATTATCGGGGAGGTGATGTAATAAGGGAGGTTAGCACATACAGCCACCTCAAGCCCCTGAAACTCCTGCTCTATAAGCTTGTGAAGATCGACCTTCATTACATCGTCGTTTATGATCTTCACATTATCGTACTCGGAAAGAGTCTCGGCAAGGACGGGCATCAGCCGCTCATCAATTTCAATCGCTGCCACCTTGTCAGCTCTTTTGGCAAGCTCGTTAGTCAGCACACCTATACCGGTGCCGATCTCTATTATGCCGAAGCCGGGGCGGGCGTTTCCCATTTCAGCTATGCGGGGGCAGACCGAGGGATTTATAAGGAAATTCTGCCCGAGGGCCTTTGAGAATGTAAAGCCGTGCTTTGAGAGTATTTCTTTAATGGTGCTGATATTGGAAAGACCGTCCATAATGCTTCCTCCGAAATTATGTTGACTTAATTATATCACGTTATGAACGATGATGTCAAGGCTCGCAGCCGGGTGTATTGAATAATCTGCCGGCAGGGGGCTATACTAAGGAAAAAGAACGTTTGGAGGTGAAACTTATGCTTAAAAGCTATTCCAAGGGCTTTGACCTGCCGCCGCTCATGCGGGACAGCCTGCTTGCCAATGAGACAGCAGCCGGAATGTTCAATGCGCTCTCTCCTTCAAGGCAGGAGATCGCAGTCAGCGCTTGCAGCAAAATGGCTTCCTGTGCGGAGATAGATGATTACATCAGGCAGACTGATAACCTGATGTTCAATGAGCTTTGCTGCAGGTTCTATTCAGAACCGGATACGAGCCTG
Source organism: uncultured Ruminococcus sp. (assembly GCA_902797485.1). Lineage (GTDB taxonomy): Bacteria > Bacillota > Clostridia > Oscillospirales > Ruminococcaceae > FB2012. The sequence goes on along the minus strand of CADBTF010000259.1, from coordinate 19,966 downwards.
CTTTAATTGGTGATTTTTCACAACTGACTGCTCTGTGCGTTAATATAAATTTTATATTATATCGTGTTGAAATTTCACAGTAAATATAGTAAAATATATAATGTAGTGAAGTGAGATCGGAGGGGCAGCTAATGGGTAGGACGCTTTCAGCACATACCGGGTTTCCGCACCGCATGGCGGCTTGCTTTAGTACGCTCTTTTTTTCTGTTCACGGTCTTATTATATGCAAATAGCTGCAGCATACCCCGCTGCAGTTTTTGTTTATGGGAGGAATGATTATGAAAAAGGTCGCGGTCATAATGGGCTCCGACAGTGATTTCCCGATCGTCTCCAAGGCGGTCAAGGAGCTTAAAAGCTACGGCGTTCCCTATGAGTGCCATGTAATGAGCGCTCACAGGACTCCTTCGGCAGCCTGCGATTTTGCATCAGGCGCTAAGGATAACGGCTTTGGTGTTATTATCTGCGCAGCTGGCATGGCGGCACATCTGGCGGGAGTTATCGCCGGGCACACCACTCTGCCGGTGATCGGCATACCAATGAAATCCGCTGCCCTTGAGGGTATGGACGCACTGCTTGCCACAGTTATGATGCCTCCGGGAGTACCGGTAGCCACAGTCGGGATAGACGGGGCTAAGAATGCTGCTCTGCTGGCGGTACAGATACTGGCGCTTTCTGATGACGGGCTGGCACAGAAGCTTCTGGCAGAAAAGCAGAAAATGGCACAGGCAGTCACCGAAAAGGACAAGGCCCTGCAGAGCGAACTTGACGAGCTTTGATTTGAAATTCATATAATACATAGGAGGAAAAGAAAATGGCAAATGTAACAAAAGGCGCACAGCTTTACGAAGGAAAGGCTAAGAAGGTTTTCGCAACAAGCGATCCTGAACTGGTGATCGTTGACTACAAGGACGACGCTACCGCATTCAACGGCGAAAAGAAAGGCACTATCGTCGGCAAGGGCGTTATAAATAACAAGATGACTAACTTTATGTTCTCAATGCTTGAGAAGGAGGGCGTTCCCACTCACCTTGTAGAGGAACTCTCTGACAGAGAGACATTGGTGAAAAAGGTATCTATCGTTCCGCTGGAGGTAATTATCCGCAACGTTGCTGCCGGAAGCTTCTCCAAGAGAATGGGCGTTGAGGAAGGCAAGGCTCTGCTCTGCCCTATCCTTGAATACAGCTACAAGAACGACGACCTGGGCGACCCGTTCATCAATGACTACTATGCTCTGGCACTTGGCCTCTGCACCAAGGAGGAACTTGATACTATCGCTAAGTACGCCTTCAAGGTAAATGAGTTCATGGTGAAGTTTTTCAAGGGCATCGGCGTTGATCTTATCGACTTCAAGATCGAATTCGGCAAGACCTCTGACGGCACTATCATTCTGGCTGACGAGATCAGCCCTGACACCTGCCGCTTCTGGGACAGCAAGACCCACGAGAAGCTTGATAAGGACCGTTTCCGCAGAGATATGGGCGGCGTAGAGGAAGCTTATCAGGAAATGATGAAGCGCATCGGCCTGAATAAATAATTGAATGAGGTTGTATAAATGAAAAGTTTTTCCGAAAGCTACAAGCAGGCAGGTGTTGACGTTACTGCCGGCTACAAGGCAGTAGAGCTGATGAAGCAGCACGTTGCGAGAACAGTTACTAACGGTGTACTGAGCGGCATCGGCGGCTTTGGCGGACTGTTCGAGCTTGATCTTGAAGGAATAAAGAAGCCTGTGCTGGTCTCCGGCACTGACGGCGTCGGCACAAAGCTGAAGATCGCTTTCCTTATGGACAAGCATGATACAGTCGGCATTGACTGTGTTGCAATGTGCGTAAACGATATTATCTGCTGCGGCGCCAAGCCTCAGTTTTTCCTGGATTACATAGCCTGCGGCAAAAACTATCCTGAAAAGATCGCTGAGATAGTCAAGGGCGTTGCAGAGGGCTGCGTGCAGTCCGGTGCTGCCCTGATCGGCGGTGAGACTGCCGAGATGCCCGGCTTCTACCCGGTGGACGAGTACGACTTAGCAGGCTTTGCAGTAGGCGTTGTGGACAAGGATAAGATACTGAAGCCGGACACTCAGAAGGCCGGAGATGTGCTTATCGCCATTAAGTCCAGCGGAGTTCACTCCAACGGCTTCTCACTGGTCAGAAAGGTATTCACTGTCAGCGAGTCCAATCTGGCAAGGCATTATTCTGAGCTGGGTACTACTCTCGGCAATGTGCTGCTGACGCCTACCAAGATCTATGTCAAGGCTATAATGAATCTGATCGACAAGGTAACAGTCAAGTCTATCTCGCACATTACCGGAGGCGGCTTCTATGAGAACATTCCCCGTTCTCTGCCCAATGGCATAGCCGCAAAGATCGAAAGGAATGCTGTTCAGGTGCTTCCTATTTTCCAGGTCATCATGAATTACGGCAATATTCCTGAGAGAGATATGTTCAACACCTTTAACATGGGTGTCGGAATGATAGTCTGTGTTGATAAGGCTGATGCTGACAAGGCAGTGGATGCTATCAACGAAACAGGCGAGGAGGCTTATGTTCTTGGTGAGCTCTGCGAGAGTGACGAGGGCGTAATAATCTGCTAAAAATTCACAGGAGGGAGAATAGATAATTCGCCCTCCTTGTTTTAAATGGGGGAAGCTTATGCAGGACAACAAAGAGGGTCTGCAAAGATTCATGCGAAAGCGCGGTGCGTACATAGCTGGGGTTATGTTGGTCGCTGCTATCGTGGCGCTTATGGTCATAGGCAAAACACAGTCTGTAAATATCCAGGGCAGATATTTAATGGACGGTGTCGGGGCAAAGCAGAAAGCAGAGGACTCCAACGGAGCAGACCAGACCGAATCCTTCTCCTACGATCAATTCTTCGGAGCAGACCGGCTGGGCCTTGGGTATGAAGCTCACTTTGAGGGCTTTGACGGTGAAATGTTCATCTACAAGGTAGAGCTCAACAAGGACATTGACGACAGCACCCTGAGCACCTTCGATGAGCAGCTTGAAAAGAAATGCGGAAAGCTCACCGAGGACAATTTCTACGGAGATGTGACAGTCAATAAAAAAGGTCCCCGGGAATTGCAGATAATTCTTGACCTGGGCAATGCCGACAGTGACAAGGCAATTCTTGGGATACTCAAAGCACTCAACGAAGTCGAGGGAGTAGTAAAGGCTACTGTCAACGGTGATGACACATTAGATTACCGCCATGACCTGAAAACCAGATCACCTGTTGCCGAGGCAATAACCGACGAAGAAAAGCACGCTGCTGCGGAAAAATACGGTGAGGAGATCCAAAAGTATTTTGACGGGCTGGGGTTACCCTTTGAGGTGAAATGTGCTGCTGCAGGCACTGCATTTATGATGAGTATAAATTTTAACGAAAAACCTGATGAAGCAGCGTTAAACGAACTGAAACAGAAGATCAGCGAATATCTTGATAAAAACGAGCTTATCTATCAATACCTTGATCATGCCGACAGCGACCTGACGATCTCTGCTACTGCCAATGACGGCTACAAATATCTCTACCCCGGTGAGACGCAGATAATTGACGGTCTGCTGCAGCTGCTTGATAAAGAAGCCAAGGGCATCAAGCTTGTTACGATTTATTAGGAGGAAGCATTATGAAAAATATAGTCGTGCTGGTTTCCGGCGGAGGCACTAATTTACAGGCGCTGATAGATGCCGAGCACAGAGGAGAAATAAAGGGCGGGCACATCACCTGCGTAATAAGCTCACGGGCTGACGCCTATGCTCTGGAGCGTGCTAAAGCCGCAGGCATAAAAACGAGAGTGCTTGTCAGAAAGGAATATCCCGACATTGCGGCTTACTCAAAGGCTATGCTGGAAGCACTGCTGGAAGAAAAGGCTGACCTTGTGGTCTACGCAGGCTTTATGACTATACTTGATGAACAGGTATGCAAGGCCTTCCCATATAAGATGATGAATGTTCACCCGGCTCTTATACCCAGCTTCTGCGGCAAGGGCTTTTACGGGCTGCACGTTCATGAGGCAGTGTTGGCTAAGGGAGTTAAGGTATCGGGAGCGACGGTTCATTTTGTCACAGAAGAATGTGACGGAGGCCCGATCATTCTGCAAGGGACTGTCAATGTTGAAAACGACGACACACCTGAAACCTTGCAGCACAGGATAATGGAAAACGTTGAATGGAAGCTGCTGCCGAAGGCTGTATCTCTTTTCTGCGAGGGGCGCATAACTATCAAAGACGGCAAGGCTTATGTTGATCAACAATAAAATATACAGGAGGTCAAAACTATGAAAATGCTGAACATCTATGAGGAGCTCAAAGCCAACAATTACCCCGGACGTGGTATCGTTATCGGCAAGAGCGAGGACGGCAAAAAGGCTGTTACTGCTTATTTTATCATGGGCAGAAGCGTAAACAGCCGCAACAGGGTATTTACTGAAACTGCTGACGGTATCAAGACCGAAGCTGCTGACCCGTCGAAGCTGTCTGACCCGCACCTTATCATTTACTCTCCCGTTCGTGTGCTGGGAAACAAGACTATTGTTACCAACGGCGACCAGACCGACACTATCTATGAGCTTATGGACAAGCAGCAGACCTTTGAGCAGAGCCTCCGCACCCGTGAATATGAGGATGATGCTCCTAACTACACTCCAAGGATCTCCGGCATCATGCACGTTGACGACGGAAAGTACAACTATGCTATGAACATCATCAAGTCTGCTGACGGTGATCCGGACTGCGTTGAGCGCTTCACCTATGCTTATTCAAATCCTCTGAACGGTGTGGGGCATTTTATCCACACATATATCGGTGACGGCTCTCCCCTGCCGAGCTTTGAGGGCGAACCCAAAAAAGTGGCTATCCCCAATGACATTGAAGAATTCACCAAGGGTCTCTGGGAGGCACTGAATGAGGATAACAAGGTCTCGCTGTTTGTAAGATTTATCGACATTGAGACCGGCAAGGCAGACACAAGAATAGTGAACAAGTTCAACAAGGTTTAATATAACGGAGGTAATCAAAATGGCAAATGAAATGTTACTGAAATACGGCTGCAACCCAAATCAGAAGCCCTCAAGGGTTTTTATGGAGGACGGCTCTGATCTGCCTATCGAGGTGCTCAACGGCAAGCCCGGCTACATCAACCTGCTGGACGCTTTCAACGGCTGGCAGCTTGTCAAGGAGCTGAAAAAAGCCACAGGTATGCCTGCTGCCACAAGCTTCAAGCACGTTTCTCCTGCCGGCGCTGCTATCGGCAGACCGCTTTCCGACACACTGAAAAAGATTTATTTTGTAGATGATCTCGGCGAGCTTTCTCCGCTGGCCTGCGCTTATGCGAGAGCAAGAGGCGCTGACAGAATGAGCAGCTACGGTGACTTTATCGCTCTTTCTGACGTCTGCGATGTTCCAACTGCCAAGATGATACACCGTGAGGTCTCTGACGGTGTGATCGCTCCAGGCTATACTGACGAGGCACTTGAGATACTCAAGAGCAAGCGCAAGGGCACTTACAACATCATAAAGATCGACGAGAATTATACACCTGCACCTGTTGAGCGCAAGCAGGTTTACGGCGTAACCTTTGAGCAGGGCAGGAACGAGCTGGACATCAACAAGGAGCTGCTCTCAAACATTGTTACCGAGAACAAAAGCATTCCGGACGACAAGCTGGACGACCTGATGATCTCTCTTATCACTCTGAAATACACACAGTCCAATTCTGTATGCTATGTCAAGGACGGTCAGGCTATCGGAATCGGAGCAGGCCAGCAGTCCCGTATCCACTGCACAAGACTTGCCGGCAGCAAGGCAGACAACTGGTGGCTGAGGCAGAGCCCCAAGGTATTAGGCTTGCAGTTTGTGGACAATATCCGCCGTGCTGACAGAGACAATGCCATCGACGTATACATTTCTGATGAGTATATGGACGTGCTGGCTGACGGCGCATGGGAGAATATCTTCAAGGTAAAGCCGGAGGTATTCACTGTTGAAGAAAAGAAGGCATGGCTTGCCAAGAACACTGATGTGGTGCTGGGCTCTGACGCATTCTTCCCCTTTGGCGACAACATCGAAAGAGCTAAGAAATCCGGCGTTATGTACATTGCCGAGCCGGGCGGTTCTATCCGTGACGACCATGTTATCATGACCTGCAACAAGTACGGCATGGCTATGGCCTTCACCGGCATAAGACTGTTCCACCATTAATAGGCACACACCACCCTAAAGGAGGATAGACAAATGAAAATATTGGTTGTAGGCAGCGGCGGACGTGAGCACGCAATTATCCGCAAGCTTATGCAGTCACCCAAATGTGAGAAGATATACTGCACCCCCGGCAACGGCGGCATTGCTGCTGACGGAGCAGAGTGCTTCAATGTCGGTGCTACTGACATTCCGGGAGTAGTGGCTCTTGCAAAGCAGGTGGCAGCTGACCTGGTAGTGGTCGCACCTGATGACCCGCTGGTGCTGGGAATGGTCGATGCACTTCAGGCAGAGGGCTTCAGGACCTTCGGGCCTAAAAAGGCTGCTGCTATAATCGAGGGAAGCAAGGTCTTCTCAAAGAACCTGATGAAGAAATATAATATCCCCACTGCGGGATATGAGGTCTTCCACGACAGCGCCTCCGCTATTGAATACGTTAAAAAGCAGAACACCTACCCTGCTGTTATCAAGGCTGACGGACTGGCTCTCGGAAAGGGAGTTATACTTGCTCAGAACGAGGAGGAGGCTGTCACGGCGATCAAGGAGATGATCGACGACAAAAAATTCGGTGAGAGCTCTGCTACGATCGTTGTTGAGGAATATCTCACTGGGCCGGAGGTTTCAGTTCTGGCATTTACAGACGGCAAGACTGTCAAGCCTATGATCTCCTCAATGGACCACAAGAGAGCCTACGATAATGACGAGGGCCTGAACACCGGCGGAATGGGTACGGTATCACCGAACCCATATTACACCGGGGAGGTAGCCGAGCAGTGCATGAAGGAGATCTTCCTGCCGACCGTCAACGCCATGAACGCTGAGGGAAGGACCTTTGAGGGCTGCCTCTATTTCGGCCTGATGATAACCCCCAACGGCCCGAAGGTCATTGAATACAACTGCCGCTTCGGAGACCCTGAAACACAGGTAGTCCTGCCGATGCTGGACAGCGACCTGCTTGAGATCATGCTGGCGATCTGCGATCACAAGCTCTCCGACATTGAGATCAAATGGCACACCGGTGCCTGCACCTGCGTTGTTATGGCAAGCGGAGGATATCCCCTTTCCTACCCCAAGGGACTTGAGATCACCGGCGTGAACAAAAACGGTCAGGTCGAGGGCGCCGAGGTATTCCACGCCGGTACAAAGCTTTCTGAGGGTAAATTCCTGACAAACGGCGGACGAGTTCTCGGCGTGACCTGCAAGGGCAACACCTTACAGGAGGCGATCAATCTTTCCTATCAGGCTGTAAAGAAGATCAGCTTTGAGAATGCTCACTACCGCAGAGATATCGGTCAAAGAGCATTAAAGGCGCTGTTCGACCCCTCGCAGTTTGAGTACAAGCAGGACCTGGAGGATTATCTGGAAGAAAACGGAATTTATATCAGACAATAATAACAGGAGATGTCTTTTTGAAATTTAACAACTTAACACTGGAGATAGCAGGCTGACCGGGAGGCCGCTGCTGTCATCAGGCCTCCCGCTGAGAAGCAATTGAAGTCAACAATTTTCAGGAGGTTAAACAATGATGAAAAATGACATTATAATTCGTTCAGAAGAAAACACCGACCACAGAGCAGTTGAGGAGCTTATCAGAGAATCATTCTGGAACGTATACCGTCCGGGGTGCAGTGAGCATTATGTGATACATCTTCTGCGTGAGGATCCTGCATTTATCAAAGAGCTTGATCTTGTAATGGAAAAGGGCGGTCGCCTTATTGGGCAGAATATGTTTATGAAAACTCTGATAAAGGCTGACGACGGAAGAAATATAGATGTGCTGACAATGGGGCCTATCTGCATTGCCCACGACCTGAAACGTCAGGGCTACGGAAAGCAGCTTTTAGACTACTCGCTCGAAAAAGCGGCAGCACTTGGCTTCGGAGCTGTGCTGTTTGAGGGCAGCATCGGCTTTTACGGCAAGAGCGGCTTTGACTACGCTTCCAAATTCAACATCAGGTATCACGACCTGCCGGAAGACGCTGATTTCTCATTCTTCCTTTGCAAAGAGCTGAGGCCGGGTTATCTTGACGGAGTCACTGGTGTATACCTGACGCCCAAGGGCTATTATGTAACTGATGAACAGGTGGAGGAGTTTGACAAGCATTTCCCGCCTAAGCAGAAGTTAAAGCTGCCGGGGCAGATCTTCTGACACAACACAAAAGGGTATATCCCAGCCGGGATATACCCTTATTTTTTATGCTTACTTATACAAGCGGTATGAATTGATCCTGACCAAACGGTTCTGCTTTGCAGCAGAAAGCCTGTCTTCTCTGGTGCCGATAAGCTTAAAGCCTGCTTTTTGAATGACCCTGTTGCTGCCGATGTTTTTATCAACAGCCTCAATAACAAGAGTCTCATAGCCGTCATCAAGCAGCTGCGAGACAACTGCCCTGAGAGCTTCCGTCATATAACCGTTGCCCCAGTAGGCTTTGCCGGAGCTGTAACCGATCACAGGGGAGCCGTTGTGATAGCCCACAACATCTATCATTCCGATAAGCTCGCCGGTATCGGCAAGCTCTATGCCCCAGCGGTAGCAGTCCGGTTTTTGGTACTCTTTCAAAATGTAGTCCATAAAGGCCTTGGTGTCTTCTATGCTTTTGTGAGCATTCCAGGTGACAAATTCTGCGACCTCCGGATCGCTGGCCCAGCAGTCGAATATCCGCTGTGTATCATCGGCGGTTACATATCGGAGATGCAGACGTTCTGTAATGATCTCTTTCATTGCCGCACCTCCTTCACAGTAAGATCAGACGTTGAATCTGAACAGCACAATATCACCGTCCTGCATGACATATTCCTTGCCCTCGGAGCGGACAAGGCCCTTTTCCTTGGCTGCGTTCATGGAGCCGCAGGACATCAGGTCGTCAAAGGACACGACTTCGGCACGGATAAAGCCCTTTTCAAAATCGGAATGTATCTTTCCGGCTGCCTGGGGAGCCTTGGTGCCTTTTTTGATAGTCCATGCTCTGACCTCCGGCTGACCGGCAGTCAGGTAGGAGATAAGGCCCAGCAAAGCATAGCCCTCCTTGATGATACGGTTAAGGCCGCTGGTTTTAAGACCAAGCTCGTCAAGGAACATTGCTTTGTCATCATCAGACATATCGGCTATCTCGGCTTCTATCTGAGCGCAAATGGGGAACACTGCGCTGCCGTCATTCTCAGCGATCTCGCAGACTGCCTTATAATGCTTGTTGGTGTCTATGTTATTGGTGAAATCCTCCTCAGAGAGATTAGCCGCATAGATCACCGGCTTCAGGCTGAGAAGCGGGGTCTCCTTCAGGAGCTCCAGTTCTTCCTCGGTCATATCAAATGAACGTGCAGGCTTGCCGTCCTCCAGATGAGCTTTCAGCCTTTCGAGAAAATCCACCGCAGAGGCAAGGCTCTTGTCTCCCTTCATGGCCTTTTTGGTGCGGTCAAGCTTGCGCTCGATAAGCTCCACATCAGAAAATACCAGCTCAAGATCAATAGTCTCAATATCACGCTTGGGGTCAATGCTGCCGTCAACATGGACGATATTTTCGTCCTCAAAGCAGCGTACAACGTGAACAATAGCGTCCACCTCACGGATATTAGCCAGGAACTTATTTCCCAGGCCTTCACCCTTGGAGGCGCCCTTTACCAGCCCTGCAATGTCCACAAATTCAAGGGTGGCAGGGGTGAATTTTACGGGGTTATACATATCCCTGAGCTTTTCAAGTCTCTCATCGGGAACAGACACGATGCCCACATTGGGCTCAATAGTGCAGAAGGGATAATTTGCACTTTCTGCACCGGCGTTTGTCAGTGCGTTAAACAGTGTAGATTTGCCTACATTAGGCAATCCTACCATACCAAGCTTCATTTCTCAGATCATACCTTTCTTTTATATATTAGAACGAATAAGTACCGCTCTCGTCGTCAAGAGCAGAGTCCTCATTGTCACGGTACTGTAAATCATCATCATAATAATCATCAAAATCATAATCACAGTAATCAAAGCCTTCTCTTTCGTCATGCTCCGTCTTGCGGGGGGCCAGGTATCTTTTTCCAAGGATCACCCCAAGGGCTCCAAGGATAAGGCCAGTCAGCAGACTTGCCAGCATTGCCCACCAGTTAAGCTTACATTTGTTTTCCATAATACTACCTCCTGTTAATTATTCTACGGCCTTTAAGGATTCGACCATATCCACCTTTTGCAGCTTGAAATGCAGAACTATATTCACCAGTGCAGCAAAGCCTATGGTTAAGAGTATTCCAAAAATATCAGCCCACCATACAAGCTCACGGTTAAAGAGCACTACGTCGATCTCGCAAGTGATGACCACAAAGTAATGCAGCAGCTTTCCAAGCAGAAGCCCCAATGCTATCCCCAGCAAAGTGGAAATGACATTCTCCCTGTATATATATGCAGAGGTCTCGCCGTCAAAGAAGCCGAGGACTTTTATTGTGGCGATCTCCCGCACACGCTCTGTAATATTGATATTGGCAAGATTATAGAGCACGATAATCGCTAAAAGCCCGGCGCAGGAGATCAGCAGCAAAGTTATCGCATCAAGGCTTTGGACGGATTTTTTAAAGCTGCCCAAAATGCCGCCCTTAAATGAGATGCCCAGAAACAGGTCGTTATCCATAATACGCTCCTTGAAGGCTTCCTCATCGGTATGGTCAAGGGACATATAGACCTGTTTGTATTCCGGGGCAGTGCCGAAGCTGCTTTTATAAAGCTCCGGCGAAATGTAGATGTAGTGCATAGCGTAGTTTTTAATGATAGATCCGATCTTAAAGCTGCGCTTTTCGCCGTCTGGCGGGTTAAGGGTGATACTGTCACCGACAGATAATTTCATAAGCATAGTCAGCTTTTCGGTTACAGCAACAGTTTCATTGTCAAGAGCAAAATCAGTGCCGTCAACAGAGCTGAGCCTGATATAGCGGCCAAGCTCTTCCGGGTTTTCCGGGCACATCAAAGAAACATTCTGTATAACATTGCCCTGCCTGGCCTCGCAGGAGACAGAACTCATGAGCATAGAGGCTTCAACGCCTGAGCTTTCGTTAATGTAATCCCTGGCCTGCTCAGAGCTGGAGGCATCGGCATAATTTATGACTGCAATTGCATCATAGAGCTGAACGTCCTCGAACTGCTTGTCTGCAATAGAGCTGATAGAATGCTTCAAGCCGAAGCCTGTGATGATGAGCGCCGTACAGCCGGCGACACCCACAACTGTCATGAAAAACCGCTTTTTATACCTGAGCAGATTCCTGACAGTGACCTTCATAAGAAAGCTCATTCTCTTCCAGATAAAGCCCGCTCTTTCAAGCAGCACTCTCCTTCCGGAGGCCGGAGGTCTCGGACGCATAAGCTCAGAGGGCTGTGAGCGCAGGGCCTTTAAGCTGGCGTACATCACTGCACCGCCGGTGCAGGCCAGCGAAGCAAGCATACACCCCACAAGGTACATCGGCCGGAAGGGTGTCAGCAGCTTTGGAATGTTATAAAGTATCTTATAGCTGTCATAAATGATAGAAGGAAAAATTTGCAGGCCGGCGACAGTGCCTATGACGCTGCCGATAATCGATGCAGAGAAGGCATAGAACAGATACTTGAAAACGATCTTCCCGGCAGAATAGCCCAGAGCCTTGTAGGTGCCTATTGTGGTACGCTGCTCGTCGATCATTCTGGTCATGGTGGTAAGTGTTACCAAAGCAGCGATCAGAAGAAAGAAAGCCGGAAATACCTTTGCTATAGAATCGACCTTTAAGGCGTCATTCTTGAAGCTGGGATAATCGGTAAGTGAGAAGCGGTCTGTTTCATAGAATTTGAGCTCAGGCATTTCTTCCAGCTCTGCCCTGCCCGCCTCAAGCTTCTCCTTGGAGTCAATATACATTTGCCGGTATTTGTTTTCAGCTGCTTCTCCGCCGTTGATAAGCTCCGAGAGCATATCAAGCTGCTCCTTGGCCTGAGCCAGCTTAGAGCGGGCAAGAAAGGCCGCAGCGGTATTTTTATCCTCTAAAGCATCATAAGCCTTCTGCCCTTTTTCGTACTCTGCAAGGCCGGAACTGTAAACCATATTCAGGTCAGCACTCCCAAGTGACAGCACGCTTTCAAGAGACAGAAGCTGGCTCTGAGCAGAATCAAGCTTTTTCTGAGCATCAGATTTCAAGGACTCATATCTGTACGACACGCTCTTTTTGAAGGCCTCAACCGCACTGCGCTTAGCTAAAGCCACCTCGTCAGCATATTCGTCGGAGAAAGGGTCAAGCTCACGCAGCCCCTCAAAGCGGATATAGAGCTCGGTATAATACTCCTGAATAAAATCCTCCTGCAGCACCATTATGTAGGAATTGACCTCACCGTTTCCAATAAGAGAACGGTCTCGCTCAAATCCGATATACATAGGCGAAGTGATGATGCCGACGATCTCAAAGGTGTCTGTGGAGAGGCTGTCGGTGATGATTTCGCCCTCCGGGAGGGAAAGGGTCAGCTTGCTGCCTATCTTAAAGGTATCCGGCGAGGACATCTTGGTCTCCACCACGCACTCGCCCTGCTTTTCCGGCAGACGGCCCTCCAGCAGCACCAGCTCATTTATACCGCTTGTGGGCAGAGACATGACCTTCAGGACAAGGTTCTGATTGTTATAGCGGTAGAAAACGTCCTTGGAATAGCCGGCTGAAGCAGCCTCTACCCTTTCGCTGTGCCGGACTGCACTCACGTCCTCAGAGCGGACGCCAATGCTGGACATAAGCTTCAGGTCCATAAGCTGCTGGTCCTCAAAATAGGTCTCGGCAGTCTCCACCATGTCAGGCATAGTAGCCTTGACGCCGGAGAAAAATCCGCAGCCCAGAGCTATTATCGCAAGGATAGAGATAAACCTGCCCGTAGAGCGCTTTAGCTCACGAAGCGTATCTGTAAGCAGAGCCTTTTTCACGGGCAGAACACCTCACTTTATTCTCCGAACATCTCCTTGGAAAGCTTTCCGACGATCTCACAGCCCTTGACGATATTAGCGTCTGTGGGGGTGGAGAAATTCAAACGGAAGGAACGGCACTCGTCGGTATCCTTAATGGAGAAAGCAGAACCGGGCACGATAGCCACCTTGTATTCCTTAACGGCGGTGGTGCAGAAATCTATCATCTGCTGGGTGGTCACACCCTCCGGGAGAGTACACCAGATGAACAGACCGCCCTGGGGCTCCGAGAAGGTGATCTTGGAGGAGAAGTTCTTTTTGATCTCAGAGATCATAAGCTCGGTCTTGTGCTTGTATACCTTGTGAAGCTTGTTGATATGCTCGTCAAGGTCATACTTTTTCAGGAAACGGTAGCAAAGCATCTGTGACCACATTGTAGTATGTACGTCAGCCACCTGCTTGCAGACCACGATCTTCTGGATAATATCCTTATGAGCGCATACATAGCCTACTCTGATACCGGGTGACAGTATCTTTGAGAAGGTACCGGAATAGATAACCCTGCCCTCTGTGTCAAGCTCCTTGATGCAGCGGATATCCTCGCCGGCAAAACGCAGATCGCCGTAGGGGTTGTCCTCAAGGATAACTGCGCCGTACTTTCCGCAAAGTTCAAAGGCCTTCTGACGCTTCTCCCATGACATTGTAAACCCTGTGGGGTTCTGGAAATTGGGGATAAGGTAAACAAGCTTGACATTACCTGTTTTCAGCTTTTCCTCAAGCTCCTCCATATTCATGCCGTCCGGCTCAAGGGTAACGCCCTGCAGGTCAACATGATAGCTCTTGAAGGCATTAAGGGAGCCGATAAAGCAGGGATTTTCAACGAGCAGAGTATCTCCCTCGTTGCAGAGCACCTTGGCAGAAAGCTCATTAGCCTGCTGAGCGCCGCTGGTGATGATAACATCATCATATTCGTCATTGAAGATTCCACGCTTGCGGAGAATGTTCTTGACCTCCTCACGGAGAGGGGTGTAGCCCTCGGTAACTCCGTACTGGAAAGCGATAGAGGGCTCCTCGGCAAGTATCTCCTTAGAGAGCTCCTCCAGTTCCTTAGCCGGAAGTGCTTCGGGAGCAGGTGAACCTGCTGCCAGCGAAATAACTTCCGGGTCAGCGGAATACTTTAAAATTTCTCTTATCTGTGAGGCCTGCAGGTGTGCGACCTTTTCAGAAAACTTGAACTGCATAATGATCTGTCCTTTCAATATATAATCATACTATTATATTATAGCACACCTTGCAAAAAAAATAAAGCCCTTTTGAAAAGATTTTTTCACACATACAAAAAAGCCCCCTGACGGAGGCTTTTGGGGTTTGATCTTACTGTGCTGTGCGGTCAATGCCGACGTAGGCTGAAATGTTATAGGCATACTGCGGGTTGAACTGCACGTTTTCCGATTTGGTATGGGCGTGCTCATTGGTATTGAAATGTGCGTCGCAGCGGATAGAGACTATATCCTCAGCCTTGATGCGATTGGCAAAGCTGCTCATATCTATAGCTGTCTCTCCGTTTTTCAGCATTTCCTCAGTTATTGCGACTGGGTATTCCACTGCGGCGTCCTTGCCATAGGAGCCTTCGGTTTCAAGCTGGATAACGAATTCTCCCTTTGTGATCTCTGTTCCTTCCGGAACTGTTACGTCAAAAACATTGACAGTCGGCAGCGGTTTATCACCGGAGAAATCAATGCTGAAGCTGTAGCTTACAGCCTCCTCAGCGTCAAAGGCTGTGAATACTCTGTCTGCCTTCATGGCGTGGAAATCCTCCGGAGCTGTTAAAAAGGCGTAGTTAGTGCGGTTTTCCTCCCAGCCGCCGTCCGCAAGGGCAAGGGTATTTCCGTCAAAGCAAGGGTAATTACCGTCTGACGAAGTCACCTTATAGAAATAATTGGAAGTGCTGAAATCAGTATTGATTGCGTTTGTCAGCGAAAGCTCCACATAGGCTGCACCGTCATAGACCACATAATCCACTAACAAGCTGATATCCACTAACGAGCTGTTAATATTTGTTTCCCTTCCGGCTGTATCGTCAATGATGATATTTGAATCGGCTTTACTGAACATTATATCAGTCACCGAGCTGTCAACGGTTTTTTCATCGGAAGACTCCAATCCGAGATACTCAATATTTTCAGCTGATGTGAAAAAGTCCGATATCTGCTTGACTGTCTGGGTAGTATCTGTACCGAAATCGCTTTCTGCAAGAGATCTCATAGTGAGTGCGGTCACTCTTGAAGAACCGCCCCTGTAGGTTGTGGCGATAGCTCTATAGCTTGATATTTCCTCATTCAGCAGCGCCCAGAATTTACGGTATTCCTCAATTCCGGTATCTGCCGGTTCGTCATTAACAACGATCTCTGTTTCATCAGCAATGCTTTCTGCCTCAACAGTGCTGAGAGCTTCGTCTGCCGGGAGCTCATCGGCTGTATTTATTGACTTGCTGCTCTTATGCAGGAATGCCGCAGTTCCTGCACCGACAGCTATTGCAGCTGCCGCTGCTATCGCTATAAACCTTCCTGTGCTGCCTTTCACATAGCCGTAATTTCCTTTTGCCTTGCGGAGCTCTGCGGCTGATCTCTCCGCAGGGTCATTAAGATTATTTTTCATTGCCATTTTGTATAGCTCCTTTTCTGTCATAAGAATTACCTCCTTCTGTATTTTCTTCTGAGCTGCCTTACCGCCTTGTATAGCTTCTGTCTGACCTGGCCCTCTGAGAGCCCGACCAAAGCGGCAGTATCGGGGAGGCTCAGCTCTAAGAAATAGTGCAGATAAAATATTCTCTGTGCATCGGGCGGAAGCTTTGTGATCTCATTAAAGACCTCGTTGAGCAGGATCCTGTCAGCGATAAGACCTTCAATATCGGTATCATCGCCAATATCAACGGGTTCGTCAGAGAGCTTTCCGGCGCTCAGGCTTATGCGTGCTTTGAGTCTTTGAGCTGCCGAATAATAATGTGAGAGACAATGCTTAGCTATGCCGATAACAAAAGCCTCGGCCTGTTCCGGACGCCGCCCTGATTCCAAGGCATCGTAAACACGGAGGTAGGTTTCCTGAAACAGGTCCTCGATATCTGTTATGGACAGGCATTTTGAAGTAATGAATCTAAGAGCGCTCTGTTTAGTTTCATTATATATCTCCTCAAAAAGCATATCGCTGTTCATTGCTCTCACCTCCGCCCTTTGAAACAGTAGTGCAGAAAAGGGGTGCTATAGTTGTTAATTAATTGTAAACAATGCCGGTATAAAAAAGACACCTCTGCAAGAAGCTGCAAAGGTGTCAGTCATTATATCATGCCATTGATTACTGCTCGATACGCTGTGAACCGTTCTGGAGAATGTACTTGCCGGTTGAAGCATTGTATGCAACAGACCAAACAGTCTTGTCCTTCATGGTGATGTAGTAGAACTTAGCGGTAGCAGTAGAGCCGTCTCTTACGGTAGTGCTCTCAACGCCGGAGCTGTTGTAGGCTGCAAGGATCTGCTCTGCCTTAGCAAGGATAGCATCGTCAGTGCTTGTGTCAGCTGCGGAAGAACTGTCGGCAGCGGAAGAACTGTCTGCGGCAGAAGAACTGTCAGCAGCAGATGAGCTGTCAGCAGCGGAAGAAGCAGTGCTGTCTGCGGTAGAGGAGCTGTCAGCGGTCGAAGATGCAGTGCTGTCTGCGGCAGAAGTGCTGTCAGCAGTGGAAGCATCTGCAACAGAGGAGGTATCAGTGCCTTCCTTGCTCTCTGTATCAGCAGTGCTCTGAGTATCAGCGGAGCTCTCTGCGATAGAAGCATCAGCAGGTGCAGCGGACTGCTCACCGGAAGCGCTTTCGGTGCCTGCCTGATTATCGGCCTGACTAACAACGCCGGGGTTTACAGGTGAAGCCTTTGATTCATTATTGGTGCTTCCGCCGAAGATCTTATAGCCTGCAAAGATCGCAACGATAACCACAAGCAGAATACCAAGTGTGATGATAGCAGCAGTTATAAAGGTCTTCTTTGCGGAGCCGTCATCATCGTAATCGTCGTCGTCATCATCATCGTAATCGTCATCATCGTCGTCATCATAATTATCAGGGTCTTCCTCATAATCGTCATAGCTGGGCTTAGCTTTGCTGCTGCGGGCAGCTTCCTCAGCGGCAGCCTTGGCAGCCTCAGCCTTGGAGAACACACGGGTCCTCTCCTCGGAATCCTCCTGCTCGGCCGCAGGTGTATTATCTTCATCATCATCAGTAAGGAGATTGTGGCAGAACTTGCAGAGTATAGCGTCCTCGGAGATCTCCTCATGGCAATAGGGACAAATTTTAGTGTTCATCTTATCCAAATCCTTTCCTGTTATTGCTGCCGGATACTACTCCGACAGCCCTATACACACAATATATAGTTTCTTATCTATAATGATAACACATATTTTCTCAAATTGCAATGCCTATCCCAAATTTTTTTTATTTTTAAACGTAATATAGAAACGGCTGCTGAAATGATAATAATTTTTATTTAAAAAGACAAAACATCTGAAAAATCGCCGAATAAATAAATAGTCAGTACGTTTTTTCGTACTGAACATGGAAAAGCCTGTAAGAGAATGTGGCATATTTTTCAAAATGTTCATCAAAATTTAACAAATAGTTGTAAATCAGGCGGTAATAAATGATGCAAAATTATGAAATGTATGGTATAATAGTTACAAGCAATTTAACAAACTATTTAAGGAGGAACTATTTATGGGACTTTTTGACGATCTGAAAAACAAGGTAAGCAATGCTGTATCAAATGTTGGAGGCAGCAACAAAACCGAGAGCATTGTGTTCCCGAAGCTCCCGGACACATTGGAGCAGTTTAAGGCTCTGCCGCAGGCTGCATTATCCACCCCCTTTGACACTGCTGCTCTGACTGTTCTGGCACTTTGCTTTTACCCGAAGGACAAGGAGCTTTCACTCTCTATGCTGGAATATCTTCGCGGGCCAAGGCCGCTTTCCGGCATGGATAAGCAGTTTATCCGTGACAGATTCATGGACTCTGATTATGTGCCCCGCTCATACTTTGAAGGTGCGGCCCCTGCCAACGACTACACCCCCTCTGAACCCTATACTATCAAGGTATTCGAGAATCCATATTCCTATGCAGAGCAGAATTACGCAAAGCTGTTCATCACCTCCGGCGGTGCCGATTCTCCAAGATATGTTCAGCTAAGACTTGCTAAGGACGGCAAATGGTATCTTTGGGAGCAGTTCCTGCTTTCGGGTATCCGTCAGCCTGAAAGCTCAAATCCCTGGGCATAAGCTATAAATTAAAACCCGCCGGTGAATAAGCATCGGCGGGTGTTTTTTAGTTTTCGGTGCGGTCAAGTTCACGGTCTCCTCCAAGGAAGGCGGGCAGGCTTTTGCCTTCTTTTTTCCAGCTTGCATATTCTGCTGTTGCAGTAAACAAAACGTCACCGGAGGAATTAATGGCGGTTTCCATAGAATCCTGGATAACGCCTATGATAAAGCCTATACCCACGACCTGCATAGAAATATCATCAGCCACTCCGAACAGCGAGCAGGCCATTGGTATGAGCAGCAGCGAACCGCCGGCTACTCCGGAGCTTCCGCAGGCTGCAAGAGAGGATAGGAAGGAAAGCAGCATAGCCGTCGGGAGGGAGACCTCAATGCCAAGGGTATTGGCTGTGGCAAGGGTCATGATAGTTATTGTGACAGCGGCACCGTCCATATTGATAGTTGAACCCAGAGGGATCGAAACAGAATACATATCGCTGTCAAGGCCAAGCTTCCGGCAGAGCTCAAGGTTTACGGGGATATTAGCAGCAGAACTTCTTGTGAAAAATGCTGTAAAGCCGCTTTCTCTGATGCACCTGAAAACAAGGGGGTAAGGATTTCTGCGAAGAGTAACAGCTACGATCAGCGGATTTAACACCAGTGAGACCGTAAGCATTGTTCCCGCCAGCAGAAGAATGAGCTTCCCGTAGTTGGTGAAAATATCCATGCCGCTTTCTGATACAGCAGTGAACATAAGGCCGCATATCCCGAAGGGGGCAAGGTTTATTATCCAGCGCACCACCTCTGTTACCGCATCAGAAATATTAATGAGCACCTGCTGAGTGCTGGCACCTGCAAAACGCTTCAGGGCCATGCCCAGAACTATCGACCAGAACAGTATGCCGAGATAGTTTGCAGAAGCAATTGCTGATACAGGATTATCAAAGATATTCAGAAACATATTTTCCAATATGTCACCGATGCCGCCGGGTGCGGCAGTGGTTATACTTTGATAATCGTTTGTCAGGGTTATCTTCTGAGGAAATACGAAGCTGGCGACCACAGCCGCAAATGAAGCAAGATATGTAGAGAATATATACAGAAAGATCACAAGGCCGAAGCGCTTATCCAGCTTGGAGCTGCTCTGACAGAGAGAAGCTGTTACAAGCACGAATACAAGGACCGGTGCGATAGATTTTAAGGCACGGACAAAGAAGCCTCCTGCCATGCCTATCCAGCCGGCGCTTGGAAAAGCAAATGCGAGAGCGACGCCTAAAAGCATACCGATCACAATGCGGAGTATCAGGCTTGAGCTGTTGTATATCTTAATAGTTTTAATCATTAGTTTCCCCCCTGATCTTTGATTTTTATTATACAATATTTTCAGGCTCATGTCAAGCTAAAAAGCATTCAGCCGCAGGGCTTTAACACGAGCAAACAAATTGTAAACTTGTTGTAATTGAAAACAAGTACAAAAAATGGTACACTATTATAAAAGGAGTGGTGTATCATGAAAAAACTGACATTAGAAGAGGTTTTGGACGGAATTGTGGAGCCGAGAAGAGAACGCAGCGTGCTCTATCCACTTTATGAAGTGTTATTCACGA
>CADBTF010000258.1 GCA_902797485.1 uncultured Ruminococcus sp. | reverse complement strand
TGTGTTCTGTGAGGGCTGCTGCGGGCGTCCTCATTTTGATGTTCTATCCCATTAATGCGTCCTCAAAAACAATTTGACACATACCCGGTGAGAAAGCCAAAATGAGCAAATCGCAGACACCCGGATAGAACGTCAGAAAATTGTGCATTAAAAACTATCAAGGACGCAGTATACAAAAAGTCTGCACTAAGCTTGTTAAGGCAGAATAATTGTGCATTGTGCATTGTGCATTGTGCATTGAAAAGTGCATTGTGCATTGTGCATTATTTAAAGTATACCACGCCAGATCTGCTTTCGCAAGGCTGTTCATAAGTATTTCAGCATTAATTAAAATATTTATCATTTGTTGGGTGAGGAATTATGGTATTTTTAAAGTATCGGTATTACAATATGCTCAGGAGGTGGTGATATGGGCTGGGAGTTTGAGGTGCTGCGGTGGTTTGCAGACATCAGAAACGACGTGCTCACCAAGATAATGGAATTTTTTACCACGATAGGAGACCTTGGCATATTCTGGATAGCCCTGTGTGCGGTGTTCCTTATTATTCCGAAGACCCGCCGGATAGGTGTGTTCATGGCGGTATCTCTTGTGGTCGAGGTGGCATTGGGAGAGGGGCTATTAAAGCACCTGATACAGCGTGAACGGCCCTTTATCCAGGACCCGACGATCACTACCCTGATACCTGCGCCGCTGGGAAAATATTCCTTCCCCTCCGGCCACACGACGGCAAGTGCGGCGGCGGTGGCGGCCATATTCCTGCAGAACAAGAAGCTCTCTGTGCCGTTCTTTTTTGCGGCGGCAATGATAATAGTATCACGGCTGTATTTCTGCGTGCATTTTCCGACGGATATTTTAGGGGGGATAGTGCTGGGAATAGCAGTGGCGGTTGCGGTCTACTATGTGCTGACGTATATAGAAAAGAAACGGGCGGAAAAATTAAAAGCTGATGATTGACCTGCTGTGAGGACGCTTTCGGGCGTTCTCTTTTTTTGTAAAATTTTTATGCCTGAAATTAAAAATGCACAAAAATCTATTGATTTTTTCCAATATTTGTGGTACAATGATAGAATAGTATAAGATGATTAACTATTGCCTTTTCAGGAGGTATTATTATGATATATAACGACCCGGTTTTTATCAAGATCGCAGAAGCCCTGCTCGTTGAGTATTCAAGCATTTATTATGTCAATGCCAGGACCAATGCCTATCAGTGGTATTCTGCTGACCCTCAGAACCGGACTCTTGTGCTCCGCAAGGGCGGGGAGGATTTCTTCAAGAGCCTTATCTCCGATGCCGACGCTGTGATCTATGAGGAGGATAAGCATATCTTTATGCAGGATATCCAGAAGGATAACCTGCTCTCAATGCTTGCCAGAGGCGACAAGCGCAGGATAGAATACCGCCTTGTTATCGACGGGAAGCCTGTATACCACGCTCTGAGCCTTATCAGAGGCACCGCCAAGGGCGACGATTATTTTATCCTGGGCGTGCAGAATGTGGACAGCCAGGTGAGACAGCGCCTGCTTATGGAGAAGATGCAGAGTGAGTATGAGGTCTACAATCAGATCGCCGGCAGCCTTGCAGAGCATTTCGACACCCTGTATTACGTTGACCTTGAAACTGACGGCTACTTTGAGTGCTCCTCCACCGATGTTTACAAGAACATGAACATTCCCCAGAAGGGCGGGGATTTCTTTGCAGAGAGCCGCAGGAACCTTAAAAAGTTCGTCCACCCGGAGGACGTGGACCGGGTGCTGTACCTTTACGATAAGGAGAATATGCTTAATAACCTGAAAAGCTTCAAGCATTATTCCGAAACCTACCGTCTGATAATCGGCGGGGAGGTCATGCACTGCCGGTGTATGCAGATACTTGCTGCGGACAAACGGCATTTACTGGTGGGTATTGAAAATATCAACGAGGAGGTCAAGGCTAAGGAGGCCCTTGAGGAATCCCGGCGGCAGAGCCAGGCCTACGGGCAGATAGTAAACAGCCTTGCACTGAGATATGATGTTATATATTTTGTAAACCATACCACCGGGAACTATTCCAGGTATTCCTCCGGCATCAGGGAGGTGGACCCCTCTGTTCACCTGAAAGGGAAGAATTTCTTTGAGGAAGCTTTGAAGCTGGTGGACAGGGAGGTCTTTGATGAGGACAAGGCCCGCATTGCAGACCTGCTGGACAAGGACTATATAATCTCCGCCCTTGAATCCGCAAAGCAGTTCAGTGCGGATTACAGGCGCACTGTGGAGGGGCAGAAGGAATACACCCGGCTGACGGTGATGCGCTCCGGTGACAATGTGCATTTTATCGTGGGGCTGGAAAACATAGACGAGGAAGTCAAGAAGGAGCAGGAGCAGGTGGAAGCTCTCAACCGGGCCAACGAGCTGGCCCGCAGGGACGGTCTCACCGGCACCCGCAACATGACTGCCTACCGGGAGTTTGAGGATTCCATGCAGAAGAGCATGGACGGCGAGCAGGGGCATTCGCCCTTTGCTATAGTTGTCTGCGATATAAACGATCTGAAGCATATCAATGACACTCTGGGCCACAAGGCAGGAGATGAATATATAAAGTCCGCCTGCCGGATGATATGCAGCATCTTCGCTCACAGCCCTGTGTTCCGTATCGGCGGCGACGAGTTCGCAGCGGTGCTTGCGGGCAGGGATTATGAGAACCGTTCTTCTCTGGTGGAGCTTATCAGGCAGCATTCGCTGAATAACCTGAAACGGGGTGACGGCCCTGTGGTGGCTGCGGGCATGGGCGTATACGACCGGCTGAACGACCATAAGGCGGCTGATGTGTTCAGGCGGGCAGACGAGAGTATGTATCAGGACAAGCTGGCTATAAAGAACGGCAGAAAGACAGAGGCTGCGGGAGCTCCCGAAAATGTGAGGGAGCAGATACCCGCCGAGAGAAAGCGTATGCTGGACGGGCTCTTTGAAATGAACGCCATAGCCGCTGACGGAATGTATGTTTACGTTTGTGATATGAGATACGATTACTCCCGCTGGGCTAAGGCGGCGGTGGATTCCTACGGCCTGCCCTCTGAGTATATGTACGGCGCCGGAGAGATCTGGGAGGAGCATATCCACGAGGACGACCGGGAGACCTACAGCAAGGGCATTGCGGCTATCTTTGCGGGAGAAGCAATGGGCCACGATATGCAGTACCGGGCAAGACGTATAAACGGCGAATACAACGTATGTACCTGCCGGGGCATAGTGCTCCGGGACGAAAACGGTGTGCCGGAATATTTTGCCGGAACTATCAGAGACCACGGTGTTCAGAGCAATATCGACAGCCTGACGGGTATCAGGAACCAGTACGGCTTCTTTGAGGATATTCAGGCGGATATCGTCAAGAACAAGGATATGCGCATTGCGCTGTTAGGCATTTCAAAGTTCTCGGAGATCAACGAGATCTACGGCTATCATTTCGGCAACCTTGTGCTTCAGAAATTCGGGCGCTACCTCTTTGAGCACGTTGGCAATCACGGCACCGTTTTCCGGCTGGACGGCACAAAGTTTGCAGTGCTGACCACCTCCATGACCCTGCCCTTTGTAAAGGAAAGGTATGAGGATCTGCGGGCCTACTACCGGGAGGGCATAGCCATTGACGGGCGGCATATCATGCTGGAGCTCAACTGCGGAACTATCAGCGTGAATAATTTCAACATAGACACTCAGACTATCATGACCTGCCTGGGCTTTGCCTACAACGAATCCAAGACCAGGCGCCACGGCGACATTGTGGAGTTCAATGATGCTTTAGGCAGCGGAAACCGCCGCAGGATAGAAAAGTTCCACGCTGTCAGAGCGTCGATCACACAGGGGTACAAGGGGTTCTTTCTGCTTTATCAGCCGGTGGTGGACGCCAAGACGGAGAAGCTCATAGGCGCAGAGGCGCTGCTCAGGTGGAGAAGCGAGGAATACGGTACCGTTCCGCCGGACGAGTTTATCCCGCTGCTGGAGCAGGACCCTCTTTTCCCGGAGCTGGGGGAGTGGATAATGACCACTGCTATCCGTGGGGCGAAGGAGATACTTGCGGAAAACCCGGAATTTTCCATCAGCGTGAACCTCTCCTACACCCAGCTTGAAAAGCCGGATTTTGTGGATATGGTAATGGAGATACTGGAAAAGACAGGCTACCCGCCGGAGCATCTCTGCTTAGAGATCACCGAGCGCTGCCGTCTGCTGGACATGGCGCTTCTCAGAAATGTTGTCGTTGCACTGCGGGGGCGGGGAGTGCAGATCGCTCTGGACGATTTCGGCACCGGGTTTTCGTCTGTGGGCATTGTCAAGGACCTGCCCTTTGACACTATCAAGATAGACCGCAGCTTTGTGCGCATGATAGAGCAGGACGGCAGAGAGCGGGAGCTTATCAAGGCATTTATCAAAATGGCTACCACCTATGGGGCGGTGGTCTGCGTTGAGGGGATAGAATCCTCCGGCATGGGGGAGATACTGAGGCAGTACGATGTTCACAGCTTTCAGGGGTATTACTACGCCAAGCCGTTAATGTTTGATGATTTTCTGAAATGGAGGAAATGATTATGAATTATCTTCCTTTTGCTGAATTTTTGGAGCAGGCCTTGTCTGCCGGCTCTGCCGAGGATATGAAAGGCGCCGAGAAAGCTCTTGCTGCCGCCATAGAAAAGGAGAACACCCCGGAAAGCGTCCGTGCCATGAACGCTGCCTTTGCTCTGGCCTATGATTATATAAAGCTGAAGGAAAAGCAGGCCAAGGAGGAAAAGTCAAGGCTGGTGGAGCTTTCGGAATCGGAGCGCAACGAGATAGCTATGGTGCAGCGGCTGCTGGATTACAATATGTTCACCTACCATTTCCAGCCCATAGTACGGGCGGATAACGGCGAGATCTACTCCTACGAGGCGCTCATGCGGGCGGAGGGCCTGCCGGGGATAACCCCCTTCCACATACTGAAATACGCAGAGCTTTCCCACCGTCTCGGAGAGGTGGAGCATTACACCTTTATGAATGTTACACGCTATCTTGACGAGCATGAGGAGCTTTTCAAGGGAAGAAAGGTATTTCTGAACTCCATGCCGAATGTCACCATTGCAGAAGAAAAGATGCCGGAGATCATCAAGCTGCTTGAGGACCACGCTGATAAAATAGTGGTTGAGATGATAGAGAGCTCCGAGTTTGTTGACGACAGGCTGGAGGTCATCAAGGAGCAGTTCCATAATATGGGAATACCGCTGGCTATCGACGATTTCGGCACCGGCTACTCAAACATCTCAAATCTTCTGCGCTACAGCCCGGATTATGTCAAGATAGACCGCTCGCTTATCAGCGGCATACAGAACAGCCCCAACAAGCGGCACCTTGTCCGGGAGATAATAGATTTCTGCCACGGCAACAGCATCATGGCTCTGGCTGAGGGAGTAGAGACCTCTGAGGAACTGCGGACGATGATACTCATGGGTGTTGACCTGATACAGGGCTTCTACACCGCAAGGCCCTCGCCGGAGGTGCTGCAGTCGCTGCCCTATGAGATCAAGGCAGAGATAAAGGCTCACCACCTTGAGCGGCAGGACGGCCAGCGTTTGAGAGTATATCAGGCGCCAAACGGGGAGGTGATCTCCCTTGACAGGCTCCAGAAGGAGGGCTACAGCAAGATACTCATAGGCGCAGACTGGTCTGAGGGAAGCGTATCCATAATCGGAGAGCCCCAGCTTTATGCAGGCATACACGTTGAGATCAAGGAGAATTTCAAGGGAACTGTCATTCTTGACAATGCGCATCTTTCAAACCACATTGAGCGCCCCTGCATAGACATTGGCGACAGCAGTGATGTCACCTTGCAGCTGGTGGGTGAGAACAAGCTGAACAATTCCGGCATCAGGGTGCCTGAAAGCTCCCGCCTGACTTTGCAGGGCAATGGCAGCATCTTCATCAAGCTGGGTCATGCTGATTTCTACGGGATTGGCAACGATCTTACCAGCCGCCACGGTATGCTGATCTTTGAGCAGGACGGCACCGTGGAGATCACCGCCGAGAGCCATTCGGGAGTGTGCATAGGCTCCGGGCTGGGCGGAAAGATAGTTATTCAGCGGGGGCGGTATGTTATCAGAGCTATGGGAGCCCTGAGCGTAGGCATCGGCGCCACAGAGGGCCCGGCGGACATAGATATTTTAGGCTGTGACATGGACACAGTTGCCACAGGAGCATACAGCGTGGCGCTGGGCTCCACGGATTCCGACGCAGAGATAAAGATGATGTATTCCAGCATCAAGTGCCACTCCGAGAGCCAGCTGACTGTAGGCATAGGCACCCTTCACGGCAAGCAGGCGAACATCAAGGCAGAGAGCGTGAATATGCACGTTACCGGCTCCGGCGACGCTATAACTGCGATAGGTGCGCTGACAAATTCATCAACTATCAGTGTGAGCCGTTCCAGCCTGAAGGTAAACTGCGAGGGCAGCAGGGCGCTGCTTTTCGGCAGCTACAACGGCGGCACGAAGATAGACCTGACAGATGTTGACCTGGCGGCTGATCTGGCAACGGAATTCAGGGTCTGTGCGATAGCCAAAAAGGAGGACGTACACACCTCCGGCGGCAAGTGCAAGCTGCGGCTGGGTGACTGGGACAGCGACAAGCTGATACTGTGATCAATGCACAATTCACAATGCACAATGCACAATGCACAATGCACAATGCACAATGCACAATTATTCCTCCTTTGCGGGTTTGGCTAAGGTTTATTTATTCTGCGTCCTTGATAGTTTTTAATGCACAATTTCCTGACGTTCTGTCCAAGTAAGTGCGATGTGCTCATTTTCTGCTTCTCACAGGGTATGTGTCGAAACAAAAAATATAGACCCCTTTCTCCGGGCAGAACACAAAAATGAGGCCGCCCGCAGAATGTATTGAAGAATGTCAGCAAAAAACAAAGTAACCCTATGGCATAAAAGCTGCCCTCCTGCACTCACTACGGCGCCCGAATGGGCATAACCGCACGCCAGTGCGCTCCTTCATTGTGCATTGTGAATTGTGCATTGTGCA
>CADBTF010000257.1 GCA_902797485.1 uncultured Ruminococcus sp. | reverse complement strand
CCCGAGCCAGATAAAGCTTTATTTCTGCACACGGCTGCGGGCGAGGGCATTACGCCGTCCGCAGGACAAATTATCGTTTTCAGCAATGCACATCGAAATTGGGATTAAATTAATTGACAGTTGATAATTGACGATCTGCAATGTTAGATCTTCCTGCTGCACTTTTAGATTTTAACACAAGAAAAAAGAATGATCGGAGGTCATAAGCTTCCGGTCATTCTTTGCTTATATATTCAGATATAATAATGCTTATCTTGCGGTGCCAAGTGCGTGGACACGGCCGTGATGAAGCGGGCTGCGGCTGCTGCGAAGCTCCTTGTTGGTGAAGAAGCCGATGCTCAGTACCCCTGCCATTACTATCCACACAAGGGGCTCGGAGATCATAATGCCGGTGTAGCCTATCCTCGGAGCCAGCACCATTGCCACAACAAACTTACCTGCCAGCTCCACAAAGCTGGAAGCCAGCGGGAATATCTTTATGCCTATTCCCTGCAGGGCATTCCTGAAAACTATGACAATGCTCAATATAAAATAGAACGGAGTGTTGAAATGCAGGTAGCGGGTGGAGAGGTCGGTGATGAACTGATTGTCCATGCCGGTGATGACCCGCAGCATCAAGGGTGCTATGGTGTAGGTCGCCAGCACTGCAACCGCAGACCATATCCAGGCAAGCAGTGTGGCATCAAGGAAGCCCTTCCTGACCCGGTCAAGGCGGCCTGCACCGTAATTCTGTCCGTTGAAATTAGCGGCTGCTGCGCCGAACACTGAGAAAGGTGTCATGAGCATCTCGCTGATCTTTCGGGAGGCTGTGTGAGAGGCGATAGTGTCGGTCCCGAAGCTGTTGATAGAGCCCTGCATCACCAGTGAGCCGATAGATACCAGCGAATACATCAGCCCCATAGAAGAACCCTGAGCGTACATATCCGCCGCCAGTGAGCCGGAGAATTTAAAGTGCCTGCGGGCAGGCAGAAGCTCGGTGTGACGTGTGAACATATACCTTATACAAAGGCCTACGGAGATCCCCTGTGCGATAAGAGTAGCATAAGCGGCACCCTCAACGCCCATTTTGAAAACGCATATAAACAGCAGATCAAGCCCTATATTCGCAAAGGCGGAAACGATCAGGAATATCAGCGGCATTACCGTATCACCCACAGCACGCATAAGGGCAGCGGCGATATTATAGCACATGGAGATCGCCATGCCGCCAAGGATAACGGTTATATAGCTTTTGGCAGCCGGGAAAATATCCTCTCCGACATTGATAGCACGGAGCAGCGGGTCAAGAAAGATCAGACTTGCCAGTGTGAGCACTGCGGCAGTGGCAAAGCCCAGCACAAGGGTCGCCGCAACAGTCTCCTTGACCTTTTCCTTATCCCTGGCACCGAAATAGCGGGCGGTCACAAGGCCGAAGCCGGTGGTGAGGCCGTTCAGAAAGCCTATCAGCGTGCTGTTGAGAGAGGAGGTAGCGCCCACGGCAGCAAAGGACTCCTCACCTAAGAACTGCCCGACGATGCGGGTATCTGCTAAATTGTAAAGCTGCTGAAAAACATTGCCCAGCAGCAGCGGCACTGCAAACCAGAATATCAGTTTGATCGGTCTGCCTTTTGTCAGATCCTTCATAGCTTTCCTGCCCTGTTTATCATTTTCTATTGTGCAATATGCAAAAACTATAATACGTTTATTTGTGCACATTTACTTTCAAGTGGATATTATAGCACTTTAAAACCACCTTTGCAATGAAAATAAATAACATATCCATTTAACTTTTTATTAAGCAAACGTTTTCGTTTCAGAAAAGCCGGCTGTATTCACAGATATATATATTCTATGTTATGAGGGTAATGTGTGAAAATATTGAAAAAAATGAGTAATAATATATGAAAAAGACTTGCAAAATTTATCCGTATGTAGTATAATATATGTATAAAAATTATTAGGAGGTAAACTTCAATGGCTAATGTAAAAGTTGCAATTAACGGTTTTGGTCGTATCGGCCGTCTGGCTTTCAGACAGATGTTCGGTGCAGAGGGTTATGAGGTAGTTGCTATCAACGACCTTACCAAGCCCTCAATGCTCGCTAACCTGCTCAAGTATGATACCGCTCAGGGCGGCTACTGCGGCAAGATCGGCGAGGGCCTGCACACTGTATCTGCTGATGACGAGGCCGGCACAATCACCGTTGACGGCAAGACTCTGAAGATCTATGCTATGGCTAACGCTGCTGAGCTGCCTTGGGGCGAGCTGGGCGTTGACGTAGTTCTTGAGTGCACCGGTTTCTACTGCTCAAAGGCTAAGAGCCAGGCTCACAT
>CADBTF010000256.1 GCA_902797485.1 uncultured Ruminococcus sp. | reverse complement strand
CTCCTTTTATAATAGTGTACCATTTTTTGTACTTGTTTTCAATTACAACAAGTTTACAATTTGTTTGCTCGTGTTAAAGCCCTGGAAAAGCCCCATTGCGCTATTGACTGCTTATGAAAAATATGTTATAATATCTTTATCTGTTTATAAAGGAAAATATATGGGGACTGATAATATGACTATCCTTGCGAGACTGACCCTCCGCAATATGTTAG
This sequence comes from uncultured Ruminococcus sp., assembly GCA_902797485.1. Classification (GTDB taxonomy): domain Bacteria; phylum Bacillota; class Clostridia; order Oscillospirales; family Ruminococcaceae; genus FB2012. Next base: position 1,837 of record CADBTF010000256.1, on the reverse strand, counting down.
GTAAGCCTATGCGTTCCTTTGCTATTATAGCAGCTTTAATGGCCTCCGCCTTTGCAATGCTTTTCAGTATCGGCGGCAGAGATGCACCGGCGGTTGAAATGCGGAATATGCTGCTTCGCAATTACGGCGGTGCGGAGCTTATAGTTTTTGACCATAAGTTCGACCTCGTCCTTGGAAAGGATGACCTTCCGGAGGGCGCCGGGCTGCTTATGCAGGGCAGCGGAAACGGAAAGATGATAACTCAGAAGGGCGAATACTCCATTACCCTGAGAAGCTTTGACCCTAATGAAGCTGCTGCCTTCGGTCTGACCGGGAGCGCCCTTGACTTCGGCAGCGGAGCTGCGGTCTCTACGGCCTTGGCTGAAAAATTCGGTGTGTCTGAGAATGACACCGTAACTGTCACCTGCAGCGGGCAGCCGCCCTGCGAGCTGAATATAAGCCTTATTTCTGACGACAAGTTTCTCCGTGGGAACACCTCAAGGGTGATAGTCAGCCACGAGACCTTAAAGCGGCTCACCGGCAAGGAAGGCAGCGCCTATTCCATGGCCCTTGTGGACCTGCCGAATGAGCTGAATACAGATAAGCAAGCCTATGAGCTGCAGCAGAAGATCTCAGGCAAGGGCTATAATGTAATGCCGGTGCTGACGGAGGAAATGCTCGATGAGATAAACGAGCAGACGAGAGTGTTCCTGATGATATTTGCAGTAATACTTCTGATGACAGTTTTCCTGACGTTCTCAATGTCCCGCCACATTGCCAATGAGCGCCTTGCGCTTGTGGGCACCCTCAGAAGCCTGGGAGGAAGCCTTACACAGACCTCACGCATACTTATCATAGAGAGCGCAGTCTACGGCTTGATAGGCGGAGTGCTTGGAGCAGCGGGTTACCTGTTATTAGGCGACTTCGCTATAGGAGCACTGTTCTCTGAATCCACCGTCAGAGAATATCATATGCCGGTGTGGTCATATCCGCTGGCGATAGTAATGGCTGTGCTGGTACAGATCATAGCTCAGTCGGGAGCGCTTATCAAGGCAGTAAAGGTCCCGGTCAGGGATATAATCTTTTCCTCCCGTGACACTGCCTATCATTTCAGTATCCGCAAGACGGTCATCGGCGCCTTTCTGCTGGGAGCCGGTTCAGTCATCGGGCTCATGGCAGATGATGTTATGGTAACTATTGCAGCCATCACCCTGATAAGTGTGGGAGCAGTCATGGTACTGCCGCTGATCCTGACGGGTATCTCAAGGCTGCTCACCAAGCTGTTTGCTCTGATGAAAATGCCCTGTGCAAAGCTTGCTGCCGGAGAGCTCTGCCGCAAAAAGAGCACTGTGGCTTCAACTCAGCTGACCTTTGCGGCGCTGGCGATCACCACTGCGATATTCATAATATTCCAGTCGATCATGAGTTTGTACAATGCTGACATTTACCACTTCGACGCCCGCATAGGTGCAAGCGATGAGGAAAGCAAGCTGAGCTTCATTTCCGAGATGCCGGAGGTTACTGACATTCAGTACCTCTATGATACCATGGCCAATGCCAGCATAGACGGCGCTAAAAAAATGCTTGTGTCGCTTTCGGGCTATGACGATTACCGCTTGTTTTCCAGCATCAAGGGCCTTGGTGATGAGCCAGCTGAAAATGAAGCCTACATAAGCCAGACTATCTCTGCCAAGTATGATCTCAAAAAGGGTGATACCTTTGATCTGACCGATCTTGATTCCTTTACCTACAGTGAGGACGGCGGCAGGGAATATTCAACATACAAGCTGACAGTCAAGGATATTTGCGATACACGCAGTCACTATAACAGCACCATAGTTGTGAGCAAAAAGTTTTT
>CADBTF010000255.1 GCA_902797485.1 uncultured Ruminococcus sp. | reverse complement strand
GGGGTTCACCCCCCATTTGAAATATAATTTTAGTAAAGGCTATACAAAAGCACTGCCCGCCCAACGCACAAGCGTGAATGGGGCGAACTGGGTTCACCCCCCATTTAAAAAATAATCTTAACAAAAGCAATACAAAAGCACTGCCCGCCTAACGCACAAGCATAAAAAGTTAGTGCAGGCCTAACGCACAAGCGTAAAAGGGGAGCGCAGGGGGAAATCTGTCCTCGAATGAACTCGGACAAATCGGGGTTCACCCCCCATTAAGATAAGATAGGAGTGAGATAATGGCAGAGCAGCAGGTGTTTCCAACTAAAGGCAATCTGATAGCAATGAAGCGGTCGCTGTCGCTGGCGCTGCTCGGCTATGACTTGCTGGACAGAAAAAGGAATATATTGATAAGAGAGCTGATGTCTCTCGTGGATAAGGCCGCAGAGCTAAGAGGTACTATTGAGGATACCTATAAGGAGGCCTATTCAGCCCTCCAGCTGGCGAATATTTCTTTGGGAGTTATAACCCCCTATGCGGAGTGCGTGCCTATCGAAAACGGGCTGACACTTACAAGCAGAAGCGTCATGGGAGTGGAGCTGCCAAAGGTGGAGATAGAGCCCGGAAAGCTTGATATAAATTATGGGTTTTTAAATACTACCGCCCAGCTGGATATGGCCTATATAGCCTTTGATAAGGTGAAGAAAACTACAGTCCTGCTGGCTGAGGTGGAGAACAGTATCTACAGGCTATCGGTGGCTATCAGGAAAACTCAGCGCAGAGCCAATGCCCTGCAGAATATCATTATCCCCCGGGATCAGGCAACAGTAAAGTATATCTCCGATTCCCTTGAGGAAAAGGAGAGGGAGGAATTTTCCCGGCTCAAAGTGATAAAGGCGGTAAAGCTGAAAAAGGCTGTGCCGCTGAATAATAAGGAGGACTAATATGAATAATCTGAAAAAGCTGTTCAGCAACTTTGTTCTGCTTTCCGCCATGTGCGTACTGCTCGGACTGTTCTTTATCATCTGGCCGGAGGGGATAAATAATGTTATCAGCTATATCATCGGCGGTGTTATCATCTTAGTGGGCGTGCTGGATATAAGCAGGTTCATAATGTCCGGCGGGAGCCCGGAGGGTGTGGGCCCCGTGGGGATAGTCAGAGGCATCATCTTCTCGGCTGTCGGACTGTTTCTGATATTGAGACCGGATTTTGTTTTCAGAGTCATCTCCTTTATGTTCGGCATCTATATGCTGGCAAGCGGCTCCCTCTCGCTCTATGACGCCATGCGTATCCGCAAGCACAATAACGGCGCCGGCTGGCAGGCTACCTGCATCATGGCATCTGTTACTATTATTATCGGACTTGTTATGCTGTTCGCTCCCTTTACGCAGTATGTGGTGCTGGGTGTTATGCTGGTGGTCTCCGGAGTTACCAACCTGTTCGGAGCCTTCAGCGGCAAGAGAAAGGTCGAGAAGATACTCGGCATAAGCACCAAGGATAACGGCAGCAGCGATAACGATACTCATTTTATAGACGTGAAATGATAAGGAGGTCTTTGCGGTGACAGTTACAGGTCTTTGGAAGGTCAGCGAGGTCAATGTGTATGACAAGAATTTCAACCAGAGCTGGAAAACAACTGAGGAGATCACAGCTGATGAGAATATCGGCCCCATGCAGAAGGCGATGGCAAGGGCGGCATACCTGTTTGAAGAGGACGGCACACTGCTCTCACTTATGCCGAAGGAGATCGCCGGCGGAGAGGGCGAGGCCTATGACGATAACTATGTGATCGCCAAAAAGACTGCATGGAAGGAGCAGGAGGGCAGGCTCTATGCCGCTGCGGAGGAAAACGGCAGTCAGGACTGGCAGGAGATAGTGCAGGTAAATGATGCCCTGGAGCTTTTTGGCTTTCAGAGGATAGTCAGAGCCTGAGCGCTAATTTTACAAAATTTTTCGTCAGCAGCCCGCACTCCTTGTGGCAAGCTACAAAACCGCCGTGCGCTGCTTGACAAATCAGAGCTTTGGCGCTATAATCAAATATGTAAGACGGCAAAGACGCTGCGGCTTTTAAGGGCCGCAGTGTTTTTTGTATACTGCAAGACTAATCAGGAGGAAAGCTAATGAACGTACCGGAGATATTCGGAAGCGACGTTTTCAACGACGCCGCCATGAGAGAAAAGCTGCCGAAGGACACCTATAAGGCGCTGAAAAAAACTATCGCTGAGGGGCTGCCGCTTGATATTCACCTGGCGAATGTTGTGGCTAATGCTATGAAGGACTGGGCCGTTGAGCACGGCGCTACCCACTACACCCACTGGTTCCAGCCTATGACCGGCCTCACCGCTGAAAAGCTGGACAGCTTCATCACCCCGACTGATGACGGCGGCGTTATCATGGAATTCTCCGGCAAGGAGCTCATCAAGGGCGAGGCAGACGCTTCCTCATTCCCCTCCGGCGGCCTGCGGGCTACCTTCGAGGCCAGAGGCTACACCGCCTGGGACGCTACCTCCTATGCTTTCATAAAGGAAAAGACCCTCTGTATACCCACCGCCTTCTGCTCCTATAACGGCGAGGCGCTGGATAAGAAAACTCCGCTGCTGAAATCCATGGAGGCTATCAACCGGGCCTCCCTGCGCATACTTAAAATGTTCGGCTCCAACGCCACAAGAGTTATCGCCAACTGCGGCGCAGAGCAGGAGTATTTTCTGGTGGACAGAGAAATGTACTCACACCGCAAGGATATGATCTACACCGGGCGCACCCTTTACGGCGCCCCCGCACCCAAGGGCCAGGAGCTTGAGGACCACTATTTCGGCACTATCAAGACCCGTGTTGCAGCCTATATGCGTGACGTGGACGAGCAGCTGTGGAGACTGGGCATCTATGCCAAGACCAAGCACAACGAGGTGGCTCCCTGCCAGCATGAGCTTGCACCTATCTTCGATACCGCCAACGTCGCTACCGACCACAACCAGCTGACTATGGAGATCATGAAGCGCACCGCCCGCAAGCACGGCTTCAAGTGCCTGCTGCACGAAAAGCCCTTTGCAGGGATAAACGGCTCCGGCAAGCACAATAACTGGTCCCTCTCCACCAACACCGGCGTCAACCTCCTTGACCCCGGAAAGACCCCTGCCGAGAATGCGCAGTTCCTGCTGTTCTTAGTGGCTATAATCAAGGCTGTGAACGATTATCAGGATATTCTCAGAGCGTCGGTAGCCACCGCCGGCAACGACCACCGCCTTGGCGCAAATGAGGCTCCTCCTGCTATAATCTCTATCTTCCTCGGTGACGAGCTCACCGGTATCCTTGAAGCCCTCTCTCACGGTGACCGCTACGAGGGCAAGAGAGTCGAAATGGAGATAGGCGTTGACGTGCTGCCACATTTCCCCAAGGACACCACTGACCGCAACCGTACCTCTCCCTTTGCCTTTACCGGCAACAAGTTCGAGTTCAGAATGCCCGGCTCACGGCTTTCCTGCGGCGGGCCTATCACAGTTATCAATACTATCGTGGCGGCTACGCTGGATAAATTCGCAGACGAGCTCGGCAAGGCCGGCAATTTCCGTGAGGCGCTGGACGAGCTTATCAAGCGGGAGTATAAGGAAAATTCCCGCATAGTATTCAACGGCAACGGCTATTCCCCGGAGTGGGAGCAGGAGGCCCAGCGCCGTGGGCTGCTCAACCTGAAATCCACCCCTGCATCTGTGCCCTGCTTCACCGATAAGAAGAATGTGGAGATGTTCTCAAAGTACGGCGTCTACTCCGCCGCCGAGCTGAAAAGCCGTGTGGAGATAATCCTTGACGAGTACTGCAAGACCCTGAATATCGAGGCCCTGACGATGATAGACATGGCCAAGAAGGATATTCTTCCGGCGGCTGCCACCTACATAAAGGAGCTGGGCCAGACTGCACAGCTGGCAGAGGGCTTCGGCGCTGATGTTTCCTTTGAGTCGGACCTTATCAAGAGACTCTCCTCACTTTCGGCGCAGACCTACCGCAAGCTGGGCGAGCTGGAAAACGAGCTTGTCAAGTGCCATGAGATCTCCGACATCGAGAAACAGGCCAACTGCTATCACGACAATGTATTCACCGTCATGGGTGAGCTCAGGTCCTACGCCGACGAGATCGAGACCCTTGTGGGCGAGAAATACTGGCCCTACCCCACCTACGGCAAGATGCTGTTCTATGTGATGTGATATTGACAGGGAGCGTACCAAAGGGTGCGCTCTTTTTGTACCTCAATAAAAATTTATCGAAAAACGATAAAAATATATTGACAAATAGAAACACTTGCGGTATAATGTTCTTATGAAAACAAGGGAGGCTGTGCTATGTGGACTAAAACAAGATCGCTGATGCTTTCAAGGGTGCTGACGGTGGGGGCTGCTGCGGCGGCACTGGTGCTGATGTTTTTTATCCCCCGCTTTGCAGAGTGGTATGAGGAAATAAGCGTCGGGCGGGGAGTGATCGGCGGCAGCATAGCGGCACCCCTGACCGTTACGCTGTTCTTCACCACGCTGCTGTTTTTAGCGGTGCTGGCAGCGCTGCATATACTGCTTTCAAACATCTCCCGGGGCAGCGTTTTCACCGACAGCAACACCCGCTGTCTCAGGTTCATATCCTGGGCCTGTATGCTGGCGGGAGCTGCATTTTTCGTCTTTGGGCTCTGGCGGTTCATATTTATGGCTGCGGGAGCAATGGCTGTGTTCTTCGGCCTGATAATGCGGGTGCTCAAGAATGTGTTTGCGGCAGCGGTGGAGCTGAAACAGGATAACGACTACACTATATAAAAGTCGGCGGAGGGCATAATGGCGATTATAGTAAATCTTGATGTTATGATGGCTAAGCGGAAGATAAGCCTCGGCGAGCTGGCGGAGCAGGTGGGCATCACTCAGGCGAACCTTTCGATCTTAAAGACCGGCAAGGCTAAGGCGGTGCGGTTCTCAACGCTGGAGAAGCTCTGCGAGGTGCTGGACTGCCAGCCCGGAGATATTTTAGAGTACAGAAAAGAGGACAGTTAATGCTGCTTGTGAGTTACTCCGATAAAATGGATATTCTGTCTGACGCCGTGCTTGAGTTTTTCGCTTTTCTGCTTATCGGAACAGCGGCGGCTGTGCTGATGACTGTCTGCACTGTGAAAATGTTCAAGGCTTTCAGGGAGGAAAATGAAAATGACCCCAGCGATGACAAAACCAAATAGAGCTCTGCGGCTCACAGCGCTTATCACCGCCATGACGCTGACGCTCTCTCTTGGGACGAGCTGCTTTTTTGAGTGGCTGTTCATCACCGCCTTTGAGGACATTCACCGCTATCCCATACGCTACCCGCTTTCAATAGCCGGGGGTCTGCTGGCGGTGCTGCTGCTCTGCCTCTGCATCTGGGCGGGCAGGGCCATTCGTCCGAGAAGATATGAGCTTGCAGCGGTGACGGTGCTTCCGCTGGCGCTTACCCTCCCCGGGCTTTATTTCTGGCAGGCCGCAGGTGAGCTTATAGCAGGGATTTGGAGGCAGAGATGATAAGTCAGATATTGAGCTGCTTAGGATTTTTAGCAGTGGCGGCGGTATGTGTGGGCTGGGCAGCTGTGTGGATAAAGACCTTCCATGGGGAGAGCGCAGGAGCACTGGTACTGCACACGCTGGTATTCTCAGTGCTTTCAGCGGTGATAATGGCTGTCGTCAGGAGCATAGTATTTTCGGAGGCTGATGAAAGCTACAGCGCTTCAAATCTCGGAGCTCTGGGGTTTTTATACATGATGTTTCTGGTGCCCTTTGTCTGCGCCTGCCTGATAGCCTTTTTTCAGACGGTAGGCGACCTTATCACCCGGCGGGAAAAGCCTGATGATAACCCTGATGAAAACAATGAAGAACAGCAGAAATAAACGGGTGCTCCCGCAG
>CADBTF010000254.1 GCA_902797485.1 uncultured Ruminococcus sp. | reverse complement strand
ATTGTGCATTGTGCATTGTGCATTGTGCATTGTGCATTGTGCATTGTGCATTGTGCATTGTGCATTGTGCATTGTGCATTGTCTTATGCCACTGTCATGGTGGCGTTTTTGAGCTGGCAGTATTTCCAGCCGTTTTCGGTATAGGTGTTGAATTCTCCCTCGATGGTTATGGCGGCGCCGATCTCCGGGTAGTCATCGGGGTACTTGTGTTCTCCGGTGAGGACGAACTCCATTCCCTGCTGGCAGCAGGCAGCGGCGTCGGCTATGAAAACTGCGTAATAATCGCCGTTAGTCACAGCGTCGTGGGTGAATGAGAAGGTGCCGGCGGTGCGGACCTTTTTGCCAAGGTATTTTTCGGGGGAGTTCACCATATCAAAGACCTGTGCATACACCAGATTAGGTGTGAGCTTGGTGAGGTCAATGTCGATCTCGCCGTCCGAGAGGTCAAGGGCATCTAAGTCTACCTGTTCGGGTGCGGAGGTGGCGGGGCGGTTATTGTCTGCCCAGTATCCGGAGGCCAGTTTTTCAGCGTCTGCGATAACGGCGCTGTCTATAGCGTTGAGGGAAACATCATTCTCTGCGGCGGAGGATGTATCGGTGCTTGAAGCAGATGCGTCCTTGGCAAGAATGCTGTCAACGGTTGAGGTGTTGCCGCAGGAAGCCAGTATAAGTGCGGCTGCGGCAAGCGGGATAAGTTTTTTCATTCAGTTCCTCCTTAACAGTTTGGAAAGAATCGTGAACAACAGGAATACTGCCATGTCAGCCGTCACGATAGTTGAGCCGACAGGCGTAGAGAACAGGATCGAGGCAATAAGCCCGGAGCCTGCGCATATTACAGAGACCACTGCCGAGCAGAGAATAACTCCCCGGAAGCTCTTGAACAGGCGCATTGCAGAAAGCGCCGGAAAGATTATCAGTGCGGAGATCAGCAGGGAGCCCACAAGGTTCATAGCCAGCACCACGATAAGCGAGGTAATGACTGCAATGAGCAGGTTGTAGCCGTTGGCCTTTACGCCGGTGGCCTGAGCGAAGCTCTCGTCGAAGGTGACGGCGAAGATCTGCTTGTAGAAGATCAGGAAGATCGCTATGACCACAGCTGCCAGCCCCACCGACAGCCACACCTCACTGAGGGTCAGAGTAAGTATAGAGGTGGAGCCGAAGAGGGTAGAGCAGACGTCGCCGGAGACATTGGCTGAGGCAGAGAACATATTTATCAGCATATATCCGGCAGCCAGTGAGCCGACGGAGATCATAGCAAGGGCGGCGTCGCCTTTTATTTTAGTGTTCTGCCCGGTACGCAGCAGCAGTATAGCCGCCAGCAGTGTCACCGGCAGGACTATCACCATGCTGTTGGTTTTTTCGATAATATCAGTCAGCCAGCGGGCGAAAGCATTATCGCCGGAGGCAACTCTCTTTACTGTAACGTCAACTACAGTTGCCACAGACATTGCTCCGAAGGCCACATGAGAGAGACCGTCGCCGATGAACGAGAAGCGCTTCAGCACAAGTGTCACGCCCAAAAGCGAGGAACACAGTGCCACAAGAAGCCCCACTATGAGGGCATATCTCACCAGCGGGAAGCTGAAATAATATGAGAGCCTTTCAAGCATTCCGCTCACCCCGCTTTACATATTTATAGATAGCAGCTCCTGTGCCTACTGCTGCCAGGCCAAGGCCTGCTGCGGCAGCGGCGGCGGTTTTCGTGGAGATCGTTTTTTCTTCCGGCTCAGGGGGAGGGGGTGTCTCCGGCAGGCTATCAGCCTGCCCGGTCTCTGTGATAAGAAAGCTGCGCCCAAGGCTGCTGGCAAGGTAATCCTCTCTTGTGCCGAAGAAAAGCTGCTCCTTGCTGCCGATATGCAGAATGTGTGAGGCATACCTGACTGCCGAAACATCGTGAGAGACCATTATCATAGTTATCCCGCTGCGGTTAAGGTCAGCGATCAGCTCGTAGAGGTCTGCCTGAGCCTTTGGGTCAAGGCCGGTAACGGGCTCGTCGAGTAGGAGTATCTTGCTGGTGGCGCAGAGGGCACGGGCCAGCAGTACTCTTTGCTGCTGCCCGCCTGAAAGCTCTCTGTAGCAGCGGCGGGCGAGATTGCTTATGCCAAGGCGGGCCATGTTTTCCTCTGCCAAGGCCTTTTCCTGCTTGTTATAAAAGGGCCTCATGCCGGCTTTTTTCAGGCAGCCGGAGCGGACGATCTCCCGCACAGAGGCAGGGAAGTCCTTTTGAACGACTGTCTGCTGAGGCAGGTAGCCCACCCCTCCGGAAATCTCGCCGGCTCTGATTATTTCTCCCTCCATAGCAGGGATAAGCCCCAGCAGCGCCTTGACCAGCGTGCTCTTGCCGGAGCCGTTCTCTCCCAGTATGCAAAGATAATCGCCGCTTGAAACGGTGAGATCAAGCCCCTCTGTGACGGGTATGCCCTCATAGCCGAGGGTAACATTTCTGCATATCAATTGCTCTGCCAATTTAATTCAGTGTCTCCTTTAAGGTGTCGTAGTTCTTCTGCATGATAGAAATATAGTTTTCTCCGGCGATGATCCTCTCCTGAGTCACAGACTGGATAGAATCAAGCACAGATATTTTAGTATCGCCGGACTTGCTGCTGCTGATAATAGTTTGAGCTATCTTCTGATCGCTGCCCTCTATGGTGTAAACGGTTTTCACCTGGAGCTCGTCAAGCTTGGAGGCTAAAAAGGTGATAGTCTCAAAGCTTGCCTCTGTCTCGGCGGAGCAGCCCACAAAGGCGGCGTAGTAGTCGAAGCCGTAATCCTCGGTGAAATAGCGGAAGGGGAAGCGGTCTCCGAAAATAAGGGTCTTGTTTTTGGCGCCGGCGGCAAGGGCTTCAAAGTCGCTGTCAAGGCGGGTCAGCTTTTCGCTGTAGGCAGAGAGATTAGAGGTGTAGGTCTCCTTGTGTTCGCTGTCAATAGCAGAAAGCTCCTCCGCAAGCTTCTCGCAGAGCAGTTTGGCATTTTTGACTGACAGCCAGACGTGCTCGTCATACTCAGGAGCGTCGCTGTGCTCCTGATGCTCGCCCTCTTCTTCCTCCTCGGCCTGCATACCCTCCTTTACCTCCTCGGCCTTTGCATTGGAGCCGATGGCTTCCAGCAGGCTGAGAGATCTGAGGTCTTCGTTTGCGGCGCCCTTTATGGCGTCCTCGGCCCATTTGTCTGATTCTCCCCCCACGTATACGAACAGGTCGCACTGGGAGATCTTCAGGATATCGTCAGCCGTTGGCTGGAAGGAGTGCATATCCGTACCCTTTTCCAGCAGGTAGCTGATCTCAACGCCTTCACGTCCGCTTGTGAGCTCTCTGGCCCAGTCATAGGCGGGAAAGGTGGAGCATACGATCTTAAGGTCGCTGCTGCCGGAGGCGCCGCTGTTTTCGGGAGCCTCGTCAATGCCTGCGCAGCCTGCGGCAGCTAATGCCGCAGCACCGCAGAGGGCGGCAGCGATCATTCTTTTTATAATAAGCATTTTTATACCTCCAAATTATAGTCTTCTTTTTCAGAGGGCGGTCTAATTCAGAAGCATGACCTTCATTTGAAAAAGTGTTCTGTGTTTATCAGCCTTGACAGCTTTTACCGTCGCTATGCAGGCAATTACCGTCAGGGCAGCAGACGTCGAAGCCAAGGCCGCTGCACCAGCCGAAAGCAGCTGCTCGCAGACCTCCATAGCAGCGCAGACAGCGCAGCCCTCGCCGGAGCAGTCGTGGTGGGAGTTGGCAGCCTCAAATACTGCAAAGCATATTATCAGCACTGAAAAGGCAGCTGCCATGAGAGCCGCCGCAAGCCGTATTTTATTGTTTGAGCCTTTCAGAGCAGCCCGCCTCCTTGCCTTAGAATTTGCAGAGCATTATATATTCCTGCCCGTTTTCGCTGACTGTTTCAAAGCCGACCTTTTTATAGAGCCTGACGGCGTAGTTTTCCTTTTGCACCGCCAAAGATGCCTGCTTATAGCCGGCGGATTTCAGCCTGCCCAGCAGGTCACGCATCATAGCCGTGCCCAGCCCCATGCCCCGGTATTCCTTATACAGAGAGATCGCAAATGAGGGTGTGTCGTCGTCGATATGGCCGTAATCCTGCATGATGCGCACCCATGCGGCGCCGACTATCCTGCCGCCGGCTTCTGCCCCGACTGCAATATCACCCTTGTGGCTGCCGAAGCCCTCCACATAGACCTGCAATTCCGGCCTGTAGATTATATCCCTTTCCGGCGGCTCGACCCCCTCCGGGATAAAGATAGCCTCATAGAGAAAATCGTCCAGCAGGCCATACTCCTCCGGCCTTAGTTCACGGATAATATTTATGGTCTCAACCCCTTTATTCAGTTGTTCTGCCCAGAAATGCGGCAGAAAAAAACATCAAGACACATACCAGGTGAGAACGCCGAAATAACACATCGCACTTGCTATGACATAACGTCAGAAAACTGTGCAATAAAACCTTTAAAAGGACCGCCGTGTTTTAATCTGAGTCTGGACTTGCAAGAGGGGCAATTGTGCATTGTGCATTGAACTGCATTGTTAAGTTGCTTTCTTGCATTTTCCGCAAACGCCTGTCAGCACCATTCCGGTGTCAAGGGTGAAGCCCTCATCCTCAAGGAGGCTTTCTGCCAGCTTTTCGGAGCTCTCGTGGTGCATATGCAGGAGTTCCCCGCAGACACGGCATTTCATATGCAGGTGGTCTGCACATTCCTCGCTGTCGGTGAGCTGGTAGACAAACTCCCGGCCAATGCCGTTGACGGTCCGCTTTACCCGCCCCTCGGCCACAAGCTCCTTGATGATGCGGTAGGCAGTGCTCTCTGATGGCGGCTTGGGGCAGAAAGGGTCTGCGTGCATCTGCTCAACGATCTCCGAGACCGTCATGGCCTTAGAGCAGTTCTTCTCCAAAAAGCTCAGCATGGTGCTGTGGGCAGCAGTTTTATACTTTGCCAAATTTACCCTCCCTCTCAAATTTGAAAGTAACTGTCATTTTTGAATTATAGCACAGTGCTGCATAAATGTCAACAGCCAAAATTTGTTGTTTACAATTTGTTAATAGATCGGCAGACAAAAAAAGAGCAGGGCCGGTAAGGCCTTGCTCTTAGTCGGGGCTTCTTTCAAGACACCGATGCTTCAAAGAAGCGCCGAATTATCCAGGACAGACTATTGCCTGCCCCTGACAGCATTATTTTCGCCGGAGGTGATAAGCTTCATAAAGAACTTGTTTTTTGAAAGCAGCTTGAAAATAATAACTCCAAGCACGCTGACACATACAAATTCACCCAGCGCCACAAAGCCGGCGTTTATCCAGAATGGGTCGCCGATTATGAGCTTTATCTCCAGACCGATCATAAGCGCATTGATGATTACCGGGAGCAGTGATGCCGCCGGCAGACTTACCCTCTCTCTGAAAAGATACATCAGCACCGCTGAGATAACAGTTGCTGTGGTGCCGAAAAGCATATCTATCATTCCGAGAGAGCTGAACAGGTTTGAAATAAAACAGCCCACTGAAAGCGCAAATATGAAATCCTTGTTGAAATAGCAAAGCAGCATGAGCATTTCAGACACACGAAACTGGACCGCCTCATAAGCAAGCGGAGCACAAAGCAGTGTGGTGACTACATACAGCGCAGCCGTCAGGCCGATCTTAGTCAGGCGGCGGGAGCTGAACATTTCCATACATATTTCCCCATAGTGCAGGGTGAATAATTCGGGGCAGCGCAGGCCGCCCCGAAACACCTGTTATACAGCTGATCTGTTAAGCCTTGCCAACAGAGCCGAACAGCTCCATCTTCTCCTTGACCTTTACCTTGATAGCCTCAAAGCCGGGAGCAAGAAGCTTTCTTGGGTCGAAGCCCTTGCCCTGCTGATCCTTGCCGGCCTCAACATAAGCTCTTGTAGCATCTCTGAACACCAGCTGGCACTCAGTATTAACATTTACCTTGGCAACGCCCATGTCGATAGCCTTCTTTACCTGATCGTCAGGAATGCCTGTACCGCCGTGGAGCACCAGAGGCATATCGCCTACAGCAGCCTTGATAGCGGACAGAGTCTCGAAGGAAAGGCCGGGCCAGTTAGCCGGATATACACCGTGAATGTTGCCGATGCCGGCAGCAAGCATTGTAACGCCAAGGTCAGCAATGGTCTTGCACTCGTTAGGGTCTGCGCACTCGCCCATACCAACAACGCCGTCCTCTTCGCCGCCGATAGAGCCTACCTCAGCCTCAAGAGAAAGGCCAAGCTGGTCAGCAACGTGAACGAGCTCGGTGGTCTTAGCAAGGTTATCGCTGAACTCAAGGGAGCTTCCGTCGAACATGATAGAGGTGAAACCGGCCTTTACGCACTTGTAGCAGCCGGCATAAGTACCGTGGTCAAGGTGAAGAGCCACCGGAACGGTAATGCCCAGGCTCTTATCCATAGCAGCAACCATAGCTGCAACGGTCTCAAAGCCGCACATATATTTGCCTGCACCCTCGGAAACACCAAGAATAACAGGGCTCTTGTTTTCCTCAGCGGTGAGAAGGATAGCCTTCGTCCACTCAAGGTTATTGATATTGAACTGTCCTACTGCATAATGGCCGGCAGCAGCCTTCTGCATCATTTCCTTAGCCGAAACTAACATATTTAAACACCCTCCGTATTTAATTTTGGGGATATGATCCACCACTAATATTATACATTTTTTGTTTGCTCATTTCAACAGCCGCCGCTAACTTTTTACTTCTTTTCTATTATAAGTTAATTGTTTATTCACAGCTCTATGAGGTCATGGATAAGCCGACCCTTGGGGGTGTAGCAGTAGACTATTGAGCACTCTGTATCAGGTGCGGGAACAGACTTGGTAAAGGTCACCATTACGGTCTGCTGGGTGCCCTCGCTGTCGGTAAAATTCACGAAGCAGTCATAGACAAAGCTCTTCCGCTTGTTCACGTTCAGTATTACTGCCTTAGCGATAATGCCTTTCTCGGAGAGCAGGCGGTTTTCCCGGTGGACCTTGAAGCTTTTGACAAGCAGGATAACGCAGGTAAGCACCAGCCCGCCGTAAAGCATCAGAAAGACGATGAGCACCCAGAGTGCAGGCATACGGTAGAGCTTATCGGGCACATCGGGCAGCACATAGCCGGTGAAGCGGTCTCCCACATGGGCGATGCCGTTATAGACTGTTTCGCAGATATGCAGCCGCCCGCCATCGTCATAGTAGATCGCCTCAACAACGTAGGCGGTCCTTCCGATTTTGGTGACTACAGCGACCTCGGCATCAACAGGGGTACCGTTCAGGCGGTAGTCGATAGTTTTTCTTGCGCCGATGAATATACTCACCGGCAGCACCACCAGTATTATGAGGCAGTAGATAAAGGTCATCATAGAATTGTAGCCCTTGTTTTTACCCATCGTTTCTCGCCTCCAGGTCATACATTTTTATTATTCTGAGTGCGGCCTCATAGATCGGTATACGCAGGTCCATGGACTGCTTTTCGAGGTAGCGGTGGGCCTGCTGCTCGGAGAATTTCAGGTAGTGCATGAGGGCCAGTTTAGCCCGCCCGATGGTCCTCAGCTGCTCGTCGGTCTTATCGACGGCGGGGCGTTCGAGGCCGAGAAAGCGTTTTCTCATGGCGGAGGCAAGGCCAAGGGTGTAGCCGAAGGCAGATCTGACAAGGGGCTGCTTTCTCAGCACAGCCACGCCCGTCACAGCGGCAGACTTTGTATATTTATCCAGTTCCTCCGCAGGCACCAGCAGCAGTACAGCAGAGGCCGTACATTCGCAGGCATACGCCAGAAGCTCATCGGTGCCGCCCTCCGGCAGGGGAGCGTTTATGATAATGGAATCGAAGCTCCGCTGGGAGATAAGGCTCTTGGCCTGCTTGAGATTCAGAGCCGTAAGCTGCTGCCATTCCGGGAACAGCTCGCTCACCAGCGCAGAGATAGTCTGCCCGGATTTCCCGCCGGAAACTATCAGCACAGTATCCAAGACCGCACCCCCTCTATTAGTTGATAGTTGATAATTGACAGTTGATAATGCCGCAAGATCTATTATAACACAAGTATACCACATAATATGAGCCATTTCAAGACCCTTTTGCATTATCGTCAGGGCATGAAAAAAGCCCGGGGCTTTGGGGGCCTTCGGGCTTTGAATGATCTTATACCTGAGCTTCGTGGAGCTCCTTGCGGTTGAATTCTTCGGGAGTGGTGAAGGTGGGAACTATGCGGTGCAGTGCGGCAACAGCCTCGGCTTCGTTATCCTTGGCAGCGCTGTTTTTCAGCATTTCAAGGTCAGCGACAAAGCTCTGCTCGTCTATCTGGATCTGCTGCCCGATGAAGATAAGCTTGTTCTGAGTGCTCTTCAAGCCCTCCTCCATCATCAGCAGCTCCTCTTTGATCTTCTCTCCGGGGCGCAGGCCGGTGAACACGATATCTATATCCTCGTTAGGCACCTTGCCGTACATTCTGATGAGGTTTTCTGCCAGAGTGACTATCTTGACGGGCTGGCCCATATCCAGCACGAATATCTCGCCGCCGTGAGCGATAGCCGCAGCTTCCATGACCAGATTTACTGCCTCCGGTATTGTCATAAAGTAGCGAATGATCTCCGGGTGGGTGACAGTAACGGGGCCGCCCCGCTCGATCTGCTTCTTGAACAGCGGGATAACAGAGCCGTTGGAGCCCAGCACGTTTCCGAAGCGGGTGGTGACAAATTCAGTGCGGGTGTCCTCCTGCTGGCTGAGATACTGTATCACCATTTCGCAGCAGCGCTTTGAGGCTCCCATTACGTTGGTAGGATTAACAGCCTTATCGGTGGAGATCATAACGAACTTTTCAACTCCGTGATACTCTGCCAGCGTAGCCACATTGAAGGTGCCGATAACGTTGTTCTTGATGGCCTCCATGGGGCTTACCTCCATGAGAGGAACGTGCTTGTGAGCAGCCGCATGGAAAACTATCTGAGGCTTGTATTTAAGGTAGATCTGGTTCATTCGGTGGTAGTCACGGACTGATGCGATAAGCGTTACCAGATTGAGCTTGCTGCCGTACTCCATTACCAGTTCCTGCTGGATCTCGTAGGCGTTGTTCTCGTAGATGTCAACTATAATGATCTGCTTCGGGCCGAACTTTACTATCTGCCTTACCAGCTCGGAGCCGATAGAGCCGCCGCCGCCGGTGACCATGCAGACCTTATCGGAGATAAAGGCCTTGATGTCCTTATTATCAAAGGAGATAGGCTCTCTGCCCAGCAGGTCCTCAATGCGTATATCTCTCAGCTGGCCGATGATAGGCTTGTTCTCGCTGAAGATCAGATTTCCGATAAAGGGAATGACCTTTACATTCACCTTTGTGTTCTGGCAGATATCAAGGATATGGCGCTTCTTTTCCTCCGGGCAGGAGGGGATAGCAAAGATTATCTGCTCAACCTCAAATTCCTTGACAAATCTTGGAATGTCCTCACTGGTGCCGACGACTGTAACGCCGCCCTCGAACTGCTTGCCTATCTTTGAGGGGTCGTCGTCGATCACGCACACAGGGTCATAGCGGGCAGAGGCGTTCTTTTCCTTGAGCAGCTTGGCTCTTTTGATCTCGGTCATCATCAGATCGCAGGTGGTGCCGGCGCCGATTATCATTGTTCTCTTGCCATTTTTGGCTGCGCTCTTGCTGGTGGAGGCAAGGGTTATGAAGGCACTCTTGAACATAAACCTGAACAGCAGTATGCCTAAAATGGAAATCGCCACATGAAGAATGGTGAATATAGGGAAAAACTGCTGAGTTATCAGGTAGAGCATGGAGTATGCCAGCAGGAAGCCGGAGCAGGCCCCCACTAAGCAGAACAGGTAATCACGGAAATTGAAATAGCGCCACATTTTGCTGTAGAGGCCGCAGAAGGTCATGGAGGCCACGCAGAAGAAGGCGCTCACCACCATACACTCCAGCACCCTGCGTCCGCTTATCGGCGTAGCAAAGGCGGACAGTATAAAATTGGCAAACAGCGAAGCGGCTACTATTATAAAAACATCTGCAAAGGCTAAAAGAAGCTTGCGCTTATTGAAGTTCTGCAAATAATTCTGAAACTGTTTCAAAGTACAGACCCCTTAAATATATATTTTTTGTATTTGCGTTAATATCAAATAATATTATAACTCAAAAAATTTGTCGTGTCAATAATAAAAATTTAGTATATAGTTGTAAAATATTAGAAAAAGATATATATTTTCAACAATTGTCATTTTCTGTCAGCGGAGCGTTTATGGCTGCGCTTCTCGCTGTACATTCTCTCGTCTGCCAGGCGAATGCACTCGTCAAGGCCCTCAAGTGTGGAGAAGCGTGTTCTTATGGCGCCGATGCTGACGGCTATCTCATAGCTGGCTTTGGTATGCCGGGTGTGCTCTGCCAGCATTGCTCTGACCCGTTCGGAAAAGCTCTCAATGCTGCCTGAGTCGGAATTGGCAGAGAGCACTATAAATTCATCTCCACCGAAGCGGGAGCAGATGTCTCCTTCGTCTGAGCATTTCACAAGGGCGTTTGCCAAAGCCTTGATAGCCTTATCGCCCTCGTTGTGGCCGTAGACGTCGTTGATGCCTTTCAGGTTATCCATATCCACCGAGAAGATCGAAGCGCTGCGGTTCTGCTTGTTGAGCTTCCTGATAAGCTTTGAGGCATACTTATAAAAGCCCCGCCTGTTGAATATGCCTGTCATCGGGTCGTGGATGTGCATATCTGCAAGCTTGGCGTTGGCACGCTCTATGAGCATTCGGTTGCGGAAGCTTTCGAGTATCTGATTTGTCAGCAGCACAAAGCGGCGGGTGCTTCTGAAAACAGTTTTTTCAATGTCAAGGTTAAAGACCATATAGCCGATGAGCTCGTCCTCGTAGTGCAGGGGGCAGAGCATCAGGGAGCTGAATTCATCAAGGGCCTTGTCCAGCCCGGGGATAAGGTCCTTTGTGTCAAAAACTGCATTGTCAATGCTGTGGTCAACGGTGTACATTATCACCTGCATCTTTTTGGTGAATACACCGCCGAAGCGCTGCTTTGAGCGCTTATCGGAGAAATAGTCCATATCCACGCAGCACCAGGTCTGTGT
>CADBTF010000253.1 GCA_902797485.1 uncultured Ruminococcus sp. | reverse complement strand
TTTATGTCTGCACAAAAAAGCCGGCGGTAACTAAATACTGCCGGCTTTCATATTATGCTAAGGGGGCTCAGAGATCAACATGGCTGCACATAATGCCGCCGGGGGTTATGTCAATAAAGGCGTAGCTCGGGCGCTTGCCGTCACGGGGGAGGGCAGCGCTGCCGGGGTTTAAGATGTGTACGCCGTCATAATATTCGTAAAGTCTGCTGTGGGTGTGGGCATAAAGAGCAATGTCGGCATCGACCTCCTTGGCCTTATAGAAGATGCGCTCAATGGTGTATTTAACGCCCCATTCGTGGCCGTGGGTGTAGAATATCTTTACACCCTCTGCATCAAAGACGCCGAAATCCGGGCTTTGGGAGCTGTAGTCGCAGTTGCCCTTGACACTCAGTATAGTTTTATCGGGGTAAGCCTTTCTCATACGCTCAATGTCTTTTTCTCCGTCTCCAAGGAAAATAAAAACGGGAGCGTCCTCGTTGCGAGCAAATATCTCTCTCGCCGCCCTCGTATTGCCATGGGTATCTGCAAAGGCTATTATCCGCACCGATTATCCCTCCTCAGTCAGATCAGAACAGGTCTATTATCTACTATTATAACATAAAAATAAATATATGCAATAGATTAAAGGAGAATTTTTTATGAGCAATTTTAAAAAGCCAGATCAGAAAGCAATATCGGCGCTGCTGAACCTTGCAGCCGCAAAGCTTGGCACCAGCCCGGAGGCTCTGGAGGGCCAGCTTAAAAGCGGAAATCTGAACGGTGCCCTGGGCGGCCTGCCCGCTGACCAGCAGCAGAAGCTTCGGGCAGCTCTTTCGGAGCCCTCGGCGGCACAGAAGATCATGAACTCCCCACAGGCCAAGGCGATCATGGAGAAGCTGAACAAGAAGCAGCATTAAGGCCGGAAAGGAAATGGCAGCACTATGGACGACTTAATGGAAAAGCTGCAAAGCGTTTTGAACGATAAGGAAAGTATGCAGCAGCTTTCAGAGCTGGCCGCCATGCTCACAGGCGGGCAGGGCGAGCAGACTGGTCCGCCGCCCTCTCCGGAGGCAGACCCTTCGGATATGCTCTCGGACGCTTCAAAGCTCCTGCAGCTTTCGGGAGCGGTCTCTCAGGCGGGGAAGGGGGATAAGAACATTGCACTGCTGCTTGCCCTGCGCCCGCTGCTGAAGGAGGAAAATCAGGCTAAGCTTGACCGTGTTGTAAAGCTGCTTCGGCTGATGGCGCTCTGGCCGGTGCTGCGGGAGAGCGGCTTACTCGGAGGGGATCTATTTGGCAGATTATAATGAGCAGGAGATCAATCAGATGCGGCGAGATGCCCTGAAGCGTATGCAGGATATGCAGCGCCGGGCGGAGGGTGCAGGGTTCAGCCCTCCCCCGCCTCCGGCACCGCCGCCAAGGCGCCGTCAGGGCAGCGATCTCAGAGGGCTGCTGGGCTCGATACTAAAGCCCTCCGGCCGAGAGCAGGAGGGCGCACTGTTACATATTGCCGGCATACCTATCGACGAGGAAAAGGCTATGATAGCTATGCTTATCTACATTCTGTACAAGCAGGGCGCAGATGTGAAGCTGCTGTTAGCTCTTGGGTATCTGCTGCTGTAGAGGGGGCTTGGGCGGGCCGATAAACTGGGAATCCTTGGCTTCACGCCTGTCCTCCAGAAATGAGACGAATTCCTTGATGAGAAAATAAAGTATAGAGCAGGCGGGCACAGCCACGAACATACCCAGTATCCCGAAAGCAGAGCCGCCGACGGTGATGGCAAAGAGCACCCACAGGGAGGGCAGCCCCACAGATCTGCCCACTATCTTTGGATATATCAGGTTATCCTCAAGCTGCTGCAATACTATAATAAACAGCACGAACCACAGCGCCTGCTCAAAGCTGGTGAACATGATAAAGAAGGCACCGACCGCCGCACCTACAAAGGCGCCGACTATGGGTATGAACGCTGTCACCATGACGAGAATGCCTATCTCCAGAGCGTTGGGGAAGCCGAAGATGAGCATTCCAAGGCAGCACAGCGTTCCCAGAATAAAGGCTTCAACGGTCTGCCCGGCTATGAATTTGGAGAAGGTCTCCTTGCTCATGTTGCATACAGTGCAGAGCCTTCGGGTGATGTCCTTGGGGAACACAGCGGCGGTTATGCGGTAGAGCTGGTGCTTCAGGTTCTCCTTCTGCATCAGCATATAGATCGCAAAGAACAGCCCTATGATAAAGGTCACTATACCGGAGAAGATAGAGGTCGCAAAGCTCATGGTGTCGATAAGGGTCTTGAATAGCACCTCGCTGTTTTCCAGCATGGACTGCACCTTGGCGGTGATGTTCTCCGTTGTCCACTCGCTGGTGTTGAAGAATTTTTGCAGCAGGGCGGAGTCCTGAATAGTTGAGGCAAGGTTTTTGGAAAGCTCCGGCACCTTATCTGACAGCTGCTCAACGGTGTTGATAAGCTGGGGCAGGATAAGAGCTATCGCCAGCACGATAATGCCGATAAGTATTATGATAGTGATACCCAGCGAGACCGGGCGCTTTATTTTCTGCTTTATCTTTGAGTAGTGATTGTCCTTGTCGGGCCGGAAGAAATTGCGCTCAATGGCGCTCATGGGCACATTCAGTATCAGTGCCAGCAGTATACCCAGAAGCACCGGTGTCAGCACGCTGAACAAATTTTTGATATGCTTGTAGATATATGCAACATTAAACAGCGCCCAAAACAGCACCACTCCGATTATTACTATCAGCAGTATTCTGATAAACTGCTTATCCTTACGCAAGCTTGACCCTCCTTTATATAGCCTTAAAATAAGACTGCCCGCAAAAAGGCAGTCTTATACGTTTATAAGATCACTTTTCCAGATCTATCTCCATGATAGGCTCCAGTACGTCTGCACCGGCAGGAACCATAGGCAGAACGTTCACGTCCTTATTTATCACGCACTCCACCAGGCAGGGGCGGCCGCAGGAAAGGGCCTTTTCAAGAGCGGCTGTGATCTCGCTCTTTTTGGTTATCCTGATGCCCTCTATGCCGAAGGCCTCTGCAAGCTTCATCAGGTCTGTGCCCCGGTCAATGTCGGTCTGAGAGAAGCGCTTGCCGTAGAAAAGCCTCTGCCACTGGCGCACCATGCCCAGCACGTTATTCGCAAACACCAGCTCTATGACCGGGATATTATGCTTAGCCAGAGATGAGAGCTCGTTGCAGTTCATGAAGAAGCTGCCGTCGCCGGCAATGTTGATAACTGTTTTATCCGGGTTGCCGATCTTGGCGCCGATAGAAGCGCCAAGGCCGTAGCCCATGGTGCCCAGTCCGCCGCTTGAAGCGAAGGAGCGCTGCTCTTTGAAATTATAGAACTGTGCTGCCCACATCTGATGCTGGCCCACCTCTGTGGTGATGACAGCCTTGCCCTCGGTGAGCCTGTCCAGCTCCTCGATGACCTGCTGCGGGAGGACCTCCTCCGGGTCAGCCACAGGCATCATACGCAGGGCGTATTTTTCCTTCCACTCGGCTATCTTCTTCATCCACAGCGGGTGCTTCATATCCGGCAGGACAGAATTGAGCTTGTCTATGATATACTCAATATCTCCGTTTACATGAACATCAACATTTATATTCTTGCCGATCTCTGCGGGGTCGATCTCTATGTGGATTATCTTGGTGCCCTTGGCAAAGGTGCTGGCATTGCAGATAACTCTGTCCGAGAAGCGGGAGCCCACAACTACCAGCAGGTCACATTCGCCCAGTGCAAGAGCAGAGGTCTTGGTGCCGTGCATACCCAGCATACCGGTATAAGCGGGCTTGGTGTTATCAAAGGCACACTGGCCCATAAGCGACAGTGAAACAGGAGCGTCCAGCTTGTCCGCAAAGACAGCCAGCTCCTCAACTGCATTGCAGCTGACAACTCCGCCGCCGGCATAGATAAAGGGGCGCTCTGCGTTTTTGATAAGCTCCGCAGCCTGCTCGATCTCATCGTTTACAGTCGCAGGGTTGTGGTTGATTATCTTCTTAGGCTCTGTGCGGGTGTACTCGCACTTGGCTATAGTAATGTCCTTGGGAACATCTATGAGCACCGGGCCCTTTCTGCCCTCGTTGGCGATATAGAAGGCTTCTCTGATAGTGTCAGCCAGCTTGTTTACGTCCTTGACGATATAGTTGTGCTTGGTAACAGGCATGGTGATGCCGCAGATGTCTACCTCCTGAAAGGAATCCAGACCCAGCAGGCCGGTGGAGACATTTCCGGTTATTGCCACCAGTGGGATAGAATCCATATAAGCAGTGGCGATGCCGGTAACAAGGTTAGTAGCGCCCGGGCCGCTGGTAGCGATAACCACGCCGGTCCTGCCGGTGGTACGGGAATAGCCGTCGGCAGCATGGCAGGCAGCCTGCTCATGAGCAGTGATGATATGCCTGATCTTATCAGAATACATATAAAGTGAATCATAGATATTCAGCACAGCCCCGCCGGGGTAGCCGAAAACGGTATCGACGCCCTGTTCCAGCAGGCACTCTGCGATTATATCAGAGCCGGTAAGTAACATAGAAATTCCTCCATTCAAAAATATGCCTAACCTATATTATAATATATATACTCAGATTTGTCAATCACAAAATTCGACCTTGATCTGATCTGCAATAATTGTGCATTGTTATTGCTTCGCCTTAGCCTCCAGCGCTTCCGTGACCTCGTCACGCCGCTGGGTTACCACCAGGTCATAGACAGAGGTTATCACCAGGAAGAACAGGAGCATAGTCCCCACAAAGCTCATTATGATAAATACGGTGCCGGTGTCCACCAAAGAGTCAACGGCCTTGGCTGCTTCAACTGCGTCCTCATAGCTGCGGAAAACGAAAATATACCTGATCGAAAGAAAGTTTGCGGCAGCCGCAAAGAGTATTACCAGCGTCCTGACGATACCTGAGAGCCGCTTGCTGCCCAGCATCACAATAAAGCTCAGTACAGCCGAGGCAGTGGTCATAAAAAGGTAGAGGATGAAAATGTAGGTCCAGCGCCGGCAGGCAGAGAGGAACTCATCAGAGGTCATAACTGCGGGCGCATTGGCCAGGCTGACAAATGAGATCAGGTAGATCATTCCGGCAATAAATGTAAGCATCAGCAGGATACGAAAAATAATATTCAGGCCCTTCCTTTTCATAACAACAGTCCTTTCCGTCCGGGAATAGCGGGCAGCACCGCCCAAGTCAATTATATTTTAACACACTCACGCCCGCTTGTCAATTCTCATAATACAGCGCTGCAAAAAAAGCAGCCGGGCGAATAAAACGTCCGGCTGCTGAGCGTTGTCAGTTTTCTGCCTTGGCCTCTGCGGAGAGGTCTTTTTTAAATTCCTCGTTTAGGTCCGGGTAGGCCGAGAGCATTGGCTCTACCTTTTTGCCCCGCTTGCGGTCAAAGTAGTTTTTGGTTATCCGTGCCACCAGTCCGCTCAGAGCAACCAAGCATATAAGGTTAGGCACAGCCATAAGGCCGTTGAAGGTATCGGAGATCTCCCACACAAGGTCGCTGGTGATAACTGCCGAAAGCACGATGCCTACTATATATATCCCCTTGAATACTATAACTGCTATATCCCTGCCCTTGTTCCCGAATTTCTGGAATATGAACTCCACTGCCTTTTCGCCGTAGTAGGACCATGCAAGGGTGGTGGTGAAGGCGAACAGCGGCAGGATAACAGAGTAAATTATCACTCCGAAGGTGCCAAAGTTAGTCTCGAACAGCTTGATAGCCATTGCGGTATCCTCCTCCGCACCGGTGAGCGCTGAAAGGTCAAAGGTGGTAAGGAAGGTGAGGGAGGTCAGGGTGCAGATTATAAAGGTGTCAAAGAAGACCTCAAACACACCCCAGAGCCCCTGCTTGACAGGCTCTCTGGTCTCGGAGGCGGAGTGGGCGATCACAGAGGAGCCCAGGCCGGCTTCGTTGGAGAAAACACCTCTTGCCATGCCCTTGCGGATCACCGTTGCAAAGGTGTAGCCCATGATGCCGCCGCCGGCAGCCTGAATGGTAAATGCCTTGGAGAAGATGAGCTTGAAGGCCTCCGGCACGTTTTCAATGTGCATAGCGATAGCGATCACCGACATTACCATAAACAGCAGAGACATAAAGGGCACCAGCATAGATGCCACTCTGCCTATCCTTTTGATGCCGCCGATTATGATGACCGCAGCGATGACTGCGACCACGATGCCTATGATAAGCTTTACAGTCTCGATATTCTCAAAGCCGAAGGAGCGGTCAAGTGCGCCTGAGACCGTGCCGCTGATCTTGTTGGTCTGCACACCGCTCATGCCCACTGCTGCCAGCAGGCAGAACACCGCAGCCACATAAGCCATCCAGCGCCATTTTAGACCGTAGGCTATGTAGTAGAAGGCGCCGCCGGAAAGCTCGCCGTTTTTGTTCTTCTTCCGGAAATATAAGCCCAGCACGTTCTCGGAATAGTGTGTCACCATTCCGAAGAAGGCGGAGATCCACATCCAGAGCACAGCTCCGGGGCCGCCGGTAAGTATAGCGGAGATAACACCTACTATGTTGCCTGTGCCTACAGTTCCTGAGATAGCTGTCGCAAAGGCCTCGAACTGAGATACTGAGCCCTCTTTGGTGCTTCTCTTTTTGCCAAGGCCCTTAATGGTGGGGCCTATGGTGGAATTAATAGATTCCTTGAATTTGGTTACCTGCAGGAACTTTGTTCGCAGTGACAGCAGCAGGCCTGTTGCCAGTATCAGTATAATTACCGGCCAGCCCCAGACAATGCTGTTTATAAAATCGTTTACTTTCTTTACTGACTGAAAAAAGCTGTCAAGCAAAGGGTCGTCCTCCCTTGTTAAATAAGTGTCAATTCATAATTAACCTGTCTATTATAGCATATTCTGATAAAAATTACAATATGATAAATGTAAACTTTATAAGGCGGGACTGTAATATCTCCTATGGTGCCCGGCAGGGAAAATTCCTACTTTGCTACCTAACGTTACATCGATGTCAATCAGGTCGATTGACAAACATTTGGCGTGATGCTATAATATAGCTAACGAAATTCAAATATTGCCATTTGGGGAGGAAATACTATGAGCATTGATTTTTCAAGCCTTAAAATGTACCGTACACACAGCGGGCTCACACAGGAGCAGCTTGCGGAAAAGCTGGGAGTCTCCCGGCAGGCTGTGGCAAAATGGGAGCGGGGAGTTTCCCACATTTAAGGATACAGATAAAAAACGTATCTACGCACTTTTCGATATTCTGTATATTATAAAAAAAGATAAACAGGCTCGGAGGCAATTTTGACGCATCTGAGCTTGTTATTTATCAATGGATAGAGTATTGGATTACCGTGCAGTCCAAGCTTTCTGAATTCTGCTCCGTATGTGATTGACTTTTTCGGAGCGATATTGTATAATAGAGTAAGTAAGAAACGGGGCAACTGCCCGATAAATCGTCATTTATGAGGATAATATTATGAATACAACAGAATGGATCGTTGCGATAATTGCATTTTTAATTGCAGCCGGTATGGCAATAATCAGTGTCAGGA
>CADBTF010000252.1 GCA_902797485.1 uncultured Ruminococcus sp. | reverse complement strand
TACCGTACATAAGGCTGTATATACCACTGACATCTATTCCTGTGAGAAATTCCTGGCCCTCAAAAAGGCCCGGTTGGATAAGATAGAAGCGGATAAGCGGGCCGCCGAGCAGCGGCGTAAGGAGCTGACCCTCCTGCTGCCTCTGACAGAAAGAGAGAAGCAGTTTTATTCCACCCTCGAAAGTCTGGAGGATAAGGACGACTACTGGCGCCTGCGTTTCAGGATAATGAATCTCTTTAACCGGGTCCCTGATGAGGAGAGCTTTTTCTTCATAGTCCTCCACGCCCCACGCCGCACCAAGCTCTCGGCTAAATCACGCTATTCCCCGGAGCACTACGAGGGCGCCGATATAACAGAGTACACAAGAGAAAACTTTGACGGAGTCATCATCGACGAGATCAAGCGGAAGCTGCCGCTGAGGTCATAAGGCTCACAGCTTATCCGGACAACTAACCCAAAGGAGAAAAATTATGGCAGTAATAAACCTGACCGATAAGAATTTCAAGGAGATTACCATAGACAGCGGCAAGACCGTTGTTGTGGATATCCACACCGATACCTGCCCCGCCTGCATGATGCTGGAGCCTGTCTTTGAAAAAGCCTCCGAGGAGATCGCAGATGTGGTGTTTGCCTCTGTGAGCGCAGAGCGCTGCCCGGAGATCGTTTCAGAGTTCAAGATCATGTATGTTCCCACCCTTCTGCTGTTTAAAAACGGTGAGCTGGTAAAAAAAGGGAACGGCTCTCTTTCCCCGGTGGAGCTGGAAATGTTTATCCTGGGAGACGATATGTAAAAAAGTATATATGTAACTCCTGACCGGGAATATCACACCCTGCCCGAACGGAGCAGTCACACCCGCCAAAACCGCGTATCTGCGGCCTTGGCGGGCTTCCTTATTTTGGGCATATCGCTTTACACAAAATATTTGTTCTTATTAGTGTAATATCGACAAAAAGCGAGCGGATATTTTAAATGTTTGTTAAAACGCTTGCAAAAGACTTATAATTGGTATATAATTAATTATATAACGGCTTGCTGTCGCTTGCCGTAGTATTTGTTATGTAAGAGCGTGCGGAAAGGGTACCCGCCTGCTCTGACGGCGAAAGCCGTACAATATTTGTAGGAGGTTTTGTTATGAGTGAAAATTCCCTGATCCCGTTCAAGGGCACTCCCGAGCAGGAAGCAGAGCTTATGAAAGTTATCGAAGCTCACCGCAATCAGCCGGGCGGACTTATGCCAACGCTTCAGGAGGCACAGGGTATCTACGGTTATCTTCCCGTAGAGGTCCAGAAAATGATCGCAGACGGTCTCGGACTTTCTCTTTCTGAGGTGTTCGGCGTTGCGACATTCTATTCTCAGTTCTCGCTGACTCCCAAGGGCGAGCACCGCATCAGTGTCTGTCTTGGTACAGCCTGCTATGTTAAGGGCTCCGATAAGATCCTTGAAGCAGTAGAGAATAAGCTGGGCATCAAATCCGGCGAATGCACGCTTGACGGTAAGTTTTCTATCGACGCCTGCCGCTGCGTAGGTGCCTGCGGTCTTGCCCCCGTTATGACTATCGACGAGGACGTTTACGGCAAGATCACTCCCGATCAGGTAAGCAAGATTCTTGATTCCTATTCTCAAGGAGGTGCCGATAAGTAATGACAGTTGCAGAGCTTAACAAGATAAAGACTGAATATGAAGACCTGGTAAAGGTCAGAAAGGTCATCGAGGAGGAAGGCAAAAAGCTTGCCGAAAAAACAGGCTACCGCAAGCAGATACTTGTCTGCGGCGGTACAGGCTGCACCTCTTCCGGAAGCAGAAAGGTCATCGAAGCTCTTGAGGCAGAGCTGAAGGCCACCGGCGCCGATAAGGAAGTTCTCGTCGTAAAGACAGGCTGCTTCGGCCTCTGCGCCCTCGGCCCTATCATGATCGTTTATCCTGAGGGCTGCTTCTATTCACAGGTAAAGCCCGAAAATATGAAGCGGATCGTTGACGAGCATATCGTCGGCGGCAATATCTGCAAGGACCTTCTCTATAAAGAGACCGTTCATGAGGACGGCTCCATTATCCCGCTTTCCGGAACTGATTTCTACAGAAAGCAAATGAGAATAGCTCTTGAGAACTGCGGCGTTATCGACCCTGAAAACGTTAAGGAATATATCGCTACCGATGGCTATCAGGCACTCTATAAGGTGCTCTTTGAGATGACTCCGGACGACGTTATCCAGACCATGCTCGATTCCGGCCTCCGCGGACGCGGCGGCGGCGGATTCCCCACCGGAAGAAAGTGGGCTTTCGCAAAGGCCTCCAAGGGTGATGTTAAGTATGTATGCTGCAACGCCGACGAAGGCGACCCGGGCGCATTCATGGACAGATCTATCCTTGAGGGCGACCCCCACGCTGTTCTTGAGGCTATGACTATCGCCGGCTATGCTATCGGCGCACACCAGGGCTACATCTACGTTCGTGCTGAGTATCCTATCGCAGTTGAGAGACTGAAAATAGCTATCGCTCAGGCAAGAGAGTACGGCTTCCTGGGTAAGGACAGCTTCGGCAGCGGCTTCGATTTTGACATCGAGATCCGTCTCGGCGCAGGCGCATTCGTCTGCGGTGAGGAAACTGCTCTTATGAATTCTATCGAGGGCCACAGAGGTGAGCCTAAGCCAAGGCCTCCGTTCCCGGCTGTTAAGGGCCTGTTCGGTGTTCCGACTATCCTCAACAACGTTGAGACCTGGTCCAACATTCCAAAGATAATCCGCAGAGGTGCTGACTGGTACGCTTCAATGGGTACCGAGACCTCTAAGGGAACCAAAGTATTCGCCCTCGGCGGCAAGATCACCAACGTCGGCCTCGTTGAGGTTCCTATGGGCACCACCCTCCGTGAGATCATCGAGGAGATCGGCGGCGGTATCCCCAACGGAAAGAAATTCAAGGCTGCACAGACCGGAGGTCCTTCCGGCGGCTGTATCCCAGCAGAGCATATAGATACTCCTATCGACTACGAGAACCTGATGAAGCTCGGCTCTATGATGGGCTCCGGCGGACTTATCGTAATGGACGAGGATACCTGTATGGTGGATATCTCCAAATTCTACCTCAATTTCACCGTTGACGAGAGCTGCGGTAAATGTACTCCATGCCGTGTAGGTACAAGACGTCTGCTCCAGTATCTGGAAAAGATCACCGACGGCAAGGGCGAAATGGAGGACCTCGAAAATATCGAGGATCTGGCAAACCATATGAAGAGTTCTTCTCTCTGCGCTCTCGGCCAGTCTGCTCCTAACCCGATCCTTTCTACTATCCAGTACTTCAAGGACGAGTACATCGACCATATCCAGAACAAGCACTGCACCGCTGGTGTCTGCAAGAGCCTCGTAAGCTTCGAGATCACCAAGGACAAGTGCATAGGCTGCGGCCTCTGCGCAAGGAACTGCCCTGTAAATGCGATCTCTAAGACCGATTACGTTGCTCCCGGCAAGAAGCTGCCTGCAATGGAGATCGACAAGGCTAAGTGCATCAAGTGCGGCGTCTGCGAGTCGAACTGTAAGTTCAGCGCTATCGTCAAGAAGTAAGTGTAAGGAGGTTAGGTTAAATGGAAAACACAATGGTTCATCTCAAAGTGAACGGTATAGATGTTGAAGTTCCTGCCGGCTCTACCGTACTTCAGGCTGCAAAGGCTGCAAACATTGATATTCCTTCGCTTTGCTATTTAAAGGACGTAAACTGCATCGGCGCCTGCCGTGTCTGTGTAGTTGAGATCAAGAACAGAAGAGGCCTCGCTGCTGCCTGCGTTTACCCCGTTGAGGAGGGCATGGAGGTCGAGACCAATACACCTGCCGTAAGAAAGTCCAGAAAAACAACTCTTGAGCTGCTGCTCTCTACCCACAATAAAAAGTGCCTCTCCTGCGAGAGAAGCGAGAACTGCGAGCTCCAGAGACTTTCCAGAGACTACGGCGTTGATGAGGACCGCTTCATCAACGAGGGCACAAGATATGAGATAGACGATTCCTCTGCTTATATCGTAAGAGATAACAACAAGTGCATCAACTGCCAGCGCTGCGTTGCTGCCTGCCAGAAGGTACAGAGCATCGGCTGTATCGGCGAGATCAGAAGAGGCTATAACACTCACATCGGCTGCGCATTCGACGGCAAGCTGGTTGACGCTCCCTGCGTAGGCTGCGGCCAGTGTATCGTTGCCTGCCCTGTAGGTGCTATCACTGAAAAGGATAACACTCAGGCCGTTTGGAACGCTATTGCAGACCCTGAGAAGGAAGTTGTATTCTTCACCGCTCCTTCTGTTCGTGCTACCCTCGGTGAAGCCTTCGGCAACCCCGTTGGTACAAACGTTGAGGGCAAAATGGTCGCCGGCATCAGACGCCTTGGCGATGTTAAGGTGTTCAACATGGACGTTACCGCAGACCTCACCATCATGGAGGAGGCCAACGAGCTGATCGAAAGGATCCAGCAGGGCGGCACACTGCCTATGTTCACCTCCTGCTGCCCAGGCTGGGTAAAGTTCTGCGAGCATTACTATCCTGAGTTCCTGCCGCACCTCTCCACCTGCAAGAGCCCGCAGCAGATGTTCGGCGCAGTTCTCAAGAGCTACTACTGCCAGAAGAACAATATCGACCCAAACAAGCTCTTTGTTGTCAGCGTGATCCCTTGTACCGCAAAGAAGTTTGAGGTAACAAGAGAAGAACAGAGGACCGGCGAGTATGACGATGTTGATGTTGCACTCACCACAAGAGAGCTTGCAAGAATGATAAAGCGTGCAGGCATCGACTTCAACTCTCTGCCGGACGAGCAGTTCGACAATCCTTTCGAGATCGCTACCGGCGCAGGCGCTATCTTCGGTGCTACCGGCGGTGTTATGGAGGCAGCTCTCAGAACCGCAGCCTTCAAGCTTGACGGCAAGTCCGACGCTCTCGTATTCAGTGAGGTTAGAGGCACCAAGGGCATCAAGGAAGCTGAATACACCGTTGGCGGTGTTACAGTTAAGGTCGCAGTTGCTTCCGGTCTTGCAAATGCAAGAGAGCTGGTTGACGCTATCCAGAGAGGCGAGAAGGACTACCAGTTCGTTGAGGTAATGGCCTGTCCCGGCGGCTGCATCAACGGCGGCGGCCAGCCCTATCAGCCTGACACCGTCCGCAACAATGTTGATCTCAAGGCTATCAGAGCTAAGGCTCTCTATGACCTTGACGAGAAGCTTGAGTTTAGAAAGTCCCACGAGAGCCCTGTTATGGATCTTCTCTATAACGAGTTCTTCGAGGCTCCCGGCTCTCATAACGCTCACAAGTATCTGCATACTCCTTACGTTAAGAGAGGCCACTAAAAGCTAAATACAGAAGGGCCGCTGCATTTGCGCAGCGGCCCTTTTTTGTATGTGGTATTTCGGTCAATCGACGTTATAATTTTCAGTGAACTTGATGACCACACCTCCGCTTATATGCCTTGGGAGGCCGTCAAATTCAGGGTCGATCACTGTGTTATAGTTACTTGCTATCGGCAGCGCAGAAAGCTCTGAAAGGTCGCCGTCACCGTCGTTAATGTATATCTCATAGAAATGCCGGACCGGCTCTCCGGGGGTATAACTCTCTGTTATCTGCGGCACCGTATCCGGGCGGGGGGTTCTTATCGGGTCGTCTATCGCAGCGGAAACGCCGTCACGCTTGTAATCATGCACTAAAACCGGATCATCGGTATCATTAAAAATACCGTTGGTATGGGGCACCATTACAATGCCGCACAGCGAGTCGAGCTCGCCCTTTTGGGCTGTATAGCTTGTCAGGGTCTCAACAGTAATTATTTTTGTGCTTCTGC
>CADBTF010000251.1 GCA_902797485.1 uncultured Ruminococcus sp. | reverse complement strand
TGGCAGGACTTTTTCGCCGGCAGGGAGATCCCCTTTATCTTTGAGGACCTTGTCTGCGGAACAGCGTCGGGTGACATGGGCGGGATAGAAATGGCCCGGAGCTACCAGTCCCGTTTACCGGAAAATCAGATGAAGCTTGAGCAGGTGGACCCGGTGCTGCTCATGTCCAAGGCAGATGCGGGCAGATTTGATGTGATAGTGCTTTCGGCAGAGGCGGCGGAGAAATACGGAGCAGAGAGCGTCTGCCGTCTGACGGATACCGAGGCGATAAAGGTAAAGGGTGCTGCGGAATGAGAAGAGTAAATTCTGTACTTGCGATGCTGATAGCGGCGCTGTTCTTTGTACACGCTGCTCTGGGAGGCTTCCAGCTGATGGGTGTGCTGCCGAAGAACACCCTTATGAAAGTGATCTCAGAGATCATGATGACACTGATCGCAGGCCATGTGCTTATCAGTATAAAGCTCACTGCGGACACTGTGATAGCGCTGAAACGTTCGGGAGCAGGCTATTTCAGGGAGAACAAGCTTTTCTGGATAAGGCGCATCAGCGGCTTTGCACTGATGTTTTTTATAATTTCTCACCTGAACATCTTCGGCAAGGACAATGGGTCGCCTGCACGCCTCCAGCCCTTCGGGGCGCCGGAGCTCATCTCACAGATACTGCTGGCTCTGACCTTGGCGCTGCATATCATCTCCAACATCAAGCCGCTGATGCTGTCTCTCGGGCTGAAAAGCTTCAAGGAGCTGGCAATAGACGCCATGCTTATTGCAGCGGTTATCCTGCTCTTTGCCGGGGCCGGATTCTTAGTGTATTTTATCCGCTGGGCTTAGAGTTATCAGCTGTCAACTATCCATTCCCGGAGGTGCTTCTTTAGTGATAAATATAATCGGCGCAGGCCTGGCGGGGCTTTCTGCGGCTATGGAGCTGGCAGAAAGGGAGATACCCTGCCGCCTTATATCCCTGCAGCCCTCTGAGCGGGCACAGTCGGTGCTGGCAGAGGGCGGAATCAATGCGGCTCTTGATACTATGAACGAGCATGATTCCCCCGCAGAGCATTTTAATGACACCATGCGGGGAGGCTGCTTTCTTGCTGACCCCAACGCTGTTTACGGGCTTACAAGCAGCGCTCCGGATATTGTCCGGCGGCTGCTCTCACTTGGCGTACCCTTCGGGCTAAACGACAAGGGGATAGTTTTAAGAAACTTCGGCGGACAAAAAAAGAAGCGCACCGCCTATTCCAAAAGCAGCACCGGCAAGATACTTATGACCGCTCTCATAGACACCGTGAGAAGATATGAAAGCGCCGGCCTTGTAAAGCGTCTGCCTCACCATGAGCTTATCAAGCTCAGGATAGAAAAGGGAGTCTGTCAGGGTGCTGTCCTGCGGGACTGCTACAGCGGTGAGTGCCAGAGTCTTTCGGGGCAGGTCATATTGGCCCTTGGGGGACTGAACGGATTGTTTCCCGGGCGCACCACCGGCACCACTCAGAATACCGCCGACGCTGCCGCAGAGCTGTTCTCTCAGGGAGTACACTTCTGCGATCTGGAAATGCTCCAATACCACCCCACTACCATTCCGATACCCGGAAAGCGCTGCCTGATAACTGAGGCTGCCCGTGGTGAGGGTGGGCGCCTGTGGATCAGCCGGAACGGAGAAAAATGGTATTTCATGGAGGAAAAATACCCCGAGCTTGGGAACCTGATGCCAAGAGATGTGGTGGCAAGAGAGATGTTCTTCGTCCGCCGGCAGGAGGACACTCAAGGGGAGGTCATGCTGGATATGACCGGCCTCTCTGATGAGATCTGGGCAAAGCGCCTTTCTGACCTGCGGGATAATATCATTGCCCACACCGGCCTTGACCCCAAGCGCTCACCTATCGAGGTCCATGAGGGTATCCACTATTTCATGGGGGGCATAGCCGTTGACGAGCAGCACCGCACGAATATCTCGGGGCTCTATGCTGCCGGGGAGTGCTGCGGCCAGTACCACGGAGCAAACCGCTTGGGGGGCAATTCCATGCTGGGGGCTGTCTATGGCGGCGGTGTGGCTGCAAGAACAGCAGCAGAGGAATATGCGCCCTCCGATGATACAGCCTTTCCTGCGGAAGCGGGGGAGCTTTCGGCAGAGGCACGCCCGGAGTTCAATGAGCAGCTGGCAGCTATTCTGGCTGAGGGCCTTGGCATCGTCAGAAGCGGAAGAAAGCTTGAGGAGGCTTTAAAAAAGCTGGGTGAGCTTGAAGCAGTCTGTCTCCGGGAGGAGAACAGGTCAAGGCTTGGGCTGGCAATGCTCAGGTCTGCCATAGCCCGCCGTGAAAGCCGCGGAGCCCACTACAGAGAGGATTTCCCCGAGACCGATGAGAGCTTCCGGAAGATGACCCTTGCCCGGTGTGAGGGAAATGATGCGGACATAAGCTTTCAGGTTATCCCCGAAAGGAGGACGGCAGATGCTGCTTCAGATCGAAATTGAAAGGCGCATGAGCCCGGAGCATAAGCCCTACACTCTGACACTGAAATATGAGACTGAAAACAAGTCTGAAACTGTGGCTGCCATGCTGCAAAGCATAAACAGCAACAGCCGCCGTCAGGACGCAGAGGGCAAGTCCTTTGAGCCGGTGCGGTGGGAGTGCAGCTGCCTGCAAAAGAAATGCGGCGCCTGCGCTATGGTGATAAACGGCCGGCCTATGCTGGCCTGTGACGCCAAGCTGTTAGAGGCCGCAAAGCGGGGGCGTATAGCTATCGGGCCGCTTAAAAAGTTCCCGCCGGTGGCTGACCTGATAGTTGACCGTGGGCCCATGCTGGCGGCTCTTTCGGAGGCCAAGCTCTGGCTGACGGAGCAGGGGCTCGTCAAGGCGGAGAATACCGACCTTGCCTTTGAAGCCTCCCGCTGCCTGCAATGCGGCTGCTGTCTGGAGGTCTGTCCGAACTTCTATGCGGGCGGAAGCTTTATGGGTATGGCTGCGGCAATGCCCGGCAGCAGGCTGCTGCTTGCCGCCGGTGAGACTGACAAGGCAGCGCTGGCGGCGGAGTATAAAAAGCACGTCTACGGCGGCTGCGGAAAGTCGCTGGCCTGCAGGAGCATATGCCCGGCGGGTATTGATATAGAGGCGCTGCTGGTCAATTCCAATGCGGCAGCTGTCTGGAAGCGGCCCTGGCGAAAAAAATGAAGCTCAGACTATTTGCACTGCTGGCAGCAGCTCTTATGCTCACCGGCTGCGGGGAGCACTATGAAATGCGCCGGGACCTCAGCGTTTATTTTGAGAACACCGATCAGGTGGTGGAGGGCATACGCCGGGGTCTTTCAGAGCACTGGGAAAACATAGTAGTGGAATACAGCTCCCACGGTGACAATATGCAGGATATTGAAGCCATAGCAGAGGAGCTTATGGAATTTGCCCTTGCGGAGACCGATTCTCCCACTCAGGGGGATTATCTCAGGCAGCAGTACGGCGGCTATCATCTTCAATACGGACGCACTGCCAGCAGCGGCAGCTATGACTATTTCCTGACTATAAAGCCCGACTACTACACCACCCAAAAGCAGGAGCAGCAGGTGACAGAAGCAGTCAGGGAGATAGCCGGGAATATGACCGGCAGTGAATATGAGCGTGTCAGAGCAGTCTATGAGTATCTGAAAGAGAATGTGGACTACGACAAAGCGGCTGCCAAAAGCGGCTCCAACAGCCTGAAGGCGACGGCCTATGCAGCGCTTATCCAGCACAAGGCGGTTTGTCAGGGGTATGCAGTGGCGGCCTACCGGCTGTTCAGGGAGTGCGGTCTGCCGGCACGTGTAGTCACCGGCACAGTCACCTATGAGGACGGCAGGCAGGAATACCATGCCTGGGATTTAGTCGGCATCGGCGGCAGATACTATGAGCTGGACATCACCTGGGACGATCAGATCGGCAGCGAGGATTACTTTCTGAGATCAGCCGCTGATATGCCCGGCCACCGGAAGGACGATAAATTTCTGACAGAGAGTTTTTTAAACACCTGCCCGCCTGCCTCAGAGAGCTACAGCGCCGGCAGATAATGATCGGAGGAAACTATGAAAAAGCTGCAAACTATTTTTGGTATACTTTCAGGAGCACTTTCACTGGTGCTGACCATAGGCGTAAAGACCTTCTTTTCCGCTTGTGACCACATGACCGATACCGGCGCCTACATGAGCTGCCACTGGGCAGAGCAGGCGGTGTTCGCCATAAGCCTTGTGCTGTGCGTGACATCGGTGGCTATGGTGCTTATGAGAGACCCGAAGATGAGGTCAGGGCTTGCTATGGCTATGGTGCCCCAGGCAGTCATCACCATGCTTATCCCGAATGTGTTTATAAACCTCTGCATGAAAACTGATATGCAGTGCCATTCTGTTATGAGGCCGGCGGTGATGCTCCTCTGCGGAGGCATTGCAGTGTGTGCAGCCATAGCTGCCTTTTTAGGGATCAAAGCAAAGGAGAAGGCGTAAGTATGCTTCACAGCCTTGCATTGAAAAATCTTCGGGGCAAGCCGGGCAGAACGGCTGTGCTTATGATACTGACAGCTCTGCTGGCCCTGACGGTCATTTCGGGAACTATCATCGTCAGCAGCCTGCGCTCCGGCCTCAGCTCTCTGGAGGACCGTTTGGGTGCGGAGATAATGGTGGTGCCCTATGAAGCTACCACCAAAAAAAGCTTTGAAAATATCCTCCTGCAAGGGAGCACCGGCTATTTCTATATGGACAAATCTGTAATGGATCAAGTCAGTGAGACTGAGGGCATCGGTGAGCTTTCGGCCCAGTTTTATCTGGCCTCCACCAGCTCCGGCTGCTGCTCTATCCCGGTGCAGCTCATAGGCTTTGACCCTGAAACAGATTTTACTATCCAGCCCTGGATAAGGCGCAGCTTCAATGAGCCTCTCAAAGAAAACGACATTGTCATCGGCAATGACCTTAACGCCTTTGTGGGAGACACCCTGCAATTCTACGGCGTAGACTGCCGGGTGGCAGCCAAGCTTGAAAAGACCGGCACCAGCTTTGACACCACTGTTTTTACCGGCTTTGACACTATCAAGAAAATGACCCGTGCCTCCATAGACAAGGGCCTTAACACCTACAAGGGCGTTGACCCGGAGGCGGTGGTCTCCTGCCTGCTGATAAACACCTCTGATGAGCGCTCTCCGGAGGAAGTAGTCAATGACACAAACCTGCACAATAAAAAGGTCAGGGCAGTCCGCACCAAGGAAATGATCTCCGGCGTAAGTGACAGTCTGGGAGGAGTTTCACGGATAGTGGGTATCCTTATGGCGGCGGTATGGGTGCTGGGGGGAGTGATACTCCTGCTGGCATTTACCATGAGCGTCAACGAGCGCAAGAAGGAATTTGCTGTGATGCGGGTCATAGGGGCCTCACGGGGCCTGCTGGCAAGAACGGTAATGTCAGAGGCGCTGGCGGTGGGGCTGTTCGGCAGCCTTATCGGCATAGCCCTTGGGCTGTTTATAATGCTGCCCTTTGCAGGGGCCGCAGAGCAGCTGCTTGCCATGCCTTATCTGCTGCCCTCTGCTGGGAAAACAGCTGCCTTGGCTGCGGCTGCATTGGCGGTGTCTGTGCTGACAGGTGCTCTCACAGCAGCAGTCTCGGCCTACAGAATAAGCCGGCTGGATACCGGAGTGATCTTGAGAGGTGACAACTAATGGTACTAAAGGGCGAGGGCATTGCCAAGGAATTTATCCGTGAGGGCCGCGGCACCAACCGTTTTCCGGCAGTCAGTGACACTGACATAGAGCTGGCCCCCGGCACCCTGACAGTGCTAAGCGGCCGAAGTGGCAGCGGCAAGACCACCCTGCTGAATATGCTCAGCGGCCTCCTGCCCCCCACAAGAGGCCGGGTGCTTTTGGGTGAGCAGGACCTTTACTCCCTGCCGGACAGGGAGCTTTCCCGGCTCAGAAATGAGAAAATAGGTGTCATTCCCCAGGGACAGACAGCTATCCACAGCCTGACAGTCTCTGAGAATATCCTGCTGCCCTGCGCTCTGTACGGCAAGCCGGATAAGTCCGCTGAAGCTTATGCAGCAAAGCTCATGGAGCAGCTTGACATAGCGCCCCTTGCGGGTGTACGCCCCTCGGAGCTTTCCGGCGGGGAGCTCCGGCGAATGGCGATAGCCAGAGCTTTGATACGCCGCCCGGAGATCATCTTTGCAGATGAGCCCACCGGCGATCTTGACGATGAGAACACAGCTGCGGTATTTGATTTTCTGCGCAGCACTGCCCATGAGGGAGCAGCGGTGCTGGTCGTCACCCACGAAGCATCAGCCGGAGATTACGCAGACAGGCAGCTTGTCATGAAGGCCGGCAAAATAGATATATGATAAAAAGGCGGACCTACAGCCGTAGAGCTATTGGTCCGCCTTATTTTTTTGTTCTGTCGGGGCTTACAGTATGAAGCAGATAAGCCCGGAGCAGCCTTCGTTTATCATGCGCTCAATGGTCTCGCCCAGCTTCAGCTTGGCAGATGGCGATAGCTTGGATAGCTTTGCGTGAAGCCCCTCGTTCACCAGCTCGTGGAGGCTCTTTCCGAAAATGTTTGATTCCCAGATCTTCTCGGGAGCGTTTTCAAAATCGCTCATCATGTACATTATCAGTTCCTCCGACTGCTTTTCGGAGCCGACTATCGGCGCCACCTCTGTGTTGATGTTCGCCCGCATCATGTGTATAGAGGGGGCCTGCGCCCGCAGGCGGATGCCGTATTTCCCGCCCTGACGTATCACCTGCGGCTGTTCAAGAGTGAGCTCCTCCAAAGAGGGCATAACTATTCCGTAGCCGGTCTCCTCCACCTCCGCAAGGGCCTTGGCGAACTTGCGGTATTTGTTTTTCATGTTCACAAGCTCAAGTATCTGCGGCAGAAGCTCGCTCTCATTCTCGATCTCAAGGCCTGTGGCCTCACCGATGATCTTGTAGAACAGCCTGCTGTCGATCTCTGCGGAGACCACTGCACTGCCGGTGCCTAAGTCAATGGAGCTTACTCTGCTTGCGGATATGTATTCGCTCCGGCCTATGTCATCAGCAAAGGCGGCCACGTCACGCAGGCTTTTCAGGTTTGCGGCGTCCTCCTTTATCTGCCCGAATACCGCTCTCCTCAGCCAGTGCTCTTTATTGAGCGTATTTATCCAGGATGGCATGGCAAGGCTCACCTCCCGGAGAGGGAAGGAATAGAGCAGCTGCTCCATGATGTTCATAATGTCGTTCTCGGTCAGGTCGATACAGCTCACCGGGATCACCGCCGCACCGTATTTCTCCGCCAGACGCTCTGCCAGCTCCTTTGCCTCCTCGCTTTCCGGGTAGACGCTGTTCAGCAGCACCACAAAGGGCTTATCAATGGCTTTGAGCTCGCTGATGACCCTTTCCTCACATTCCTCATATTCCTCCCTTGGCAGGTCGGTAACAGAGCCGTCAGTGGTGACCACCAGCCCCACGGTGGAGTGCTCGGTGATGACCTTACGGGTGCCTACCTCGGCAGCCATGTTAAAGGGGACCTCCTCATCGAACCAGGGCGTCATTACCATTCGAGGGGCCTCATTCTCGATATACCCCACAGCACTTGGGATAATGTACCCCACGCAGTCAATGAGCCGCACACTCATTTCAGCGCCGTTTTCCAGAGCTATGTCCACAGCCTCCTCCGGAATGAACTTCGGCTCAGTTGTCATGATCGTCCGCCCGCCGGCAGACTGGGGCAGCTCGTCAACAGCCCGTTCCTTACGGTAGTCGCTCTCGATATGCGGGATAACGAACCTCTCCATAAACTGCTTGATAAAGCTGGATTTGCCCGTCCTCACAGGCCCCACTACTCCTATGTAGATATCCCCCTCTGTGCGTGCAGAGATGTCCTTGTAAATGTCAGCTTTCATGACCCTTCCTCCCCTCAGCTAATAAGCGGTATCAGCAGCAGGCCGCTCGATTCCGTCCTGCCGCCTGGCAGCTCGTTTTCTTCTATGATAGCCTCAATGCCGGTGCGGCAGCGCTTTGCCAGCTCCCACAGCTCCTGACCCGCCTCCACATAGCAGAGCTTCATGGCATAGGCCGGGTTCTTATCCACCGGTTTGTCGGTGTCAACGGTGATCTCCCCAAGGGGAGCAATGCCCTCGCCGTCGCAGGCGGTGCCGGTGACGGTCAGCTCTGTCTTGATCTCAACTGTTGAGCTGTCCGAAAGCTGGTAGCCACAGCTTTTGACCTGGATATTGATGTCTCCCGCAAAGCGGCAGTCCGCAGGGAACTCAAAGGGCACCTCGTTTTCCAGATAGACGGCTCCCCCCTGAGTGTTCCGGCAGACAGCGCTTAATGTAAGGCTTCCGGAGATGATGCTCCTGCCATCCTGCTCCCGCAGAGTAACATTGCCGCAGTCACAGCAGGCGCATGCCACACTGCCCAGCTCGCCGTCCTGATATTTAAGAGCGCCCCCGGAGGAAAATTCAGCGCAGACTGCCCTCGGCATACCTGAGAGGGTAAAGCCGCTTTGCTGGGCAGAGTAGTCATAAAGGGTGGAATAGGCGTCGGTGACTGCCTCGCAGCTTTCATACTTTACAGCAGTGCAGCTTATCAGAAGCACCAGCTCACATTCCAGACGGCTGCCCTCGTCAGCCCTTGGTATCACCTCGCAGCCTGCGGCGGTAATATCCGCAGTGACGGTAAAGCTCTCGTCAATGCCCTCAATGTCGATTATCTGGCTGAAGGGCAGGCCGAAGCGCATGGTGCAGGCCATTTCCTCCGATTGCTCTGTGGGGGTGTAGAGCAGGTCTATCATGGCCTCTCCCTTGGTGATGAGCTTCCCCTGGATCACTCTCTGTTCACCCGGCTCTATCCTGCAATCGGTCCTGAGCACTGCGCCGATGGGCGGCTTGGCACCACCCAGCTCCAGCTCCTCAATGACGGTTATGCGCTTTGAAGCAGTCAGCCGCTCTGCGGGGTAGACTGCGGGTGCCTTTCTGAGCTGTATACCCGCTCCCTCTGCGGCAGTGACAAACCCCATGCGGCTCTCGCCCTCGACTTTTACCTTGACTGTAAAGGCCCCCCTGATGTCAACTCTCCGCTGGTTCACTACCCGGCAGTTCACATAGTCCAGCGCAGCAGAGGCGGTGATTATAGGCGCTGTGCAGCTGCCCAGATCAAGGGTCTTGGTGAAGGAGAGCTTATGCTCCAGCAGGCTTATGCGGCTGCTGTTTTCGCTCAGGTACATGACCTTTATCTCTGCCTCTGTGTCAACGGTCAGCTTATCACCGTTTATGCTTTGTGAGGTAACGTGCGGGCAGACCCTGCATTTCAGTATGCGAAACACATCGGGGCAGTAATCCGGCAGCACGAAATCCTTCTCGACGGCTTGCTCAAATGAGGTATCAAGCGCAGTCTTGGTTTGAATAAGTGTTTGCTTTGAAACACGCAGCTCTTGTGCAGACATATAAATGACCTCCCGTAAAGATATTTGCCTTGCTAAAACAGTATATTCGCAAGCCCGGAGGAATATGCCACATAAAGATGTCAGGCATTAAGGTAGTTTTAAACTAAAGGCTCTATAATGATATTCAAAGGAAAGACCTGAGACTTATGAAAGGAGCCTGATCTTATGGATACAACAACAAAACGCATCGCATTGATACCTGCCTATATGCCCAGCGGTAAGCTTACAGAGCTGGTCAGAGGGCTCAGCCGCAGAGGGTTCTCAGTGGTAGTGGTGGACGACGGCAGCGGCAGCGGCTTCGGAACTATCTTTGAGGACTGCACCTATGATTCGGTGGTCCTTGCCCACAGAGAAAATAAGGGAAA
The DNA here is from genome assembly GCA_902797485.1 of uncultured Ruminococcus sp. GTDB lineage: Bacteria > Bacillota > Clostridia > Oscillospirales > Ruminococcaceae > FB2012. Next base: position 2,552 of record CADBTF010000251.1, on the reverse strand, counting down.
GGGCGCCGCACTTAAAACCGGCCTTAGATTCATACAGCGCACCTTTGACGCCCCCTATACCGTCGTCACCCTTGATGCCGACGGCCAGCACAGCATCGAAGATGCCCTGAAGGTCAGCGCTATGGCAGAGAGATGCCTGTCAGCGCTGGTGCTGGGGTGCAGGAGCTTCAGCGGAGAAAATGTAAAGGTGCCGAAAAAGAGTATGTTCGGGAACAAGATAACACGGACAGTTTTCCGTGCCGCCTCCGGCCTTGATGTCAGCGACACACAGACGGGCCTGAGAGCCTTCTCTGACCGGCACATCAGCCGAATGACAGAGATCTCCGGCGACAGATACGAGTACGAAATGAACGTGCTCATGGAGTACGCCAGACAGGGCCTCCAGATCAGAGAGGTGCCTATCGAGACGATTTACATAGACAATAATTCTTCCTCACATTTCCGCCCGGTGGGAGATTCCGCCCGAATCTATAAGGAGATACTGAAATTCTCTGCCTCATCACTTCTGAGCTTCGGCCTGGATTATCTGCTCTTCTGCCTTTTCTCACTGCTCACCGGCTCGGTGGTGCTCTCAAATATCTCCGCAAGGGTGATCTCCGCCTCCGCCAACTTTGAAATGAACCGCAGGCTGGTGTTCAACAGCCGCAAGAATGTTACCAGATCGGCGGCGCAGTATTTCGCTCTGGCGCTGTTCATACTGGTGTGCAACACCTTGATGCTCAAGCTGCTGGTGACCTTCACCCCGCTGGGGCAGTATGCAGCCAAGATAATAACCGAAATGGCCATGTTCGCAGTCAGCTGGACAGTTCAGAAAACTGTTATCTTCAAGTCAAAGGAGGGTAGTGCAAATGAAGCTTAAAAAACAAAAGCACCCCTTTGCATACGCCCTCTGCTACGGGGCGCTGCTGGCGGGGTTCACAGGCTATGTCATGCTGGATACCTTCGTGCTGCCCAAGGCGGAGGACACCTCGGCAGGGGAGGCTAACTATTCTATCTTCGAGGGCATTGAGCAAAAGTCTCTTGACACTTCCTCTGACACCTCATCGGAGAGCAGCAGTCAGGCCTCCAAGCAGGAGCAGCTCGACACCAGAGGCTCCACCAAAACCAGCGATCCTGCCAGGTCTGCCGGCAGGCACAGCCGCAGCACCGGCACTGATACAGACAGCAGCAGGGAGGAAGCCTCCTCCTCAGAGCAGCAGAGCACAGCCCCGGCCTCCGGAGAGGCAGGCTACTCTGATGAGAACATCAGCGTCACCATGCAGGAGTATAACCAAAACGGCACTGTGATCTATGTGGCAGATGTGCGGCTGAGCTCCGCACAGTACCTGAAAACCGCCTTTGCCAAGGACACCTACGGCAAAAACGTCACCGCCAAGACCTCAGCCACCGCTCAGGCCAACGGAGCTATCCTTGCGGTCAACGGCGATTACTACGGTGCCCGTGAGAGCGGCATCGTTATCCGCAACGGCGTCCTCTACCGTGACACAGCAGCTAAGGACACCGAGATCATGTGCATCTATGCCGACGGTCACATTGAGATAATAAACGGCACCGACAAATCTGCACAGCAGCTTATAGACGAAGGCGTATGGCAGGCATTTTCCTTCGGACCGGGGCTGGTCATCGACGGCGAGATAGCCGTCAATGAAGGTGAAGAGGTGGGCCGGGCCAAGGCCAGCAACCCCAGAACAGCTATCGGCATCATAGACGACCTGCATTACATATTTGTGGTCTCTGACGGCCGCACCGACGAAAGCGAGGGCCTTAGCCTTTCAGAGCTGGCACAGTTTATGAAGTCGCTGGGAGCACAGCAGGCCTATAACCTTGACGGCGGCGGTTCCTCCACCATGTACTATGACGGTCAGGTGATCAACAACCCCACCACCTCCGGCAGCAGCATCAAAGAAAGGAGCGTGAGCGACATTGTATACATCGGTTACTGATGCCCCCCGCAGACGTGTGCTCCGGCACGCAGCAGGTGAGCTGGGCGCAGCGCTTTTCTGCGGAGTGTTCGGCATGATATATGAGCATTTCAGCCATGAGGTCTATTCCTATTATATGCTCTATGCCTTTATGTTCCCGCTGGCGGCAGGCCTTGTGCTGGTGCTTATGGCATTGAGCAGCCGCCCGCCTGCCCGCAGGTTTCTGAACCTGTTCAATTCCGCCTCTGCCACCCTTGCCCTTGGCAGCATTGCCGCAGGTGTGGTGGAGATCTACGGCAGCACCAACCGGCTGCTTTTAGTCTACCAGCTTGCAGGAGGCCTGCTCCTGACAGCTTCGGTATTTACATATATCTTTGAGAAGCCAAAGCTCAAAGGCTCCGAAGCGCAGCTGCCCCCCTACGGAGGCCCTGCACAATAACTCCATAAAATATAGCTCCCAGTGCTGACATTCGCCGGCACCGGGAGCTTTTGGATATATCTCAATTCGGTTGTGCATTGTGCAATGCACAATGCACAATGCACAATGCACAATTATTCCGCCTTTGCGGGTTTGGCTAAGGTTTATTTATTCTGCGTCCTTAATAGTTTTTAATGCACAATTTTCTGACG
>CADBTF010000250.1 GCA_902797485.1 uncultured Ruminococcus sp. | reverse complement strand
CAGGATACCGCTGGCAGCAGCAGAAGGATATGCTCTTGCAGAGGGAGAGACAGATAAGCTCCTGCTTCCGGAGACTGCCCTGCCCCGCCTGCAGCGCGTGACCCTTATCAAGCCCTTTCTCTACTCCGCCGAAGCGGGGCAGACAGTCGGCGAAACACGCTTCTATCTGGACGGGCTGCTGATAGCAAGGCTCCCTGTCAGTACGGTGGGGAATGGTTAAACAGCACGGCAATGTGCCTTGGACGTTATTATGAAAAACGCTCCGGGGCGCATACATATATCAGGCAGCTATGCCATGACTAATGACAGAACCAAAAAGGAGATACATATGGAAAAGATCAGAATACAAAAGCTTATCGCCGACAGCGGCTACTGCTCACGCCGGAAGGCAGAGGACCTGATCGCTGCAGGCCGTGTTATGGTGAACGGCCGCCCCTGCACCCTCGGAGATAAGGCCACCCCTGATAAGGACCTCATCACTATCGACGGCACACAGATAGCTAAGATAAAAAAGCGCCGCCTCTATTACATTATGCTCCACAAGCCCCGTGGCTATGTGACTACCATGAAGGACGAGCTTGACAGAAAATCAGTAAATGAGCTGCTCTCAGCTCTGCCGGAGCGTGTCTACCCTGTAGGCAGGCTGGACAGAAACTCAGAGGGGCTGCTGCTCTTCACCAACGACGGCACCTTCGCCAATGATATAATGCACCCCTCCCGCCACATCTCAAAGATATACAGAGTCACTGTCAGGCCGGACATCAGCGACGATCAGCTGGTCATGCTCTCAGAGGGCGTTGAGATTGACGGCCGCAGGACAGAGCCGGCAACTGTTTTGGTGCTGAGCAAGGAGCAGGGGCGTGTGGTGCTGCAAATAACTATCCATGAGGGCCGCAACCGCCAGATCAGAAAAATGTGCGAAGCTGTAGGGCTGGAGGTCGCAAGGCTGAAAAGAACAGCTATCGGGCCCTTGAAGCTTGGTATGCTGAAACCGGGTGAATACCGGGAGCTGAAACCGGACGAGCTTCGTGCTATCCGCAACGCCATATCCAAAAAAGCATAAGGCTGTGCATGCTATCGGTATGCGTTTTTATATGTGCTCTGTGAGGACGTCTGCGGGCGCCCTCATTTTTGTGTTCTGCCCTTTTCAAGGCAGAACAAAGCCCTCAGAAGCAGCTGCATCTCTGAGGGCTTATCGTTTATTTCAAGGTGAAGAATGCCGCTGATACTCCGGGGATAAGGCAGCCGCTTTCTGTCAGGAGGGGCTCTCCGCCAAAGGAGTATATCACCTCTGAGAGCGCTCTGTCAAGGGTCAGCTCATAAGAGGCATCAGCAGGGTTTATGACTGCCAGTATCTTCTCACCCTCAAAGCTTCTGATGTATGCAAGGGGCGTTCCGGGTGCGCCGTCACAGATAAACTCAATGTCTCCAAGGCTTTGCAGAGCCTTATGAGCCTGCCGTACAGCTATCAGCCTTTTGACCTCACTGCGCAGAGAGGCGGTATCTTTGAGCTGAGCCTCTGCCGTCGGCCTGTCGGGAGAGGGGTCAAGGGGGATATAGAGCTTATCAGCCGGGGCTGTTGAAAAGCCGGCATTCAAAGAGCTGTCCCACTGCATGGGAGAGCGGGAGCCCGTCCTGCCGTAGCCGCCCTCAACGGAGGTCAGCCCCTCAACATAGTTCATACCTATCTCATCACCGTAGTAGATATAGGGCGCTCCGGGCATAGAGAGCAAAAAAGCAAATGCAAGTCTGAGGCGGTCTCCCTTTATGTGCCGGGCAAGCCTGTCCATATCGTGGTTGCCGGAGGGTATGCAGATAAGCCCCCTGCGCTGTGAGCGCTCATAGCTGTCCATATATTTGGACACAAACCCGGAGGCATCTCCCTCTCCCATGAAAAAGGGCTTTTCATTCCTGAACAGGTCGTTATAGTGTGAGGGGCCAAAATGCAGCAGGAAATCCATGTGGAAGCCACCTGCAAGGCTCTGGCAGGGCTCCCCCCACTCTGAGACCATAGCAGCCTGCGGGTATTCCTCATCAAGGAAGGCCCGGATATCCTGCCAGAGAGCGATAGTTCCCTTGCAGTCCTCGTCGTTCTTCACAAGGGAGCCTGCCATATCAACTCTGAAACCGTCGCAGCCCCGGGAGAGCCAGAAACGCATAACGTCCTTCATGGCCTCTCTTGTGGAAACAGCCCCCGGCGAATCCATTGGCTGCTGCCATGGGCGGTCAGGCTTGTAAAAGCCGTAATTCAGGGCCGGCTGGTGGGTAAAGAAATTCACGGCGCAGCTGCCGTCTCTGTCGGATATGCCCCGCAGGGAGCCGTAGCCGGCGGGTTCCTCCCAAACGCTGTCTGTCCAGATATAGCGGTCTGTAAACTCATTGCGCTCTGCCTTCATGCTCTCCCTGAACCATGGGTGCTCCCATGAGGTATGCCCGGGAACAAGGTCTAAAAGCACATGGATACCCAGCTCATGAGCCTGCCGGAAAAGCTCGGAAAGGTCCTCATTAGTACCGTAGCGTGGGGCGACTCGGTAATAATCGGAAACATCATAGCCCGCATCACCGAAGGGGGAATCAAAGCAGGGGTTTATCCAGATCGCAGTACAGCCCAGCTCCCTGATGTACGGGAGCTTTTCTGTTATGCCCCTGATATTGCCGATACCGTCACCGTCAGTGTCATTAAAGGACTGAGGGTATATCTCATAGAAAACTGCATCGTCAAGCCATGCAGGTCTTTCAGCCATTATCATCACCTCATATTTTGTTTTCTGTATTATAGCACATTTCTGCATGATCTGCAAGAGAGAAGCTGTGAACAAAAATCCCCGTACACTCCAAAGGAAGAGTGTACAGGGAATACCGCTGGAGCTGGCAGCCGGACTCGAACCGGGTCCTGGCGCGGACGGCGCAATGCCGCCGACACATCATTTGTGCGGTAGGATAGATCGCCGGTCGGCGGGGTCGTACCTATGTTGTGTCAAAAATGAAAATCCTTCGGTAAAGTAATGTCCCCGCCGTTAAACAAAACTACCGCCCTCTGCAATCCTGCAAAAGGCGGCATTGGTGCAGGGGCACGCCACTGCTGGAGCTGGTAGCCGGACTCGAACCGGCGACCGTGAGCTGTATATAAAGAGAACTTTTGGTTGAATTTTCAAATCTTCGTTTATGCCGCTT
>CADBTF010000249.1 GCA_902797485.1 uncultured Ruminococcus sp. | reverse complement strand
TTTCAGGGTGAGGACGCCGAAATGAACACATCAGCAGATGCTGTAACAGAACAGGTAAAAGCTAAGCAGTCTCCTGCTCCTGATGCAGGGGCGGCTTACAATAGGAAAGACAGAGCAGCGTCAGCACGGTAAAGAAACCGGCATACCACCAGCCCATGCTTTCACTGCGCCGGACGCTCAGCTCTCCGATGCCGAAGCGTATCAGATAAAACTCCGAAGCGACAGACATGAGCAGTGCCGCAGCACCCAGCAGCCTTTCGCTTGTGATAATATAGATCACCAGCAGCACAGCGGCAATCGTCATAAAATTGACGGCAGTTATCATATGTGTAATATAGGAGCTTTCGTCGAAAAGGCCCCTTTGAGTGACAGTGAAAAGCAGTAATGAAAGCGGAGCTGAGACCGCCCAGAGTGCGGCGGCCTTTCGCATTTTGAAAATGCACATCATAAGCATACCCAGCACTGCCGACACCAGCGGGACATAGCTGAAATAAATGAATTCCCGCTCAATGAGGTCAAGGTGATACCATTCGATATAACCAAGCTTCAGCCAGCGGGAGCTGCTTTCATCAAAGCTGTCAAGCTCCGGCAGGCGCAAAGAGATATGCACAAGGCTGTAGATGAGCAGACCGACCCCTGCGGCACAAGAGAGCCACATAAGCAGCTGCGGCAGAGTCAGATTTTTCAGCTTGTTTTTCATAGAGCATACCTCCGGTCAGGCAGATCTGAGCTGCGTGTGCAGCAGCTCCGGAAACATCAGATCTTATCGTGGAAGGTACGGGATATAACGTCGTCCTGCTGCTCCTTGGTGAGCTTGACAAAATTCACTGCATAGCCGGAAACACGGACAGTCAGCTGGGGATATTTCTCCGGGTGAGCCTGTGCGTCCAGCAGTGTCTCACGGGTGAACACATTCACATTCAGGTGATGGCCGCCCTTGGCTACATAGCCGTCAAGCAGCTCCACAAGGTTATCTACCTGTTTATCATTAGGGATCGTATTAGCCATAGTTATCCTCCTTAATCCTCGTCATCAGCAAGCTCCGTGGGCTGTGCGCAGGCCCCGGGCTTGCCGCCGCATTCGGTGGTGCTGTATCTGTTTACTTTTATGCCGTTTTCGTTTTCGTCGATGTCGATGGTGAGGTGACCGCTTCCCTGCTCCATGAGCCGGTCGATCATAGAGACAAGCTCGTCCAGCTCGCCTTCCTCATCGTCTCTGGTAACAAGCATTCCCATTATTTATCAAGCTCCTCTGCAATAGACTCGATATCCAGATCTCCCACAAACACCTGCTGGTCCTTGCCCAAAGCATCGGGAACGATAGAGAAGGTATTGGAGATGCCGTCCTGAGCATTTCTCCAGGGCAGCTTAGCCACTGAGGAGAGTGAGGCCAGTGCGCCGTGTTCGTCACGGCCGTGCATGGGGTTGGCTCCCGGTGCAAGGGGAACGCCCATTTTTCTGCCGTCAGGAGTAGAGCCTGTCTTTTTGCCGTAGACCACGTTAGAGGTGATAGTCAGGATAGACATGGTAGGAACGCTGTCACGGTAGGTGTGGTGTTTTCTGATCTTATTCATAAAGCGGGTCACAATATCAACGGCTATGCTGTCAACTCTGTCGTCATTATTGCCGTATTTCGGGAAATCGCCCTCCACCTGATAATCAACTACCACACCGTCGTCATCTCTGATGCAGCGCACCTTGGCATACTTGATAGCTGAAAGGGAATCAGCAACTACCGAAAGCCCTGCGATACCGGTGGCGAAATAGCGCTTTACATCTCTGTCATGGAGAGCCATCTGTATCTTTTCGTAGCAGTATTTATCGTGCATATAGTGAATGATATTGAGGGTGTTCACATAGAGCTCTGCCAGCCACTCCATCATATCATCATACTTTTCCATAACGTCGTTATAGTCCAGGTACTCCCCGCGGACACGCCTGTATTTAGGGCCGACCTGTATTTTCAGCCTCTCGTCGATACCGCCGTTGATAGCATAGAGCAGGCACTTTGCCAGATTGGCTCTTGCGCCGAAGAACTGCATTTCCTTGCCCACACGCATGGAAGAAACACAGCAGGCGATAGCGTAGTCGTCGCCGTGGGTCTCACGCATAAGGTCGTCGTTCTCATACTGGATAGATGAGGTCTTGATAGACATTTTTGCGCAGTAGCGCTTGAACTCCGGCGGAAGCTTAGAACTCCAGAGGACAGTCATGTTAGGCTCCGGGGCGGTTCCGAGATTATCAAGGGTATGGAGATAGCGGAATGAGTTCTTAGTCACCATAGGAGTGCCGTCGATGCCGACGCCGCCTATTGATTCAGTGACCCATGTTGGGTCGCCGGAGAAGAGCTGGTTATATTCAGGGGTGCGGGCGAACTTGACAAGGCGAAGCTTCATGATGAAATGGTCGATAAGCTCCTGAGCCTCCTGCTCGGTGATGAGCTTCTTTTCAAGGTCACGCTGGATATAGATGTCAAGGAAGGTTGAGGTGCGTCCGAGAGACATAGCTGCGCCGTTCTGCTCCTTGACTGCGGCAAGGTAGCCGAAATAGAGCCACTGCACTGCCTGCTGTGCATTTTTGGCGGGGCGGGAAATATCAAAGCCGTAGATCTTGCCCAGCTCCTTGAGCTGTTCCAGAGCTCTTACCTGCTCTGCCAGCTCCTCACGGAGCCTGATGTTCTTGGAGGTCATTCTGACGAGGGAGGTGGCAAGCTGATGCTTTTTGTCTTCGATCAGCAGGTCAATGCCGTAGAGAGCCACACGTCTGTAATCACCGATGATCCTGCCGCGGCCGTAGGCGTCAGGCAGGCCGGTGATGATGGCTGATTTTCTTGCAAGGCGCATTTCGGGAGTATAAACATCGAAAACGCCCTGATTGTGGGTCTTTCTGTATTCTGTGAAGATCTTGACTATCTTCGGAGAAACGGTGTAGCCGTTCTGTGTGCAGGCGTTCTGGGCCATTCTTATGCCGCCGAAGGGCTGCAGGGAGCGCTTGAAGGGCTTGTCTGTCTGGAGGCCGACGATCTTTTCAAGGTCCTTATCCAGATAGCCTGCCGGGTGGGAGGTGATAGTGGAGACTATATCCGTATCCATATCCAGCACACCGCCGGCTTCTCTTTCCTTGCGGGAAAGCTCCATGACCTGAGCCCAGAGCTTTTTGGTGGCATCAGTCGCCGGGGCGAGGAAGCTGTCGTCACCGTAATAGGGGGTATAGTTTTTCTGTATAAAGTCTCTCAGATCAACCTGAGTCTTGCTCCATCTGCCTGGGGTGAAGCCCTCCCATTCGGGCATAAATTCACCAAACATTCCGATCAACCCTTTCACATCATATACAACATATAGTGCCTGAGCACGCCATGAGCACAATATATCTCACTATAATTTATCATAACATATCTCTATAAAATAGTCAATGGTATTTGCATAAAATAAAAGTATACTAATTATGACATTTCTATACACATTTACTATTATGTCATATTTTGAGCATACTATAACTAAAATCAGATCAACGCCTTTTTTTGGAAAGCTGCACCATTTTGGGGTACAATTGATATTTCGCCCAATTTTACTGTAGTTCACATATAATACTTTTATCAAAATATTATATTGACCTGCGAGCTTGATTGATGTATAATAAATAATGTATGAGAACTTACAGAAAGGGGCTGAGGAGAACTTGCAGAAGCTGAAAGACATTCTCGAAATGATTGTCATTGTGCTTTGCGAAATGAAGGAAAGACTTGAGCAGAAGCTTGGAAAAATGTATTTCCGTATGCTTGCTTGCGTGCTGACGCTTTTTATGCTGCTGTTTATATCAGAGCTTATCCCCGCTCCAAACTATATTACCAAAAGCGATCCAGTCCCAGATAACAAACCGGCAGTCAGCGCTGACGCTTCCTCCGGTGATGCTGCAGACAGCAGCGCCGCTGAACCTGCTGCTGCAAGTCAGGCAGACAGTTCTGCTGCTGACAGCACCTCCTCAGAAGCTGCTCCGGCGGAGGTCTCTTTGATAAACAACACTCCCGCTGCCGCAGGGCAGCCGCAGGACGTGAACGGGGACGTTTTCACCCCATACGAATCCGACGAGACCCATGTAAATGCACTTAAAAGCCTTAAAGAGCAGGTCACAAATGCTTTGGGTGAATTCCCCGGTGAGTGGTCCTGCTATGTGAAGAACTTAAAGACCGGCGACTGGTTTGAGATCAACAACCATTCTCTTTACCCTGCTTCGATGATAAAGCTCTTTGCCCTTTGTGCCTGCTACCAGCAGATAGAGGAGGGCAAGCTGAATGAGGACGAGCTTTATGCAACAATATTCAACATGGCTGCCGGCAGCAACAATCAGTCCTTCAACGAGATCGTATGGGCAATGGGCAAGACCTATATCAACGAGTGGTGCCACAAAAACGGTCTGCCGAACACCTGGCAGTACCACGGGCTGCAGCCCTCTACGAACTACGAGGGGCTTGAAACTCAGCCCAAGAGGAACTGCACCTGCGTTATGGACGTTGGGCACGCTATGGAGATGATCTACCGGGGCGAATGCGTGAACAGCTCTGCATCTGAGCGTATGCTGAAGATCCTTGAGCAGCAGAAGTGGACGAGCAAGATACCCTTCGGGCTGCCATACAACACAAGGTTCGCCAACAAGACCGGCGACACCTATGATGTTACACATGATGCAGCTATCGTATTCTCACCGGCCTGCGACTATATTTTAGTGCTCATGTGCGAGCAGCCGGAAACAAGCTTCCAGCTGAAA
>CADBTF010000248.1 GCA_902797485.1 uncultured Ruminococcus sp. | reverse complement strand
GTTGCTGCTTGTATCTTCCGAAAGCCTTCCCACCCGAAACATTGTGTATCCGAAGGGGTGTGGGGGCGACCGGAAAGCCCCCACAAAGGAGCGTGCGCCAGTCTTTCCAATCAAACTAAAGCCGTGAGCGTACAACCAAGCCAAAGAGCATTCTTTACAGCATATCTACCCCCAAAAGATGCAACCCCGAAGGGGTGCGGGGGCGACCGGAAAGCCCCCGCAAACGGAGCGGGCACAAGTCTTTCAATACACATCAAAACTATGAGCGTGCGCCCAGCCCACAAATGAGCGTGCGCCAGTCTTTCAATTCAGCACAAAGCGGGGAGCGTAAACCCCATTATTCACTATTCTTTATTCTTTATCCTTTATTCACTTAGCGCCAGCGCTTCTGAGCGTAGCGCTTCCTATCAACTGTCGATTGAAAACCTTATCTTTGCGTCCTCGGGGTCATAGAATTTCCCGATATGCTCGTCGTCTACTCTGTCCAGCTCCGATTTGGGGAGCGTAGACAGCAGCTGCCAGCCAAGGTCAAGGGTCTGCTCTATGGTCCTGTTCACCTCAAAGCCCTGATCTATAAAATGCTTCTCGAAAAGCCTGCCGAACCGCAGATAGCTCTTGTCCGCAGCGGAAAGCTCCTCCTCACCGATGACCGATGCCAAACTCCTTGCGTCGGACACCTTTGCGTAGGCGGCGAAGAGCTGGTTTGCGCACATCTGGTGATCCTCTCTGGTGTAGCCCTCACCGATGCCGTCCTTCATAAGTCTTGAAAGGCTGGGCAGCACCGATACCGCCGGGTATACTCCCGTCTGGTCAAGGTTTCTGTCAAGCACTATCTGCCCCTCTGTGATATATCCTGTCAGGTCGGGAACAGGGTGGGTGATGTCATCGTTGGGCATTGTCAGAATAGGTATCTGTGTCACCGAGCCCTTTGAGCCCTTGACTACACCCGCTCTCTCATAAAGCGACGCTAAGTCAGAATACAAATATCCGGGGTAGCCCTTTCTTGCGGGTATCTCTCCCTTGGAGGAGGAGAACTCTCTCAGCGCCTCTGCGTAGGCGGTCATATCCGTCAGGATAACAAGAATGTGCATATCGTGCTCAAAGGCCAGATACTCCGCACAGGTCAGCGCACAGCGGGGGGTGAGTATACGCTCGATGATCGGGTCGTTGGACATATTCATGAACATAACTACCCTTTGCAGCGAGCCGGTCTCCTCAAAGGAGCGCTTGAAATAATCCGCCACGTCGTTCTTGACGCCCATTGCGCCGAACACTATAGCAAAATCCTGACCGCTTTCCTCTGCGATCTTTGCCTGACGGACTATCTGCACCGCCAGCTTGTTATGCGAAAGGCCGGAGCCGGAGAATATCGGCAGCTTCTGCCCTCGGATAAGCGTCATAAGCGCATCTATGGAGGAAATGCCGGTGTTGATATAGTTTCTCGGATATTCACGGGAGACAGGGTTCAGGGGCTTGCCGTTGATGTCGGCGTACTTTTCGGGGTAGATGTCACCAAGGCCGTCGATAGGCTTGCCGGCCCCTGAGAAGATACGCCCCAGCATTTCCTTTGAGAGGGGCAGCTCCATTGGCTTGCCCTCGAATCTGGTGGTGGTATTGCCAAGGGAAAGCCCCTTGGTGCCCTCAAAGACCTGAAGCACTGCTCTGTCCTCCGAGACCTCCACCACTCGCCCGAGACGCTTGCTGCCGTCTGACAGGCGAAGCTCTGCCATTTCGTCATAGCCGATACCGCTGACGCCCTGAAGCGCCACCAGCGGGCCGTTGATCTCGTCAAGGCCGATGTATTTAAGCTCCAACCGTCACACCTCCCGAAAGGGCTGCAAAATCAGCCTGCATCTTCTCGCTGTATTCCTCAAACATTTCCGGCTTGTCGTTGGGAATGTCATATTTCATTTTTATAAGGCTCTCTATCCAGCCGGTGCCGGTGATGCTGCCCACTGCTGCTCCCTCTGCAAGGGCGGCCTTGCCCAGCCCGTAGAATTGCAGGATAAGCTTCATCATTCTGTACTGCTTATCCAGCGGCACATAGGTATCGTCCTTGTGGTAGGCGTTCTGCTGCAGGAAGCCCACTCTGACAGCTCTTGCTGTTTCTATGAGCAGCTTCTGATCCTCCGGCAGAACGTCCGCACCCATGAGCTTGACTATCTCCATAAGGGTGTTTTCCTCAACAAGTATATTTGAGATCTGCTGCCTGACCTCCATAAAGTCAGCAGCCACATTTTTTCTGTAATAATCTGCCAGATCGTCGGTATACTCGGAATAGCTGGAGGTCCAGTTTATGGCGGGGTAGTGCCTTGCATAGGCCAGGCTCTTATCCAGCGCCCAGAAGCATCTGACGAATCTCTTGGTGTTCTGAGTCACCGGCTCGGAGAAATCGCTTCCCTGGGGAGACACTGCACCGATTATCGACACAGAGCCCTCGCTGCCGGAAAGGGTCTTTACATATCCCGCACGCTCATAGAATTCAGATATCCTTGAGGGCAGGTAGGCGGGGAAGCCCTCCTCGGCGGGCATTTCCTCCAGACGGCCCGAAAGCTCCCGCAGCGCCTCTGCCCAGCGGGAGGTGGAATCCGCCATGATAGCGATGTGATAGCCCATATCCCGGTAATACTCCGCAAGGGTGATGCCTGTGTAGATAGACGCTTCACGGGCAGAGACCGGCATATTTGATGTGTTGGCGATAAGCACTGTTCTGTCAGTCAGGGGGCGGTTGGTGCGGGGGTCGATAAGCTCGGAGAATTCCTCCAGCACCTGTGTCATCTCATTTCCCCGCTCACCGCAGCCGATGTATACGATAATATCCGCATCACACCACTTGGCAAGCTGATGCTGGGTCATAGTCTTTCCGGTGCCGAAGCCGCCGGGTATGGCAGCTGTTCCGCCCTTGGCTATGGGGGCGATAGTGTCGATGACCCTCTGCCCGGTGATGAGGGGGCGGTCTATAGGCAGTCTCTCGGCGAAGGGGCGTGGGGTCCTGATAGGCCAGCGCTGGCAGAGGGTAAGCTCCTCCACCTGCCCCTGAGAGGTCTTTATTTTGCAGACCACGTCATTTACAGTGTAGTCTCCGTTCTCTGCGGCCCAGATCACCTCACCGCCCTTAGAGAGGGGCGAGAGCATACATCTGTGCTCTATAACAGCAGTCTCCGGGCAGACAGCATAGATCTCCCCGGCAGACAGTTTGTCCCCTGCTTTGACCTTCAGGGTGACGCTGTATTTCTTTTCAGTGTCCAGCGCAGATACCTCTGCACCGTCGCCGATAAAAGCGCCTGTCAGCTCCGCAAGGCTTCTCAGGGGGCGCTCTATCCCGTCAAAGATATTTGTGATTATCCCCGGCCCCAGCACTGCCGACATAGCAGCACCCGTGCCCACGACAGGCTCTCCGGGCATGAGCCCGGTGGTGCCCTCATAGACCTGGATAGTCGTGAAATCACTGTTCACCCCGATCACCTCGGAGATGAGCCGCTTGTTCCCCACATAGACCATTTCCATCATGGAAAAGCTGCGGCTCCGTCTGACCTTGACTACCGGCCCGTTTATAGAATAGATCTTATCCATATCATTACTCCGTATCCTCAAAGGGCAGAGAGCTCCTTGTTGTTGCAGAACTCTGCCCGTTCATTTTCAAGCATTGAATCAAAGGTGCAGTCGATCACAGCGCCCAGCCCCTCAAAGCCGACTGTCACTCCGCCGAGGACTATGTTTCTGTCCTCAGCGGCCTCAAGGCCCAGCTTACCGGCGTATTTCATATCCTCCGGAGCCAGCTTCAGAAGCGGCTTTTTATCCGGGAACCTCTCCCGGCACTTTTTCACAGCGCCCTCAAGATATTTGAGATACCCCTCACTGCTCCTGAAAGCAGAGAGCTTCTCCCGCACCCTGTCAAAGACCTTATCTGCCAGCTGCTCACGCTTTACCAGCACGCTTCTCTGAGCTTCAAGCCTTGCAGTGGAAAGCTTTCTCGTATAGTCCAGCTCTGCCTCCTGCCTCAGCCTCTGACGGCTCTTCTCCTCGGAGGCCGTCACAGTATGCCTTGTCATGCTCATCATGCGGTCACATTCAGCCTGGGCTTCGTCAAGTATCTGACTAACCTGCTCCTCTATATCGGCGCTGACTGCCTCCTTGAATCTCTGCAGCTTTAAAGCCTCATCAGTCATAGCCTGCACACCCTCTTTTCAACGGATATTTTTTAAAGCTTTATCCCCACCGCAGTCTGCAGATACTCGGCTATCGTTTCGGAGATGCCGGAGGACGCATGGCGGTCGGGTATCTCGACGATCAAGGGCTGCCGGCGGGTGAGCTTATACTCATACACCCTTTCCCGGCACTGCTTTACGGCGTGGTCCGTCATAAGGATAACTCCCACGTCCTCCATAGCCATTGCGTCGTCCAGCGCCTTTTCAGTGGCCTCCGGGGTATGGACTACCACCCCTTCTATACCGCTCAGGCGCATACCCATCTGGGTATCTATATTATCGCTTATCAGAAAGAATTTCATTGCCTTAGCCCAGATTGTTTACTATAAGTATGGAAATGAGCAGGCCGTAAAGGGCGATACCTTCACCGAGAACGACGAAGATAAGAGCCTTAACAAAGTTCTTAGGGTCCTCAGAGGTGGCACCGATAGCTGCCGGAGCACCGGCTGCAACAGCGATGCCGGAGCCTACGCAGCTAAGGCCTACTGCCAGTGCAGCTGCGATATAGCCGAGGCCTGTGCCTGTGGAGACAGCTGCCTTGGCGCTGCCCTCGTCAGCGGCAAAGGCTACCACCCTGCCCACTGAAAGGATAAGCCCGGTGAGCATAGTGCCTCCGAAAATAGAAAGGTTGCCGATGAATGCAGGCTTGGCGCTCTTGCCGGCCTTTACTCTTTTTGCTGCCATAAGAAAGGGTGCGCACAGCAGTGCAACAGCCGCAAGGGGTAAAAGAAACAATACTAACATTTTTATATACCTCCAATTATTCTATCTCAGTTGAGAAGCCGGCCTTTACCGGCTCAAAGGGCTTGCCGTTTCCGCTGTAGAACCTTGAGAAGATCTCATAGAATTCCAGCCTTATTATCTGAATGGCTACTATCATGCCCTCCATGACCATAACAAAGGCGTTGCCGATCACCAGCACGAAGGGTCTGGCGCCGCTGCCAACCATGTTCATAAGGGTGGATACCACCAGCATCATGCCCGCATGGGAGAGCACGAATCCGCCCACACGCAGGAAGCTCATGGTATTTGAAACATAGCTCAGCACATATTCAAACATCTCAAAGAAATTCTCGACGATAAAGTTGCCCACGGTCATATGCTCCTCCTCGTCGGAGAGGCGGAATTCCTTGTACTTGACCACTGCCGCAAAGGGCACCTTGCAGAAGATGCACACAGCGGGTATCACTATAAGCATTATCACAAAGGGCGCAGACATTATCTTCACATCAAAAAGCATAGTCGCCGCAACGCCTGCTGCGATAGACCCGTAGAACACAAGCCCCGCTATGCCGTTGTTTGAAAAGACTGCCTTTTCAATGTCTCCCTCCCGGAAGCCTATGACTATATTCAGTATCATGGAAATAAGTATCAGCGCCACGCCCAGCCCCACAGCCGTCAGCAGTATAAAGCTGGTGTTGCGGAAGGGGTGCAGGGGCAGGAGATCTATCCCGATGCCCTCGAACACAGGGTCCAGCAGGTCCTCATAGCCGAATACCGAGCCGTATACGGTGCCGAAGATCATGCTTGATACTCCGCAGCGGGTCATCATGCCGCCGAAGTTCTTGTGGACCTTCTTCCCGATAATGAGCCCCAGCAGGAAGATTATGAACCCCTGCCCAAGGTCTCCGAACATTATGCCGAACATCAGCGTGTAGGTCAGAGCCACGAATGCGGTGGGGTTATAGCCGGTGTAATCCGGCAGGCCGTACATCTCCACCAGCATGGAGTAGGGCCTTGTAAGGAAGGTGTTTTTCAGCACCGTCGGCGGTGTGCAGCTTGAATCTGCGTCCGGCGGCATAAAGGTCAGAGACACCTCCGGGCAGCCCTCAAAGAGCTTTTCAAACTCCTTATGCTGCTTTTTCGGGATAAAGCCCTTGATAAAGACCTTGTCTCTCAGCACTCCCACCTTGCGCCGCAGCTCAAAGACTGCCCGCTTGTGGCAGAGCTTTGAAAAGGCCCGCTGTATCTCCTGCTCGTGGACACGGGCAAAATCCTTCAGCTCTCTGTCAGCTGCTTCGGCGAGCTTTTCCTCCTCAGCGATCTCCGCCTCCAGAAGCTTGAAGGCTTCCTCGGTGTTGCCCCTTACAAAGTCCGGTATGTGCACCTGTTCAAAGTAGAGGGAGGTGAAGATGTCATCAACTATCTCTTTATCGTTCTTGGGGCAGAAATACATTCCCCAGCAGTAATTCCTGTCCCGCTCAAAGGGGACGAAGAAGAAATTCTGGTCGTAATATTCCAGCTTGCGGTGGCTTTCCAGCGGGAGCTTTCCCACCCTCACATGGACGTGCCTGCAATTGAAGATCCTGTCGAACTGCTCATTGAGGCCGTGCAGGTGAGTTATCTGGATAAGTGCCGCCCTGCGCTGGGATATAAGGTCCAGCGCCGACTGCTTCTCCGCCGAGGCCTCCGCCAGCTGTTCTTCCAGAGAATCGCAGAAGCCGGCAAAGTCTGCGCCGGATTCCAGCTCACAGCAGTCAAAGTTGGTCTCCCGGAGCTGTATATCCAGCTCTATCGCTATGGACGAGAGCCCTTTAAAGGGCACGTCGTAGGGGTTCTTGTCATTAAGCAGCTGCAGCGCTCTTTCTCCGCCGCCCGCATTTGACGAGATCGCCGATTCTATCTGAAAGCAGCCGCTCCGGCAGCATTTTTCCAGCACAGTGTCCAGCTTATCCCTTGCGGCAGTGACGGAGACGAACTCCATCTTTTCTATCGCCATTTGCTTATTACCTTCTTTCAAATAAACATCTGCACAGCCGCTTAAAAGATCAGCAGCCTGTAGATCAGCGCCGGGTCAACGTCGTATCTGACGCCCTCGATCGCTCTTACTATATTTCTCAGCTCGTTCTCGCAGATACAGACAAAGGCATAAAGCGCTATAGGTGCGGAATTGGAACGGGCCAGAGTATGCTTCATGGTGTAAAGTGTTCTCCGCCGGAGCCCAAGCTCGATGTCGTCATCGTCGGGGCTGATGTATTTCCCATATGGCCCGGCCTCTATCATGGCACGCATCTTCTCCGGATCGGAGCATTCGTAAAGTTTGTCCATGTTCTTTTTGCCCGCCTGAGTAAAGGGCAGCATGGAGCGCTTTATCTTCTCCGGCTCATAGCCGAAGAAGGATTTCAGCCGGTAGGCGTTTATCATGTTTATAACATCTATCTCCGAGCGGATAAGCCGCAGGAGTTCATCTTTCTCCCTGCCGGTAAAGCTGCGGACTGCGTCCTCCGCCAGCTGCTCGTAAAGGCTGGTCCTGAGCTTCACCTCAGCATCGGTGAAATCCACTCTCCCCTCCCCGGTGAGGCGGAATTTCCCGAAGAGCCTGAAATAGCCGGTGCCTTTAAGCCGGGCTTTGAGCTCCTCAAAGCTGCGGCACTTGGCAAGGGTCAGGAAGGGTATCCTGGAATTTTCCATAACATATCTCGGCAGGCCCTGAACAAAGCTATGCTGCAAGCCGCAGTCCACAGCATTCACAAGCTTTATCATCTGGCTGCACTCGGATTTTTTCAGCAGAAAATCATAGAAGGGCTTATCCTCAAGCCCCTGAAATTCG
Source organism: uncultured Ruminococcus sp. (assembly GCA_902797485.1). Lineage (GTDB taxonomy): Bacteria > Bacillota > Clostridia > Oscillospirales > Ruminococcaceae > FB2012. The sequence continues at coordinate 4,477 of CADBTF010000248.1, read as the reverse complement.
CACATACGCTTATAGGTGGAATAGCTCTCGTCGGCAAGCAGCTGCTCAAAGAGCCCCCGGTGGACGGAGTTAGGGTCAATATCCCGCAGGCGCTCCTGATAGCGCTTTGTGTGCCGCAGGTAGTCCGCCACCTCTGCCACGCTTCGTTTGGCGACCATTTCCCGAAAGTCGTCCATTGTCAGCATAGTGCCGTAGACTGAGCGTATTTTCGCAACTATAGCGTTGGTGGAATACATTTCAAGCAACAGTCATCATCTCCTTCAGGCAGCGCATATCAGACGGCTGTTATCCTTTTGAATATATCCTCTGCCCACCGCTCGCCGTTCTTTTCAAAGACGCTCTCCAGAGCAGCGATATTTTCCTTTTGCCGGGCTTCAAGCTGCTCCAGCTCCTCCCGGAGCTTCTGCTCATTCTCAGAGCTGAGCCCCTCTCGGTAGCTCTCGGTATTTTCATCAGCCATCTGCTCGAGCCTTTGCTGCTCACGCCGGGTATTTTCCAGCATATCCTGCTTCTTCCTTTCGGCAGCAGCCAGCTTTTCCTCCGCAAGGCGGTCGGTCTCAAGTATTTCAGCGATTATATCCATAAGCAATGACCCCTAATCCGATTAACAATGAACAATTAACAATGAACAGTGCACAGTTTTCTGCTGGCCCCTTACCCCGGGCAGAGCACCAAAATGATGACGCCCGCAGGCACCCGCACTGAGCACATATAAACACAAACGCACTCAAAGGGCACCCAAACTATCCTCCTGCACTCACTATCCGCCCGAATGGGCATATCCGCACGGAGTGCGCACCTTCATTGTGCGGCCACTCGGTACGAGGGGCTGTGCATTTGTGCATTGTGCATTGTGCGGCCACTCGGTACGAGGGGCTGTGCATTTGTGCATTGTGCATTGACCTGCATTGTTTGTATTTTACACCTTTTTAATTGTTAATTCAATAACAAAAATGAAATTTTTAGTGTCCGTCGGTCATATTTGTTTATTATGACCAACAGTCAATTATCCGGCAGGGGGATTTTGTGTCATTTGTGCAATGTTATAAAAACGGAATATTGCAATTGTGTAAAATGTACATTGTTTTCTCAAAGGGGCCGGCTATATTTGTTGGAATTTAGCCGGTGTCGAAAGGGCGCAGACTATTGACAAAAACTGCGTTTTGTGTTATATTTGTATTTGTCGCAAGCACACTTGTTTTTCGGAGGTGGACTGTTTTGGAGAAAAGCAGAGACAGGCTCGTGATCGTCAGCGAGCAGGTACTGCCGGAAATTATTTCTAAGGTGCTCATGGCCAAGAGGCTCCGTGCCAACGGCGAGGCAGCTAACTCCGCCGAGGCGTGCAGAGCTGTGGGTATCTCCCGCAGCGCCTATTACAAGTATAAGGATCAGGTCTGGTCCTATGAGGAGCAGCTTTCCAACCGCATCGCCTCTGTGTATCTTGTCCTGCGGGACGAAAAGGGTGTGCTCTCCTCGATCATCGGCAGGCTCTATGAGCTGGGAGCGAATATCCTGACTATCAACCAGAATATCCCGGTGGATTCAGTGGCTACCGTCACTGTCTCGATCAGGTATGAGCAGGGGGCTACCATTGAGCTTATCCGCTCGGAGCTGGCTGCTATCAAGGGAGTAGTCGATGTGCGCCTGATAGCCGGAGAATAATGCGGCAGGCCATATAAACAGATTACGGAAAGGGAAAATATTATGCGCAATATTGCAATCATCGGCTACGGTGTAGTCGGCTCAGGAACTGTTGAGCTTTTTGAAAAAAACAGAGAGGAGATCACCCGCAAGATCGGCAGAGACTGTGACATCAAATATATCTGCGACCTCAGAGATTTCCCCGGTGATAAATATGAGGACAGGCTCATCAAGGATTTTAACATCATTCTGAATGATGACGAGATAGAAGTAGTTGCAGAGGTAGTGGGCGGAGCGACCTTCGCCTATGACTACACCAAGAAGCTTTTAGAGCGGGGCAAGAGCGTCGTCACCTCCAACAAGGAGCTGGTAGCCACCCACGGCGCAGAGCTTTTCAGGATAGCCAAGGAGCATGAGTGCAACTATCTGTTTGAAGCCAGCGTGGGCGGAGGTATCCCCATTATCCGCCCGCTGAACAAGTGCCTTGCCGGAAACTCCATCTTGCAGATCTCCGGCATACTCAACGGCACCACAAACTTTATCCTCACCAAGATGATAAGGGAGCAGATGGATTTTGATTCTGCGCTGAAAATGGCTCAGGAGCTGGGCTACGCCGAGGCTGACCCCACCGCTGACGTGGAGGGTCACGACGCCTGCCGCAAGATCTGTATTTTAGGCTCTCTGGCCTACGGCAAGCATATCTACCCGGAGCAGGTACACTGCTCCGGTATCTCCCGCATAACCCTTGACGATGTGGAGTATGCCGAGAATGCCGGCTACAGCATCAAGCTTATCGGCACAGTCAAGCCCGCCGGAAAGGGCAAGGTGAGCGCTATCGTCTGCCCGAGGCTTGTGAGCAGGAGCAGCCTGCTCTCATCTGTTGACGATGTTTACAACGCTATCACCGTCACCGGCGACGGCGTGGGCGATGTGATGTTCTACGGCAAGGGCGCAGGCAAGCTGCCTACTGCCTCGGCTGTTGTGGGCGATATAATCGACTGCCTCAAGCACCGTGACAGGCGCATAATGATCGACTGGGAGGATTGCACCGACAAGAGCTACGTTGTCCCCTACAAGCAGATCGAAAACAGTATGTATGTGCGCATCAGGGCCAATGATGCCGAGCAGCTGAAGCCGGTCATCGAAGAGCTTTTCGGAAAGGTCGTGTACTTAGAGCGCAGCGACAGACCCGACAGCGAGCTGGCCTTCTTCACACCGGTAATGGTAGAAGCCGACATAGACAGCTCACTCACCAAGCTTTCCGAAAAAGCCGAGATCGCTTCAAAGATCAGGCTGCTTTAAAAGATCAGCTATCAGCGCTCCTGCGTGGGCGCTGTCTTTGTTTCAATGCACTTTCCAATGCACAATGCACAATGCACAATGCACAATTCACAATTCACAATGCACAATGCACAATGTTCCGCCCTTGAAAGCAGGGCGAAAGATTTTTGATTTCTGCGCCTTTTATAGTTTTCAATGCACAATTTTCTGACGTTCTGTCCGGGTATCTGCGGTGTGCTCATTTTCTGCTTCTCACCGGGTAAGTGTAAAAGAAGCTTTTTCATGACCCCTTACCCCCGGCAGAACACCAAAATGAGGACGCTTGCAGACGCCGGCACAGAGCATATATAAAAGCAAAACTATCCAAGGACAGAAGAGCTTTCCTCCCGCAGGGACTGTCCGCCCGGAAGGGCATAACGTCGCCGCAGGCGGCTCCTTCATTATTCACTATTCACTATTCATTATTCACTATTCACTATTAAAACGGTCAGGAGAAATAAACAAATGATAAAACTAAAGATTCCCGCCACATCTGCTAATCTGGGGGCGGGCTTTGATGCGCTGGGGCTGGCGCTGGACTTATACAATGAGGTCGAAATGGAAGAGTACGATAAATTGGACATTTCTTCTGCCGACAGCACCCCTGTACCCACCGATGAGAAAAACCTGATATATATTTCCGTCAGCGATCTTTACAAGGTCTGCGGGAAAAAGCTGCCGGGGCTCAGGCTGCGGCAGGTCAACAATATCCCCATGACCAGAGGGCTTGGGTCCTCCTCGGCGTGTATCGTGGCTGGGCTTGTGGGGGCTAACAAAATGCTTGGGGAGCCCCTCTCCGCCGATGATCTGGTGGACCTTGCAGCGCAGATAGAGGGCCACCCGGATAACACCGCCCCTGCCCTGCTGGGTGGGATAGTCACCGCAGTTTTCGACGGGCGGAAGGTCCACTGGGTCAAGCAGGAGGTCTTCACAAAGCTGAAATTTGCGGCTATTATCCCGGACTTTGAGCTCTCCACCGAAAAGGCCAGAGCCTGCCTGCCCCAGACCGTCAGCCACAAGGACGCTGTGTATAATCTCTCACGGGCAGCTCTGTTTTCCGCTTCCCTGCTGACGGGCAAGTTTGAAAATCTCCGCACCGGCGTGCATGACCGCCTGCACCAGCCCTACAGAACGGAGCTTATCCCCCACTGCCGGGAGGTCTTTGACATTGCCTACACTCACGGGGCTTATGCCGCCTACATCTCCGGCGCAGGGCCGACTGTCATGGCTATCGTGGACGACAGCAACGAGTATTTTGCGGGCAAGACCAAGTTTTCGCTGGACAATGCAGGTCTCACCGGCTGGACGGTCCGCGAATTCAAGATAGACAACATAGGAACAAGGCCGTTTGATAATTGACAGTTGACAAGTTACAGTTGACAGTTGACAGTTGATAATGCACAATTTTCTGACGTTCTGTCCAAGCAAGTGCGATGTGCTCATTTTCTGCTTCTCACCGGGTATGTGAAGAAAAGTTTTGCGGACACTTTAATGGGATAGAACACCAGAATGAGGC
>CADBTF010000247.1 GCA_902797485.1 uncultured Ruminococcus sp. | reverse complement strand
AGTTTTGTATTCCTCCAGCAATTTCACAAAAAATGGGTGGCCTGCTTCGGCAGCCATAAGACCAGTGGGAACACCCATGTTGCTTTCAAACCCGGAAAAGGCTTTCAGTTTTAAGAACCTGTCCAACGGAGCCACCAGTTCAACATCAGTGTCCATATATATGCCGCCTTCTTTGACAAGAGCATAAAGCCTTGCTGCATCAGAAGCAAAGGCCCATTTTTTTGCACCGTATGCTTCTTTAGCGTAGGGGAATTGCTCCATAGGGAAGTTACCCTCGTTCCATTCCTTTATGGTGTAATCGGGGCAGTACTTTTTCCAGGAGTTTATGCAGCGCCAGGCGTCATCGGGCATCGGGTTTCTGCCAAGCCAGACGTAGTGTATTATTTTCGGTATCAAATGCGATCACTCCTTATACGGCTCCCAGGGTGTATATTCCTTGCCTTCAAGTATATCTGCAATTCGACGGCAGGCGTGTCCGTCACCGTAGGGATTGCAGGCATGGCTCATTTTATCATATTCCACTTTGTTTTCGAGCAGCAGCTTAAAAGTGCTGTATATCTTTTCTTCGTCAGTACCAACCAGCTTTAAAGTGCCGGCCTCGATGCCCTCCGGTCTTTCAGTGGTATCTCTCATCACGAGCACAGGAACACCTCTGCTGGGACATTCCTCTTGTATCCCTCCGGAGTCCGTCAGGCAGAGATACGCTCTTGCCTCAAAGTTATGGCAGCTAATTACATCAAGAGGCTCAATTATATGTATCCTGTCACAATTTCCAAGCTCCTCGGCTGCTGCCTCTCGCACAGAGGGGTTCATATGTATCGGGTAGATCGCTTTGCAATCGGGGTGCTCCTCCAGCACACGTCTGATTGCCCGGAACATACGGTGCATAGGCTCTCCCAAATTTTCCCGCCTGTGAGCTGTAATAAATATCAGCTTGTTATCCCCGACCCAGTCCAGCTCAGGGTGAGTGTAGTCCTTTTTGACTGTGTGCTGCATGGCATCAATAACTGTATTTCCCGTAACGTAGATATTTTCTGCAGCACGTCCTTCCCGCAGCAGATTATCTCGGCTCAAGGGTGTAGGCGCAAAATTATATCGTGAAACGATAGAAACAGCTTCTCTGTTGAATTCCTCCGGGTACGGGGAATAGATATTGTAGGTCCGGAGGCCGGCTTCAACGTGTCCGACCGGAATTTGCTGATAATATGCAGCAAGGGCAGAAACGAAGGTGGTGGTGGTATCGCCATGGACCAGCAGCACATCAGGTCTTTCTTCTTCAAGAACAGCTTTGATCCCATTCAGCACACCTGTGGTGATATCGAACAGCGTCTGCCTGTCCTTCATAATATTCAGGTCGTAATCTGGGATAATGCCAAAGGTATCAAGCACCTGATCAAGCATCTGCCTATGCTGAGCAGTAACACACACAACTGTTTTGAGCGTTTCTCTTTTTTTGAGTTCAAGTATCAGAGGGCAAAGCTTTATCGCTTCCGGTCTGGTTCCAAAAACCAGCATTACTTTTTTCATATCTGATCTCCTGTAATATTTTCAGAGGATCATCTATCTCTGTACTTCCAAGCCAGATAAAAAATCCTCACATCGTCAATAAAGTATCTTTTAAAAAGTCTCTTGGGCTCCTGAACGAAGCGGTAGAACCATTCCAGCCCCACGTCTTGCATCCATTTCGGAGCTCGTTTTACTGCACCGGCTATGAAATCAACGCAGCCGCCCATTGTTATTGAAAGCGGAACCTTATATATATCCTTGTTAGCATAGATATATTTCTCCTGCTTCGGGCAGCCAAGGAAAACCAGCAGTATATCGGCTTTGGATTCTCTGATACGTCTGTTTGCGGCTTCAAGCTGATTGCTGTCCTTTTCAAAGCCGAGTTCAGGAGAAAAGGAACCGGCGATTTTCAGTCTGGGATATTTCTTCCTTATTTTTTTCTCTGCTTTGGTAAGCACATCAGGCTTTCCACCGAACATAAAAATGCTGTAGCCCTTTTCTGCTGCCAGGTCACAGATATCCCAGACAAAATCTGTCATACAGATGCGTTCCTTGATATGCCTTTTCATCAGGCGGGAAAGCTTGACAAGTATCTGCCCGTCAGTGAGGATAAGGTCTGCCCTTTCGCAGATATCCTTGAGTTCCTTGTCATCCTGCATCTTCACAACAATATCCGAATTTGGAGTGACGATATAGTGCTGCCCGCCCTGCCTGATGAGCCTGTCGGCACATGACTTTGCCTGAGCAGCGGTAAGGCTGTCAATATATGTGTTCAGAAACCTTATCCTGTTAGTTTTCATTATCCGCCACCTCATTATCCGATTACTGTCAGCACCCTTTTCCGTGACTGAGGATCCACATCATCATGTGGTCGAGGATCATGTGTATATCCTCGGAGATCTGCATATCGTTTACGTCCACATGAATTACGTAGTCAGCCATGCCTTTAAGCTTGCCGCCGTCATAGCCCACAATGGCTATAGTTGTGCCGCTGATCTCATTGGCATATTCCATAGCGTTTACCACATTTCTGCTGTTGCCGGAGCCGGAGATCCCAATGAAAATATCCCCCGGCTTCATCTTGTTGCGAAGCGGGAAGCGGAACACCTCATCATAGCTGATGTCATTGGCCACAGCCATCATAGTCGGAATATTGTCGCTCAGGCATTCAAAGTTGTACTTTTTGTCTTGATGCTCGCTCACGCCCTTGTTAAAATCTCCGGCATAATGGCTGGCTGTCGCTGCGCTGCCGCCGTTGCCGCAGATAAAAATATGCTTGCCGGAAAGTCTTGCCTCCTCCAGCACATTCATTACGGTATTAACGGCCTGAAGGTCAAGTCTTTTGTAAACCTCGATCTCTCTTTTGCGGTAGGCTTCAAGTTCCTTTATGTAGTCCATATCCGTTCCTCCGATCATCATTTACAGCATCTGCCAGAGCAGCCTACATTCCTGCTGCAAGGGCATCCTTTACAGTCTGCCTTACTGCTTCATCAGACGTATGCTTCGGCTTCCATCCTGTGGATAGTATCTTGCCTATATCATAGCTGAACCGGGGCACATCGCCCTTCCAGCCCCTGTCTCCGCCGGTATAGCAGAACCTGACATTTTCAAGCCCCATTTCCTCGGTCACGATTTCTGCAATGCGGGTGACTGTAGTTCCGGGGCTTATCACGCTTATATTGTAAACGCTTTCGCCTGTGCCAAAATCCTCTGTCTGCTTCAGAATTGCCTCAACAAGGTCCAACACATAAATATACGGCTTGCACTGCTTTCCGTTGCCGAGGATCTCCAGCCTTGATGGGTCTGCTCTCAGTTTTCTGATGAAATCAAACACAGCTCCATGAGTAAGCCTCGGACCGATGACATTTGGAAAACGGAATATAACCGCACTTATATCACACATTGAAACATAGGACGAAATAAGCGCCTCAGATGCCAGCTTGGCCCCGCCGTAATATGAAACAGGCATCAAGCCTCCCGTGGTTTCAGTCAACTTCACATCGGGCATCTCACCGTACACCGCAGATGTAGAAGCAAAAAACAGCTTCTTGACCCCGGATTTTCTCATTCCTTCCAGCAGTGACCTGGTGGTGAGCAGAGTGTCGTTGAAATCTATAGATGGCTTCCTTCCGCCTTTCTGTATGTCGGAATTAGCTGCCATGTGATACACCGCATCTATTTGCTCCGTATGGAAGATGCGGTCAGTGGATTCTTGGTCTGCAAGCTCGGTATTGTAAAACACAAAGCTGCTGTTCCCCATAAGGTGCTGTATATTTTTATCTCCCATCACCAGCTTATCAGCGCAGATAACTCTGTGCCCATTAGCCAGCAAACTGTCCACAAGCTGGGAGCCAATAAATCCTGCTCCTCCGGCAACCAGAATATTCACCGATTATCCCCCTTATCCAAAATGGACTATGCTTGCACCGCTGTTGTCCATTTCAAAATCCATTTCGCGCAGTCCAGCCAAAGCTCTCCTGACAGTCTCCTGCTTTTCAGGCCTAACGTAGAATATCATAAACCCAGCTCCGCCTGCACCCAGCAGCTTTCCGCCAAGGGCACCGGCAGCCATTGCCTTTTCGTAGGTCTTGTCAATGAGCGGATTTGAAATGCCTGCTGCAAGGCTTTTTTTCAGCATCCAATTTTCGTGCAGCAGCTCGCCCATGGCATCTACGTTGTTTTTTTGCAGCTCCTCTTTAAGAACCTTAGTCAGCTCGCACATTTTCAGCTGTACCTTGGCCTTATCCTCCGACCTGACGTTTTTGCTTTGCTCTCGCAGTATCTGTGAAGCGGAATGCTCTCCGCCAAGATAAAACATCAGTATATTGTCCTCCAGACGTTTGTAGCTCTCAGGAGCCATTACGATCGGCTCGACATTTACAAAGCCGTTTGGTCTGAACTCATAGAAATTCAGCCCACCAAAGGCAGCTGCAAACTGGTCCTGTTTGCCAATGGGCTCGCCCACCTTTTCTATCTCCACCTCGCAGGCCTCTTTAGCAAGCTTATACCTGCTCACATATTCGCCCTTGTAGGTATACAAAAGGTGCAGAAGTGCCACTGTGAACGATGATGAGCTTCCCAGACCGGTTCCGGAGGGAATGTCTGCCATTGAGGAAATCTCAACACCCATAATGCCAAAATCGCTGAGACACTGCCTAAAATATTTATGCTCTATTGAAGCATAGTCTCTGACTGTCTCGGTTTTTGAATATTTAAGCACTATCTGATCCTTGTGAAAGTATTCGTGCAATGTCAGATACATATATTTTCTGATCGTAGTAGAAAGCACACAGCCCCCGTATTTTTTATAGAAAGCAGGCAGATCGCTTCCGCCTCCACAGAAAGACACCCTAAAGGGCGCTCTTGTAATTATCATCTGAATTCTCCTGTTCAGTGTTATTTTATCAGCCTGTTCACAAGCTCAAGTAATGAACTCCCTGTCATATCCTGCCCGAGATCCTCCTCACCGATTAGGGCGGTTTTGCAGCCGGCATTTTTTCCTGCGTCGATGTCCCGTTCTCCGTCACCGATCATCCAGGAGCTTTCAAGGTCAATATTTAAGTCCTCGGCTGCCCTTAACAACAGACCGGGCTTGGGCTTGCGGCAGTTACACTCGATCTTAAGTTCCGGCACCTCTCCGTCAAAGCCCTTGTGAGGGTGGTGAGGGCAGAAATATATACCGTCAAGATATGCCCCCTCTTTACCCAAAAGAGTCTCCATTTTATTGTGTATCTCCCGCAGTCCTTCAAATGTGACCTCACCTCTGGCGATAACAGGCTGATTGGTCACGACCACTGCAAGAAATTCGCTTTGATTTATTTTTCTTATCGCCTCAGCCGCTCCGTCCAGCAACTGAAGCTCATCGGTATTGGTAAGAAATCCTATGTGCCTGTTTATTGTCCCGTCACGGTCAAGGAAGATCGCCCTTTGCTTGTTCTTTAGATTTTTCCTTGCGGGTATGCCCCTGAGCACGTCCTGTGATACAGAGCTGTACCGTTCGGGTGTACCCATATCCCTGCAATATTCCGGGCTGTCATAGCAGAACATTTTCCCGCTGCCGCAAAGTGGCCTGAGCAAGTCTCGGTCAAGGTCTGCCTTTATGATGCTGCCGTCTCTCTCCATGCCGATCTCTTCTCCGTCTATGCCGCAGATATCCAGCACCTTTGGGGAGATTATATGCAGCCCTGCATTTACCCGGTTTTGGTAATACTTAGGCCTTATGTCCTCCTTAGTCAGCCATTGCAGCACAGAGCCGTTCTCGTCAGCAACGATCAGCGAGCTGTCGTAAGGGTGGCTGTTCGGGTGTGTAAACAAGGTAACAAGCCCACCCTTTTCACGATGTGCTGCGATAAATCGGCTAAAGTCAATATCAAACAAAGCATCTCCGATCAAGAACAGAAAGTCCTCTGTCAGTCTGTCCCGCAGCTTGAACAGAGCTCCTGCATTCCCTATAGGGCTTTCTTCAACGTAATATTCAATACCTACGCCAAGGCTGGAGCCGTCTCCGAAATACTCCTCAATCAGCTCGTGCTTATATCCCACTGTAAGTATTATATCCGTAAAGCCCTGATCTCTCAGCGAGACTATCTCCCGCTCCAGCACTGGAACGCCATCAATTCTAATCAGCGGTTTAGGAATATCTGAGGCCACAGAGCGTATTCGTGTGCCTCGTCCTCCCGCTGCAATTATGACCTTCATTATCATTTCCTCTCATAAAGCATTTACATCGCCCCGTCCTTTTTTAATACTGCCTTCACAGTTTTGAGCAGTATTCTCAAGTCAAGACTTATACTCCAGTGGTTTATATACTCGGTGTCCAGCCGGACGACCTCTTCAAAATCAGTTATCCTGCTTCTGCCGCTTACCTGCCACATCCCCGTTATCCCGGGCTTGGCAGAGAGGCGGGCTCTGTGGTGATATTTATATTTCTCCCATTCATCAACTGTAGGAGGGCGGGTCCCCACAAGGCTCATATTACCTCGCAACACATTGAAGAACTGCGGCCACTCGTCCCAGCTGCCCCGTCTGAGCTTTTCGCCTATGCCGGTGACCGGCTTGCCGTCAACTATTCTATTGCCTATT
>CADBTF010000246.1 GCA_902797485.1 uncultured Ruminococcus sp. | reverse complement strand
TGAATGTGGAACACGCTCTGGCCCGCACTCTCTCCGCAGTTGGTCACTACTCTGAAGCCGTCCTTCAGGTCCAGATCCTTAGCCAGCTTTGCTATCACCTCATAGATGTGTGCGATAACTGCGCTGTTATCAGCAGTTACCTCGCTGAGCATAGAGATATGCTGCTTCGGGATAACCAAGATATGTGTGGGGGCTGTAGGGTTGATGTCCTTGAAGGCATAGCAGAGCTCGTCCTCATAAACCTTGTCCGAGGGAATATCTCCATTGATGATCTTGCAGAATAAGCAGTCGTTCATTACAGTAACCTCCTTTTTATTTGGTAAGAAACTCAGCTGCGATCTCGTCCGCCTGGTCGAGAGCTTCGTCTATCTTATACTTGTCTCCGACACCTGCCATAGCACTGTCAGGGCGTCCGCCGCCCTTGCCGCCTGTGAGAGCAGCGACCTTTCCGGCGATCTTTCCTGCGTGAGCGCCCTTGGCAAGTGCAGCCTTGCCGCAGCCGACTGCAAAGTTAGCCTTTTCGCCGTCGATACCTGCCAGCACGATGATAAGGTCGTCGTTGTTGGCCTTGGCCTCGTCTGCCATTTTGCGCAGAGCGTCAGCCTTAACATTTCTCAGCATGGCTGTTGCGACCTTGATGCCGTTTATCTCAACAGCCGCCTGCATTATAGCCTTAGAGCGCATACCTGCGATCTCGCTCTGGAGCTGGTCACGCTCCTTTTCAAGAGCCTTGACCTCCTGCATGATCTGCTTGCAGCGGTTAGCCAGCTCCAAAGGATTATTAACTTTAAGTGCAGCAGCTGCCTCAGCGATCTGGTCTCTGTGCTGCTCGATAAGTGCAAGCACCCCTCTGCCGGTAACAGCCTCTATACGTCTTACACCCGAAGCAACAGAGCTTTCGGAGATGATCTTGAACAGTCCGATGTGTGAGGTATTCTCCACATGAGTGCCTCCGCAGAACTCGATAGAAACAGTCTCCTCATCATCACCCATAGTAACTACTCTTACAGTAGCGCCGTACTTCTCGCCAAAGAGCGCCATAGCTCCCAGCTTCTTAGCTTCCTCAATGGGCATCTCCTTAACGGTGACGTCAAGAGCTTTCAGAATATTAGCATTGACCATAGCCTCGACCTTCATCTTTTCCTCATTGGTCATGGCGTCAAAGTGGCTGAAATCGAAGCGGACCCTGTCAGCGTCCACCAGCTGCCCGGCCTGATGAACGTGCTCGCCCAGTACCTTGCGGAGAGCTGCCTGCAATAGGTGAGCTGCGCTGTGGTTTCTCATGATGCTGCGGCGGTTCTGCTTGTCCACCTCAAAATGAGCCTCCTGGCCGACAGCTATGCCGCCCTCAACTACCTTTACCTTGTGTGCAAACTTTCCGGCAGTGACCTTCATAACGTCCAGCACCTGAGCCTTGCCGCTGGCGGTGGTGATGAAGCCCTTGTCGCCGACCTGTCCGCCGCTCTCTGCGTAGAATGGGGTCTTTCCGGATACTATGTAGTAGATATTGTCATCACAGCCGGCATTCTCCACCAGCTCCTCATCAGTGGCGATATATGCAACAGTGCTGTCGTCTTCAGTCTTGTCATAGCCTGTGAACTCGGTGTGGAAGGTCTTGTCCATTTTCAGGAATACGGTGTCGTCAGCGCCCATGTACTTAGAGCCGCCTCTTGCCACACGGGCCATTTCACGCTGCTTTTCATAAGCAGCCCTGTAGCCCTCCTCGTCGCAGGAGAAGCCCTTTTCTTCAAGTATCTCACGGGTCAGGTCAATGGGGAATCCGTGGGTGTCGGAGAGCTTGAAGCAGCTTTCGCCGTCCAGAACGGTCTTGCCTTCCTTCTTCATCTGCTCCACATACTCGTCCAGCAGCTTCATTCCCTTGTCGATAGTGTTGTTGAAATTCTGCTCCTCGGTAGCCAGCAGCTTGACGATGTAATCATACTTCTCCTCCAGCTCGGTATACTCGCCCTTGGAGTTGTCAACTACAGTCTTGACGATGTCTTTCAGGAAGGGCTTGTCGATACCCAGCAGCTTTCCGTGGCGGACTGCTCGCCTGATAAGGCGGCGCATTACATAGCCCCTGCCCTCATTTGAGGGGAGGATACCGTCAGAGGCCATAAAGGTCACCGAACGGATATGGTCAGTGATAACACGCACAGAAACGTCCTTCTTGTGCTCCTTGCCGTACTCAACGCCTGCGATCCTGCAAACGTGGTCACGGATAGCCTTGATAGTGTCAACATCGAAGATAGAATCAACATTCTGCATCATGGCAGCAATACGCTCAAGGCCCATTCCTGTGTCTATATTCTTCTGCTTCAGCTCGGTGTAGGTGCCGTCCTCATGGCGCTCAAACTGTGTGAATACCAGGTTCCAGAACTCCATATATCTGTCGCAGTCGCAGCCGACTGTGCAGGTGGGCTTGCCGCAGCCGTATTCCTCGCCCCGGTCATAGTATATCTCAGAGCAGGGTCCGCAGGGGCCGTCGATACCGGCCTCCCAGAAATTATCCTCCTTGCCCATGCGGAAGATCTTCTCCATAGGCAGGCCCTCCTGCTCATGCCAGATCTTCTCCGCCTCGTCGTCATCCTCATAGACAGAAACATAGAGCCTGTCCTCCGGTATCTCAAGCACCTTGGTAACATACTCCCATGCCCAGGCGATAGCTTCCTTCTTGAAATATTCACCGAAGCTCCAGTTGCCCAGCATCTCAAAGAAGGTGCCGTGCCTTGCGGTTATGCCGACGTTTTCAATGTCTCCGGTCCTGATGCACTTCTGGCAGTCGCACACTCTCACAGAGGGGGGCACGTCCTGACCGGTGAAATAAGGCTTCAGCGGAGCCATGCCTGCGTTTATAAGCAGCAGGCTGTTGTCGTTCTGGGGCACCAGCGGGAAGCTTTTGATCCTGAGGTGACCCTTGCTCTCAAAGAATTTGAGATAAGATTCTCTTAACTCGTTAAGACCCATCCATTTCATTTTAGATTCCTCCGATTTAATTAGGTTCAGATATTTCTCTGTGACTTCATCTTCAAGGGGCTTCCGGGTGCGGCCTTTAAGCTCAGGGTGAAAGGCGCCCCAGCGCTTGAAGTTCTCTCTTGCAGCAGGGATAGTCAGGCCCTTGTTGGCGCCGTTTTCAGAGGCCTCATCATAGTCGCCGTCGTCCTCCCAGAAGCAGACTGGGCAGATCTCATATTCGCCCTTCTCAGCAAGAGTCAGGCAGCCGCATACAGGGCAGGGATATTTATTCAAAGCAGACCCCTCCAACAAAAAAAGCTCCGCCCAGAAATCTGGGGCGAAGCTCATACTCCGTGTTACCACCCAGCTTGCAGAGCCATAGACCCTGCCGCTCGAACCCTTTAACGCAGGGAATACGCCGCTGCTTTCACAGCGATGCTCAGGTAAGCCACCATGTTCTCTGACAGGGGCTTACACCGGCCGCCCCCTCTCTGCGCTCGTCCCACATGGATAATTCCGTCACAGCGTTTAAATATATCAACTATTATTATAATACAGCTTTTGGGGGTTGTCAAGAGAGGGCAGTAAAATTTTAAATGTGCTTAACAATTGTGCTTCTTCTTGGCCCTGCGTATTGCCTGAGACAGCCCTGCCTTTTGTCAGGTGTCAGAGTTCATATCACGCATCAGCCTTTCAGCAATGGTGAGCAGGTATTCTCTTGGCTTGGGCTTCCAGCCCTTGCTTCTGCTCATGGCGCCGAAATAGTTCAGCTTGAACATCTCCGGGCTGACATACCAGCTTTTTTCTATTGAGTTTCTTATGCAATGGTCTACAGAATGAAGGGTCGTCAGATTGTTCTTGGCTATTGTATGATAGATGTTCTTTTGCAGGCTGCAGGGTGCGCAGTTGGCGCTTATGTATAGTGAAATAGCCTCTTTGATATACTGAAAGCCCATGTTGCCGGGAATCACCCCTCCCTCAAGCAGCACTTCAGAAATGCTGCTGCTGAGCCGGTTATCGATCTTTTTAATTTCGGAAATATACATTTCAAGCATCTGTGCTGTCATCTGAGGAGAGTTGGAGGGATCAATGATCGACAGTTGATCTGAAAGCTCTGTTAGCTTGTGGCAGTCCTCCTTCTTGATGACCGCAAAGATCTTCGGCCTGAATGTCACCCCTGCGCAAAGCTTCATCAGCTCCTTGGCGCTGCTGCTGCCGCAGGTCAGGAGTGCAGCAAATTCATTTTCTGATATGTTGGCAAGTATATTCTCCGGGTCATATCTGATCTTGAGAATGTTGATGCCGTCACATCGGCTGAGCTCTTCAGCTACACTTTCGACGAACTCATTTTCGTTTACCAATAGAATGTTGACTTTTTTCATGCTTTCTACCCCTTTTGCCAAAAGTAGTTTAAGTATAATCCAGCATTTCTTAAAAGTCAATCCTTTTAACAATATTTTATTTATTTTTTAATCAAAAGCACGATTATATAGCACATTAGTTAACGCTTAGTTTAAAATTCACGGTCAAAGCCAGCTGAGTTTTGCTTGACCGGGCAAAACAAAACTCAGTACTGAAAATATACTTATACAAAACAGACCCGCCGTGATTTTCAGGTCTCTCTTTGCATTATTTCTGCAAGGACTCAAAAAATCTCTTACCGGCCTCGGCGGATTCAGCCTCCCTTGCCTTGTCGATAATATCATAGTTGTCAACAAGCAGCTTCGTAAGCTCCGGACAGGTCGCACCGGAAGCAGCATTCTGCTCCAGGACCTTTATTGCCTCCGGCTTTTTCATGCCGTCTCTGTAGGGCCTGACCTCGGTAATGGCAGAAAAAATATCAGCGATAGCAACGATCCGTGAGCCCTTATCCAGCCTTTCGGCACCGAACTTGAAGGGGTAGCCTCTGCCGTTGAGCTTCTCGTGGTGGCAGCCGGCCCAGTCTCCGATCCTGTCAAAGCCGTTTATATTCATAAGGGTGAGCCGTGTGAAATAGGGGTGCTCTTTTATTACATCAAATTCATCGTCGGTGAGCTTGCCGGGCTTTTCAAGTATCTCCTTTGGGGTAGTCAGCTTTCCGATGTCGTGCAGGTTGCCGGCTATGCGCATCATCTTGCATTCCTCAGGTGTCATGCCGGAAAGCTCTGCCAGCTTTACCGCAGCCGCAGCCACACCTGCTGAGTGCATGGCGGTGAAGGAGCTTCTGTAGTCTATCACCCGGGACATTATCCGGGTGAGCTCAACTGTTCTGTCCAGCGAGAGATAGCGGATCTCCCCGGTGAAGATCATCAGAAACTGCGGGTTGTATTTCAGGTCCAGCCAGACAAATTCCCTGTCTGCCAGCTGCTCCAGAGCGTCAACAGTTTCTTCTGCAAACTCCCGGCCTTTGAGCAATTGAGCATTTTTGATCATTGCCCTGCGCTGCTGCAGGACAGGAATATCCTCGCAGAGCATGGTGGAGATAGCGTCAGCCATATGTATTGCCGAAGCAGCGAGAGCGCAGTCTCTGCTGCTGAGCCTGCCCGCAGAGAGCAGAAACTGAATATCCTTCCAGCTGGATTGGCATATGCTGATTATCTCTGCGGTACCTGAAAGGCCGGGAATATCCTCCAGCATCTGAGCGCTGAGCTGAGAGATCCTTCCGGCGTCGCTTTCTATCTCAATAACACTGGTCTTGCCCTCGAGCATGACAGAGCCGATATCATGCAGCAGGGCAGCGTAAACGCAGTTTTCAAGGCTCCTATCCCGCAGGCCCATCTGATAGGCGAGCATATATGACAGGTAGGCGGTCTGCTGGTGATGGTTTTCAATTTCAGGGTTTATCAGGTTCATAGTTCTCGCAAAGGCTGTAAGCAGCGATCTGACATCAGTGAATCTTTCAGCTGACATAATTTTCCTCCGTTCTGTCCTGGCTCCTGCTGTATTATACCACAAATTTCGGAGTTTGTAAATATAAGTTACAGAAAAACATTAGGATCTCTTGCTGTGCGCCGGCGCTTCAACAAATGTAGGTTTACAATAGATGTGAGACAAAATTAAGAAAAAAAGATAGCGAACCAGCATGAACCTGTGTTACAGTTAAGTTGCTAC
>CADBTF010000245.1 GCA_902797485.1 uncultured Ruminococcus sp. | reverse complement strand
GGGCACAAGTCTTTCCAATCAAACCAAAAGCTGTGAGCGTATATCAAGCCCACAATTGAGCGTGCGCCAGTATTTCAATCCAAACCAAAGCCGTGAGCGTCCACAACATTATTCACTATTATTTATTCTTTATTCTTTATTCTTTTAGCGCCAGCGCTTCCGCCCCCACGAATGGAGCGTGCACAAGTCTTTCAAGTCTACACAACGCCGGGAGCGTACACCCCACTATTCACTATTCACTGAGCGTCAGCGCTACCGCATTGTTATAATTATACATTATTCTTTCCCTTTTTTCAAGGGGTTGAGACAAATAAATCCGAGCTCTCCCATTTTTCGGAAGAGCCCGGCACAGATCCATTTTTTGTCAGAATGTTGTAGTCTGCTGATAAGATGTGCTGATCTCAGTGCTGCGCTTTGCCTTGACCGCAAACACAATGCTCAGGATAAACGTCACCAGCGCTGCCGGCCCCATAACATAGGTCCAGATATAGAACACCTTGCTGAAAAGCCCGCTGAATTTGCCGTATACCAGATAGCTTGCCGCCATAAGGCAGATGCTTCCCCATACACCGAAAAAGCTAAGCCCCGCAGAGATGCGTATATCCGAGAAGAATTTTGCCGTTCTGTCCTTCCTGCTTGAAAACAGCCTTATCATAGCCATTACCAGGAACACCAGCGCACATACCTCAAATATCCACAGCACCCATAGCCCCACATAAAGCAGTACAGTGTCCTTGTTGCCCTCGTCTATCATCTGGAAGGTGGCCGAGAACACATTCTTGTGCTCCAGCTTGCTCAGGTCCCTGAAATGACTGAACGCACTGAACGGGTATACCTTAGAGCCAAACATCTTCAAAAACGGCGAGGCTATCAGAAAGCCCGATAGCAGAAACATTATCACCGCCGGCAGCGTGAACCTGCCGAACCTGCTCACGCCCTCCGAGCCGGTGTATACCGTCTGCTGCCGGTAGGGCTGCGCTATAGGCTCCTGATAAGCCGGCTCATAAGGCTTGTACACAGGCTGCTCCTGCTGTAAAAAGCCGTTATCCTGCTGCACAGGCTCCTGTGTCTGAGCCGCCGGCTGCTCCGGGATCACCGGCTCCATAAGATCAGCCGCAGGCTGCACCGCCTTTACCGGTGAACCGCACATATTGCAGAATTTAGCATTGTCTGCCAGCTTGTTGCCGCAGTTTCTACAAAACATTTTTACTCCCCCAATTCAATTCATATTCATACATATTATACCACCTATCTCTCGTTTTATCAAGTGCTCTGAGGAATTTTTTACAACTCTCAAACTGCGCAATTTTTGACCGGTCTATTCACAGAAATGTGTTGAAATATAAAAGCCTCTGTGCTATAATAATCCTGAAGTCAGATCTGCTTCTGACCGCTCCGCAGAGTCACCCCTCGAATAATCCCGTAAGTTCTGGGCTATGCCCCATTCAGATAAGGAGGATCATTATGTTTGTAAACACACCGGAAGTCAAGCTGGGAATAATCGCCGTTTCTCGTGATTGCTTCCCCAAAACCCTCTCTGCCAGCCGCAGAGAAAATGTCTGTAAAGAGTACGCCAGGTATGGAGAGATCTATCAGTGCCGGGTAACTGTTGAGAACGAGACCGAAATGCTCGAAGCCCTCGAGGACGTAAAAGCAGCAGGCGTCAATGCACTGGTGGTCTATCTCGGCAATTTTGGCCCGGAGACCTGCGAGACCCTGCTGGCTAAGTATTTCGACGGCCCTGTCATGTTTGCCGCCGCCGCTGAGGAAAACTGCGGCAAATGCCTTGTGGACAGCCGGGGCGACGCCTACTGCGGTATGCTCAACGCCAGCTATAACCTCGCTCTGAGAAATATCAAAGCCTATATCCCCGAGTACCCGGTCGGCACCCCCGACGAGGTCGCTGAGATGATAAGCGAGTTCGTTCCTGTAGCCAGAGGCGTTATCGGCGTCAGAAATTTAAAGATCATTTCCTTCGGCCCACGCCCGCAGGATTTTCTCGCCTGCAATGCCCCTATCAAACAGCTTTATAATATCGGCGCAGAGATCGAGGAAAACTCCGAGCTGGACCTGTTCGCAGCCTATAACGAGCATAAGGACGACCCACGCATACCCGAGGTCATCGCCGATATGGAAAAGGAGCTTGGCGAGGGCAATAAAATGGCAGGCATACTGCCAAAGCTTGCCCAGTATGAGCTGACTCTCCTCGACTGGATGGAGCAGCATAAGGGCTCCCGCAAGTATATCTGCTTCGCCAATAAGTGCTGGCCTTCCTTCCAGACACAGTTCGGCTTCGTTCCCTGCTATGTCAACAGCCGCCTCACCGCCAAGGGCATACCCGTTTCCTGCGAGGTGGATATTTACGGTGCTCTCAGCGAGTTCATCGGCACCTGTGTCTCCGACGATGTGGTAACGCTCCTCGACATCAACAACTCCGTCCCCGGCGACATCTACAAGGAGGAGATCGAGGGTAAGTTCAGCTATACCCAGAAGGATACCTTCATGGGCTTCCACTGCGGCAACACCGCCGCCTGCAAGCTCACCTCCGCCACTATGAAATACCAGCTCATCATGCACCGCTCCCTCGAGCCGGATAAGGAGCCGGACATTTCCCGCGGCACCCTCGAGGGCGACATTATCCCCGGCGACATCACCTTCTTCCGCCTCCAGTCCACCTCCGATGCCAGGCTCCGTGCTTATATCGCCCACGGCGAGGTGCTTCCGGTGGCTACCAGATCCTTCGGCGGCATCGGTATCTTCGCTATCCCCGAAATGGGCCGCTTCTACCGCCATGTGCTCATCGAAGGCAATTTCCCCCACCACGGCGCAGTAGCCTTCGGTCACTTCGGTAAGGCCCTGTTCAACGTGTTCCGTTATCTCGGCTGCGAGGAGATCGGCTTCAACCAGCCCAAGACCATGCTCTATAAGTCCGAGAACCCCTTCGCATAAGTGCATCACCTGCGCTCAGCACACGGTACTCATATCAATATTCTGCCCCGGAGCTTTTCACCGCTCCGGGGCTTTGCTTTAACAGACCATAATTGAAAACTGTCAAGGGCTCAATAATAAATATCTCTTCGCCCAGCTTGCAAGGGCGGAACAATTGTGCATTGTAAAAAAAGCGGAGACCCTTTCAGCCTCCGCAGCAGTATCATTCGTTCTCAAAAAGCGGTGTCGAAAAATATCTCTCCGCTGTGTCCGGCAGTACAGTCACTACCGTCTTTCCGGGACCGAGCTTCTTTGCCAGCTCCAAAGCCGCAGCCACGTTGGTGCCGCTGGAAATGCCGCACATTATCCCCTCCCGTCGTGCCAGCTCCTTAGAGGTGTTTATAGCCTCATCATCAGTGACTATGTATATCTCGTCATATATCTTCAGATCAAGGTTCCCGGGAATAAGCCCGTCGCCTATGCCCATCTGCAAATGAGTGCCAATGGTGCCTCCCGCAAGTATAGCCGCATTCTCCGGCTCCACCGCCCAGATCTCAATGTCCGGGTACTTCGCCTTTAATGTGTTGCCTATGCCGCTGAGAGTTCCCCCGGTGCCAAAACCGGAGCAGAAGCCGTCTATAGGGCAGCCCGCCTGCTCAATGATCTCAGGGCCGGTGTGGTCATGATGCACCTGCGGGTTTGCAGGGTTTTCAAACTGCTGAGGGATATATACATTCGGGTCATCACGCTTCATCTGCTCCGCTATGCGCAGGCATTCGTCCATGCACTTGCCAATATCCCCGTCATCATGTACCAGTCTGACCTCCGCACCGTAGTGCTTCACCAGCATACGCCGCTCATGGCTGACAGAATCCGGCATTATAATGACCGTCCTGTATCCCTTGACGGCCCCGATAAGCGCCAGACCAATACCCTGATTACCGCTTGTGGGCTCAACGATCACAGTGTCACTGTTGATAAGCCCCTCCCGCTCAGCTGCCAGTATCATGTTGTAAGCAGTGCGTGTCTTGATAGAGCCCCCTACATTCAGCCCCTCAAACTTCACCAGCACCTGTGCCGAGCCCTCGTCCACCATATGTGTAAGCCTTATCAGCGGGGTGTTGCCCATAGCCTCCAGTATATTATTGCATATCATCAGTCTGCCCTCTCCCTGTGTCATATTAAAAGCCCGCTCCCCGGGAAGCATATTACAGCAGTATATTTTATTATACCACAAACCTATGCAATAAGTCAATACTTTTTCAGAACATGATCACGGTTTTTCAGAACATGATCACGGTTTTTGCACTCTTTCTGTTCTTCTGTAAGCGGATGATTTCTTGTGCCATTTTCGCAAATGTGATTTTCGCAGTTTTCGGGCAGATTCTCAGCGATATTCGAGCCCGAATATGCACTGTCGGCGTACACTGCCTCGTCAGTATCTTCAAGCAATTCAGTACAGCGGTTGCTGTCATGAAGCGCAGCGTCGGTCACTGCATAGTTGGTTATCAGCTTGCTGTCGGCATCGCATTTGACATGATCT
>CADBTF010000244.1 GCA_902797485.1 uncultured Ruminococcus sp. | reverse complement strand
ACAAACATAAAAACGGCAGGGTCACACGCTCTGCCGTTTCCTGAAAGGGGCGGATATTATGGCAGAAAAGGCAAAGAAAAAGTTTTTCGTTACTGCGTATACTGATCGTGGTTATCATTACGATACTTGCAATTATCATCATAGGACTTATTATCGTATTCTTTCCGAGATCGAAGATTTCATAATAATTGAATTATCTGCTTTCAGACGCCTTGATAAAGATCGCCGGAGAGATAATGGTCTCCGCTGTCGGGTATGATGACTACTATATTTTTTCCGCTGTTTTCAGGACGTGCAGCCAGCTCTGCTGCTGCACACAGCGCCGCTCCTGCTGAGATGCCCACGGTAAAGCCCTCTGTGCGGGGAATGAGCCTTGCGTATCTGTATGCGTCCTCATCACTGACGGCTATGACCTCATCAAACAGGCTCACATCAGTGACCGGAGGAATGGCGCCCCCGCCTATGCCCTGTATCTTGTGAGGACCTGCCGGGCCTCCGCTCAGCACTGCGCTGCCCTTGGGCTCGACCGCTACGATCTTTATTTCCGGATCTTGCTCTTTAAGGTACCTGCCTGCTCCGCTGATAGTTCCGCCTGTGCCGGCTGCGGCTACGAAAATATCTGTTTTCCCGTCGGTGTCCTCCCAGATCTCCGGGCCTGTGCCGGTATAGTGCGCTCTTGGATTGTCAGGGTTCCCGCCCTGCCCAAGAATAACGGCGTTCTCTGTCTCCTGCAAAAGCTCTGCGGCCTTGGCATTGGCACCGCCCATGTTTTCTTCGGCAGGAGTGTAATACAGTTCTGCTCCGAAGGCAGAGAGCAGCCTTGTTCTTTCCTCCGAAAGATTATCCGGCATACATATCTTCACATTATATCCCTGGGCGGCAGCGATTGAGGCTATGCCTATGCCTGTGTTGCCGGAGGTCGCTTCGATTATGGTCCCGCCCTTGCTGAGCAAGCCGGCCTCATACTTGCCCCTTATCATACTCAGGGCGATCCTGTCCTTGACGGAGCCGGAGGGGTTAAAGAACTCCAGCTTGCCGAAAATGCGGGCAGAGGTGCCTATCTCCTTTTCAAAGCCGTGGAGCTCCACCAGCGGCGTGTGACCGATCAGCTCGGTTATGCTGTCATATATTTTTCCCATTGATATTTCCTCCTGTATGTTATTATCTGATCTCCGGCCCTCTGAACACCAGATGATACGGGTCTCTGTCGTCATCAAGGCTTTGATAAGCCTGCTCACGTTCCTTCACGATGTCTATTGATGAGGCTATGCCCTCTTCCTTGGAAAGCTCCGCTTCATACCTTGCTAAATTCGGATAATCGAAGCTCTTTGCAAAGTTCAGCTTGTATATATAGTAATAGATATGATCGTGGCGCAGCAGCGTCTGATAGAGCAGCTTATCTGCTTCCGTCACCTTATCCCCCAGCAGGAAGCGCCGGGAGGACAAGCGCCTGTCCAACTCCATAAAGGCGTCCTCCTCCTGATGTGCCCAGCGGTCAAGCTCCGTCTGGAACTCCGCTTTTGATGCCTTTGCTATCGGTGTAAGCAGAGCGTAGTCAAGATATTCAAGCTCTGTCCTGACATCATTGTGTGCAAAGAGCGGGCGGTGCTCCTGCTGATAGGTGAACTTGTTCTCCGGGTCAGAGGAAAGAGCCTCTCTGCCTGTCGGAAGAAGCAGTGCCCTGTTGTCGGGGCCTGTACCCAGCAGGCCGTGAACGTTACCAAGCTTTGCCCGCATATGGGGTGAGAGCTGATAGTGTTTCTTTATCCATTCCAGCTTGGTGTATTCGTAAAAGCCGGGGGTCTGATAAATGTCTCTTGTGTATCCCCATAGGTTGGGGTAGTCCTCAAGGCGCTTTCTGTTCACGCCGAACACCAGATGATAGTTTATATGGAACCTGATAAGTGCCACGAACAGGTGAATGTCCGAAAGGGTGATGTAGTCGCCGTTGACGAACCGCCTGTCTGCAAGACGCTTTTCAAGGGTGTCAAGAGATGCAAAATAGCTTTCAAAGGCCTCGTCGTAGGTCTGCTGGTCTCTGGCAAAGCCGCAGCCGTAGGCGTTGACTTCCTTGTTGATATAATCGCTCCACTCGTCGATCTCACTGCGTATCGCTTCGGGATAAAGGTCGGGAGCGTTCTCTTTGTGAAATTTCTTCCAGTCGGTGGCAAGGTATTTCGGTATATTGACAGGGTCATTCTGAACCACCTTGCCGCTTGTCACATCAACTATCGACGGGACGGTGGAGCGCCCTGTGAAGGCAGGGTCGCCCTTGAGATATGCGTCATCAAGGTAGTGTATTTTCAGCACAGGGTCCACCTCGCCAATGTCCTCAGAGAACACCCAGCCACGAGGGTCACGGAGCACACCGCATTCACCGATGCTGATAACACGGTCAATCCCCAGCAGACGCAGCGTGATGACTGCCTTGTTGGAATGGGGGCAGCCGGGCATCCAGATAAGGCGGTATCTGTCCGCCTCCACCGGCAGCCTGTCCTCACCGCTGCCAAAGAGCTTGTCAAATACGAATTTGCGCTGATCTATCTTCCCGGTGGCCTTGTTGATCTGCCTTCTGAAAGTGTTTTCAAACAGTGCCACACTCTGAAAGGGTACGATATATGACATATTCCTCACTCCGATCTGTTTTTTTATATTATACTCCATATATCCTACAAAGTCAATGGGTTTTATATGATTTAATGAAATTTTATAGATACTTATGATTTCAACAGTGCTGACAAGGAATTTTTGGTAAGAAATAACATAGGCCTGTACTGTTTTGCCATTTGATATTGTCCACAAAAGAGAATGGGAAAATATGTTTAAGTCTACAAAAATCGATCCGGCAGCTTTATGACAGGTGACAGTTCCTATTAAAAATGATATAATAATTGGATAGACCGACAAAAGATCAACCGACTGAAACTGAAAGGAAGATGTATATGGACCTGAAAATGACCTCCAACGGAAACAAAGCAACAGTAGAGTTGGAAGGAAGGATAGATGCCAAGACCTCTCCGGAGCTTGAGCGTGCGCTGCTGGCACTGCCCTCTGAGATCAAGGCGCTGGACCTTGACCTGACCAACGTTATCTATATCTCCTCCGCCGGGCTGCGTATGATGATAACCGTTCACCAGCATTTTAATGACAAGGGTGGCTCAATGACCATTGTCGGAGCAAGAGATGAGCTCATAGAGATCTTTGAGGTCACAGGGTTCAGCGAGTTTCTCAGCATCAAATACTGAGAGCAATGGCCAGATCAAAGATCATTGACCGGCTGTTTT
>CADBTF010000243.1 GCA_902797485.1 uncultured Ruminococcus sp. | reverse complement strand
TATTCACACTTTCCGCAGTTACTGCACCCATTACAGCACATCTGCATACCGCAGGTCTCACAGCGTTCTCTGAATACAGGCTTGTATTTGTCCTCATCTCTGAGAGGGGATCCAAAGCTGTCATACAGTTCAAAATGTATCGGATTTCCCCGAAAGCTCATACCCGACTTTCTTGCCTGCTGCGACTGGATATTACCCTCCAGTTTATAAAGCCTTCCGTCCTTGACAAAGCGCCTTCCTGTTCCGCAGAACACAAATGTCACATTATTATCCACACATTCCTGCCTCAGAAGCTTCACCCAATCGTAATGGCAGGGCCTTGTACCGTCGTAATTTTCGCCGTCGCAAAGAACTTGCTCGATTTGCCCGGTTTCAAGGTATTTCCTTATGCTGACCTGACCGATAAATGGGGCGCACATCACACCCCTGTGCTTGAAAGGGAGTTCAAGCATTATGGGGATACGTTCGTCCGCACGCCGCTGGTTTTCGGCTGTCACATTAAAAAAGATATTATCCCAGCCGCTGCCCCAATCCTTCGGCAGGTGCTCCGCCACACGCTCAGGGCGTTTGGTCAGCAGAAAGAAAACCACATCACTGCGTATTCTCATAAGCTCCCCCGCTTCATCACGCCACTCATCTGCCTCCGCAAGAAAGAAATCTGAGGTCATACAAACTCTTATCTGCTCTCCGCTTTTTATTTTGTAATTTCCTTTGCGGTCTTTCTGTATCGGGTAGTTGAAGCCCGCCTTAGTCCGGTATATATTCGAGCCGTCCTGCTCTCTCATCTTGTCGAGAAAGTACATATAGCAGTGGTCACAGCCCTCGCTTTTCTTTATACACCCGTGCCATGGGTTCCAGATATCGTGCATAATTTTTCCTTTCAGTGCAGCACTCAGATCAAATATCCTAATAGTTCTTCACGCAGAGCTTTCATAATAATTCAGCTCACATTCTGTCATGGATTTACTGTAATTATTATACATCTGGGCTCCGAAAAAGTCAATGTTGCCATTGTCCTCAGCTCGGTCTCAGCCTCAGTACAGACCATGTCTGATAAAGATATATCAATGCTGAAACAAAGCATTTATCAGTTTCCCCTCTTGAGATCAAGCCTATCCCAATCAGCAAATACCGTATTTCATCACCAGTCGTGTGCTTATATACAGAGCGCTTTGATAAATAATCACTCAAAGTATTTCCTCTTAAAGCCCCAAATCGTTCCCATCGTTCCATAATCTATCAATATCAGCATTATATTTGTTGAGCTGCATTAGGCTCCGACTACAAAGAATGCCCGTCTTTTTTATGAGGACCTATCACAGAACACGGGTTATGTCAACTTGAAACAGTTTTGTCAAGCCGAGAACGATTTTACGCAAAAAACGTCAAAAAATAGAGCTGTTACCCTAAGATAACAGCTCTAAAAGCGTTGCAAATTCAGATGAATATTTTTATAGTAATATCTTCCCATTTATGCACCCTGCGTCTTGAAGAGTCAGCATACATATGCTTTTTCGCATCTTCAAGAGTGAAGGTGTGCTGGTGGACATACTCAAATTCACTTGAATATATTTGCATCAAAACTTGATCACTTATTCCCAGCTTCGCTAATTGCAGCCTGCATAGCTTTTGTTTCTTACAGGACTGTCGGATAAAAATGGTATGTACACCGGGTACTTCGTCTGAAGTACCCTCTATGTCTCCGAGACTGATGACGGCGGTGTTCTTCCTGCCCATAGTCTCGGCCGATACCGAGCTGATGCTGTCCCTGTCGTATCTCAGCCGGTATATGAACTTATGCTCGTTTACTACATCTACCCTGCTGATTATCTTGTCGAGCAGGTCTGTCCTTTTCTCCCTGTTAGGATCAGTCACCGCTTCGAGGGTGCGCCTTATGCTCTTGAGGTTGTCCTCAACGGTCAGCTCAGGCTCTGTTTCATCGGGAGCAAGCTGTCTGCGCTTCTCGCTTATCTCCGATTCGAGTTTAGCTTTCCTGCTTCGGTACTGCTCTTTTGTAACATCACCGCCGAGCCTCATATCTATCAACTCTTCGAGCTTACTTTCAAGTGCTTTG
>CADBTF010000242.1 GCA_902797485.1 uncultured Ruminococcus sp. | reverse complement strand
TCTTGCGGGCATACCGTTCCGGTGGAGGATCGTCAGGATAAGGGCCATTCTGATATACATACCGTACATGGCCTGATCGAAATACTTGGCTCTTGGGTCGTCGTCCACCTCAATTGCGATCTCGTCAACTCTTGGCAGGGGGTGCAGGACGATCAGATCACGTTTAGCATTTGCCATTTTCTTCCTGTCAAGTATGTAGCAGCCTTTCTGCGCCTGATATTCCTCCTCGGAGGCAAAGCGCTCACGCTGTATCCTTGTCATATAAAGCACGTCCAGTTCACCGATAGCATCATCAAGGGAGGTGACCTCTTTGTAAGCGTGGCCGCTGGCAGCAAGAATATCCTTCATGTAAGCCGGCAGGCCCAGCTCCTTGGTGGAGATCAGCACAAAGCGGTTGCCCTTGAAGCAGCTCATGGCTTTGATAAGGGAGTGGACTGTCCTGCCGTTTTTCAGGTCTCCGCAGAGGCCGATAGTGAGGTTTTCAAGGGTGTGCTTTTCCTCATTGAGAGTCATAAGGTCGGTGAGGGTCTGAGTGGGGTGCAGGTGGCCGCCGTCTCCGGCATTGATGACAGGGCAGTTTGCTGTAAGTGCTGCTGCCTTTACAGAGCCGGCAGTGGGGTGGCGCATTACCATAATATCCGCATAGCCGGAAACTATCTTGGTGGTATCTTTTATATTCTCACCCTTAGCCACAGATGAGGTAGCCGGGTTATCGAAGCCGATTATAGTTCCTCCAAGCCTGAGCATAGCAGTCTGGAAGGACATCTGAGTTCTTGTTGAGGGCTCATAGAAAAGTGTGCCCATGATCTTCCCCTTGCAGGCGTCGGCATAAGCAGCTGGGTCATTTCTGATCTCGTGGGCCAGCTCCAGGAGCTGCTTCCACCAGGAGACGGGGTAATCGTTAAGGTCGATCAGGTGGATAAATTTGCTGTCATATTTCATAATAAAGCTCTCCTTTCGGTCATAAACCATTACCTTATATTTTATCACAAAATGCCGGCAATGGCAATAGGAAAATTGAAAATTATCTTGATGCTCTTGCCCGGTAAAAAATTAATAAAATTCTCTTGCACTTTTTGAAATAATGTGGTAGAATAAATATAAGTGTAAATTTATTGATCTTGCTTTGAATTTTTTGGGAGGGAGTGATGAGATCTTGTCGTTTATCACAGACGCTTTGCTGTCTGTATGGAACGTGTTCAAATCCATAAGGATAGCGGATATTATAGATATTCTCATACTCTCCTTTCTGATATACCACGGCATAAAGCTTATCAGAGAGACCAGAGCCCAGCAGCTTGTAAAGGGTATCCTTCTGCTGATCGCTTTCTACCTGATCTCTGTTTTCCTGAATTTGCAGACCATGCGCTATCTGCTGAAGCTTTGCTTCCAGTGGGGCTTCCTGGCGATAATAATTCTATTCCAGCCGGAGCTCAGGCGTATACTTGAAAAAATGGGCACCTCCAACATCACCCACCTGGCCATATTCAACGCCAATGATGATGAGCAGCAGATACACCGTATCATGAACTGCATAGATTCTGTCTGTGAGGCGGCTCAGGACTTATCCTCCACCTGCACAGGCGCACTTATCATTTTTGAGAGAAGGACCAAGCTGGGCGAGCAGATCGCCACCGGCACCGTACTCAACTGCTCCCCGTCGGCGGCAGTGTTCGGAAATATCTTTTTCCCGAATACCCCTCTCCATGACGGAGCGGTCATCATTCGTGACGGCATGATCTTAGCGGCAGGATGCTTCCTGCCAAAGCCCCAGAAGGAGGAGCTTATAGCCAAGCAGCTGGGCTCCCGCCACAGGGCTGCCATTGGCATGAGCGAAAACAGTGATGCGATAGTTGTGGTGATATCGGAGGAGACCGGCACGATCTCCGTTGCTGAAAACGGTGAGCTCACCAGAGGCTATAACAGAGAAAGTCTCAAAAAGATGCTGGTGAATAAGATCCTGCCGGAAAAGCAGGAGGAGCCTGAAAAGGACAGCTCTTTGGCAGGGAGGGTGATCTCAAAATGGAAAAAATAAAAGAAAAACGTCCCTCGCCCCTTGCTACAGACTGGGGCCTGCGGATCTCTGCTATTATAATCGCTGTGATAATCTGGCTGTTCCTCTCTATCACTGAATACCCCACTATCAACAAGACCATAACCAATGTGCCGGTGGTGTTCTCCATGGACGGCACCTCTGCTGCGGAAAAGGGCCTGCAGGCTCTGGGCTACACGGAGCAGACTGTTGATGTGGAGATCAAGGGCATGAACTACGAGATCGGCAGCTACGGGGTGAATGACCTTGTGGCTCAGGTGGATCTGGACAGTGTCACCAAGGAGGGGAACTACTCTCTTGAGATAAAGGTTCGCTCTGTTCACAGCTCTGATACCGTAAGCGTTGTAAAGGTCTCTCCCGATACAGTTGATGTGAATTTCGTACATAAGAGCAACGACATCTTTGATGTGTCTGCCAATGCGCCGAATGTTAATGCAGCTCAGGGGCTGACGCTCAGGAACCCTGTTGTTTCGCCCTCTCAGGTGACTGTTGAGGGTGCTGAATCCGACCTGAGCAAGATCAAGCGGGTGGAGGCTATAATAGACGAGGAGGTAACGCTCTCGGAGGCTATGACCCTTTCCACCGAAAGGCTTTATTTCTTTGACGAGCAAGGCCAGAAGCTTGACGGCAGCAAATACACTCTGCTGGATTCCAAAAAGTTTGATGTTTCCTTTGACGTTTACAAGAAAAAGACTGTGAACCTCAGTGTTGAGTTCGGTGACCTTCCGCCCGGGTTCAATGTGTCGTCGATCCCTTATGAGCTTTCGGAGACCTCTATAAATGTTATCACCCCGAAGCTGGAAGATGTTGACACTCAGACTGTTACTCTCGGCACTGTATCTCTCAGCGACATTGACGCCGGCAAGAGCTTCAGCTTTGATGTAAATCAGAAGCTGCAGTCAGGAGAGATAAATCAGAGCGGCATTGACACTGTTATCATGACCTTTGATTTTGACAAGGATAATTACATCAAGAGAAGCTTCACCGTGCCTTCCTCTGCGATAAAGATAATCAACCCGCCTGCGGGCAAGAATATCACTTTGGAGACCAGGCAGATACCTTCTGTTTACATCTTCGGCCCTGATGAAGTCATTGAGAATCTGAAAACTACGGACATTACTGCGGTGGTTGACCTGTCTGATGTTTCCTCTACCGGCTCTATCAGCCATTCGGTGATGATCTATGCTTCCAATGTGAATAACGCATGGTGCATAGGCAGCCATGAGGTGCAGCTGGATATTGAAGATAAGCCCGCCGTATCAAACCGGGCTGACAGCTCAAGCAGCAGCTCGGACAGTGAGAGC
Organism: uncultured Ruminococcus sp.; assembly: GCA_902797485.1. Lineage (GTDB taxonomy): Bacteria > Bacillota > Clostridia > Oscillospirales > Ruminococcaceae > FB2012. The sequence goes on along the minus strand of CADBTF010000242.1, from coordinate 2,029 downwards.
TCGGAAGAAGAATAATAAAGGCAATGCCGCATACCCCACGGCAGCACATCTGATGCACAGGAGCTGTGCAGTATTGCCTTAGCATTTATGGCTGTCTGTTCCGTTTGGCAGGCAGCCATTTTGGAGTTGAAAGCTATGCCTGTTATAATCAATGAGATACCCTCGGCGCTGAATGAGAGCGAAGCCGTGATAATAGAACGTGCCTTGAAAACAGTGGGCCTGACTGAGAAAACGGTCAAAAGGGCCTGCATATACAAGACCTCGCTTGATGCCCGCAAAAGGGGAGTTATACATTTTGTACACGCTGTATATGCGGAGCTTCAAAGCACAGAGCAGGAGCGGCAGCTGTGCAGCCATTACAAGGAGCTGCGTCTGACGGGAGACACAGGCATCAAGCCGGAATTCGGCAGTGAGAAGCCTGCGGGCAGGATATGTATTGCCGGGTTCGGCCCGGCTGGAATGTTCTGTGCGCTGCTGCTGGCGGAGTACGGCTATGCTCCGCTGGTGCTTGAACGGGGCGGAGATGTGGACAGCAGAGTAAAGGCTGTGGGCAGCTACTGGGCCGGCGGAGAGCTGGACACCTCGACGAATGTTCAGTTCGGAGAGGGCGGTGCAGGTACCTTTTCAGACGGCAAGCTCACCACCCGCATCAAGGACCCTCTTTGCCGCTATGTGCTGGAAAGGCTGGCGGAGCTGGGGGCTCCGGAGGATATTCTCACTAAAGCGAAGCCCCATATCGGCACTGACAAGCTGCGGGAGGTAGTAAAGGCTCTGCGCCGGCGGGTGACAGAGCTGGGCGGTGAGATACGCTTCAATTCTCAGCTTACAGATTTTTACTGCTCCGGCAGGCAGGTCACAGAGATAACCGCCGGCGGTCAGAGCATTGAATGCGGAGCTTTGGTGCTGGCCACAGGCCATTCTGCAAGAGACACCTTTGAGCTGCTGGCGGAAAAAAATGTATTTTTAGAGCCCAAGCCCTTTTCTGTAGGGGTGCGGATAGAGCACAGGCAGCGTGATGTTGATGTGAGCCTTTACGGTGAGCAGGCGGGCAACCCGCTTCTGCCCAAGGGGGAGTATCAGCTTTCTGCAAGGAGCAGTCAGGGCAGGGGGGTATACACATTTTGTATGTGCCCCGGCGGGAGCGTGGTGCCGGCGGCCTCCGAGCAGGGAACTGTTGTCACCAACGGCATGAGCGAACACGCCAGAGACGGCGAGAATGCCAATGCAGCCATAGCGGTGGCGGTCTCTCCTGCTGATTACGGCAGCGGGCCCCTGGACGGAATGTATTTTGCAAGGTCTCTGGAGCAGAAGGCTTTCTCACTGACGACCGGCGGCAGAGCACCGGCTGTTTCTGTCAAGGGGCTGTTTGAGGACAGGGCTGTTATATCAGACAGCATCACCCCCACCTATGCAAGAGGAGTTGAGGCTGTACGTCTTAGCCGGCTGTTCCCGGAGTTCATCACAGAGCATTTGCAGCTTGGCATCAAGGATTTTTCCCGCAAGATGAAATGCTTCGGTGACGTTGACGCCCTGCTGACCGCCCCTGAGACCCGCACCAGCTCCCCGGTGAGAGTGACCCGGGGCAAGGGTATGAACTCCTTATCTTTTGACAATCTGTTCCCCTGCGGTGAGGGTGCAGGCTACGCCGGGGGCATCATGTCAGCGGCAGTTGACGGCCTTCATGCGGCGCTGGAGATCATGAGGAGATACCGGTGAATTGTCTGTTCGCTTTTGTCCGGGTTTTGGCATAGTATGTATCAGCGGGTGTAAAGGCCGGCGCTTGCCGGAAGTGGCATTGCTCCCTTGGGGCTTGTCCTCAGAACAGCTCCGGCGGGAACGGCTGCTAAACCCGATGATATAGATCTATCCGCAGCGGCCCGACCTCTGCGGATATTTAGTTTATCCCAATTCGGTTGTGTATTGCTGTAAATGACAGGTTATCTTGCCAATGCACAATGCACAATGCACAATGCACAATTATTCCGCCTTTGCGGGTTTGGCTAAGGTTTATTTATTCTGCGTCCTTGAT
>CADBTF010000241.1 GCA_902797485.1 uncultured Ruminococcus sp. | reverse complement strand
GAAAGGTCCTCTGTCTCTGCTTCCTGCCCGTCATCGGCAGGGGTAAGCTTTTTCAGTTTATCAAATATCCTTGCGGAATACTCAGCAGAGTCGTCCGGCACGAATTTAAGCTCCGGGGCCTTCCTCAGCCCCAGCACATTCGAGATCTCTCTTTTAAGGTAGCCCGATGCGCTCTCAAAGCCCTTAACGGCCTGCTTTGCCCGGTCCAATCCCTCAAGGCTCGATATATAGACCTTGCAGAAGCTGCCGTCGCTGGCGACTTCGCACCTGACCACGGTGAGCATATCACCGCCGGCGATGCGTGGGTCTTTAAGGTCTCTCATTTTGCCCGAGATTATACGTCTTATATCCTCGGACATTCTTCCTGATCTAATGCTCATTTATTGTCCTTTCTTTATACAGTTTTCAAAACTGGTCGTCGTTAAGTCTGACATAGGAGCAGTCGGCAGTTTTGAAGGTCAGCCTGTCTGCTTCGTCCTCAGACTGAGCGATAGTAAACTCATTTTTCTCATAGGCGTAGAGTATGCCGATAAAATCCCGCTCGCCGTTTACCGGCCGGATAGTTCTCACTCTTACCTCGTCGCCGATGCAGACGATAAAATGCTCCGGCCTTCTCAGCTCTCTGCCAAGGCCGGGGCTCCCGACCTCTAAGATATAGCTCTGCGGGATAGGGTCCGTGTCGTCAAGCAGCTTGTTCAGCGGCCTTGTTACCGCCTCACAGTCATTCATGTCAACGCCGCCGTCCTTGTCTATCAGCACTTTAAGATACCAGCTTGCGCCCTCTTTTTCAAATCTTACGTCCCAGAGAAACAGCCCCAGCTCATCACAGATGGGCTGTGCCATTTCCCTGACCTTATCTGCTGTGTTCATTCTTCCTCCTGCGGCTCAGCCTTATTCAGTATACTGCTCCATTATATAGCCCTCGAAAATGTCGCCCTCCTTGATGTCGGTGAACTTTTCGAGAGTGATGCCGCATTCATAGCCCTCGGCTACTTCCTTGACATCGTCCTTGAAGCGCTTGAGGGAGCTCATCTTGTCGTCAGCAATGATAATGCCGTCACGCACAACTCTGATAAGATCGTTCCTGCCGATCTTGCCGGAAAGTACATAAGCACCGGCAACATTTCCCACAGAGCTGATCTTGTAGACCTGACGCACCTCAACACGGGCAGTGTCGATCTCACGGAACTTAGGCGCCAGCATACCCTTCATAGCAGTTGTAATTTCTTCTATGGCATCGTAGATTATCCTGTAAAGGCGAATGTCAACTCCGTCACGCTCCGCCTGCTCCTTGGCAACAGGGTCGGGGCGGACATTGAAGCCTACAATGATAGCGTTAGATGCGTTAGCCAGCATAACATCGCTCTCGTTTACCGCACCGACTGCACCGTGTATTACCTTTACCCGTACTTCCTCGTTGGAGATCTTTTCCAGACTCTGCTTTACAGCCTCAACCGAGCCCTGAACGTCTGCCTTTACTATGATAGGCAGCTCCTTCATCTCGCCCTCGCTGATCTGGCTGAACAGGTTGTCAAGTGTAACCTTGCTGACCTTCTTGAATTCTTCCTCCTTGGCCTGATGCTTTCTCTGCTCAACAAGCTCTCTTGCCAGCTTTTCATCAGCAACAGCGTTGAAGGTGTCTCCGCTCATGGGCACCTCTGCCAGACCGGTGATCTCAACAGGTGTGGAGGGGCCGGCCTTATCTATCTTGTGGCCCTTGTCGTTGGTCATAGTTCTTACTCTGCCGACTGCGGTGCCCGCAATGATAACATCACCTGTGTGCAGCGTTCCGCCCTCGACGAGAAGTGTAGCAGTCGGGCCTTTGCCCTTATCCAGCTTGGCCTCGATAACTGTTCCCTTGGCAGCCTTGTGAGGATTGGCTTTAAGCTCCTTTACCTCTGCCACCAGCAGAATGTTCTCAAGCAGCTCGTCAATGCCCTGACCTGTCTTTGCAGATACGGGAACAGCTATAACATCACCGCCCCACTCCTCAACTACAAGGCTGTGCTCTGTGAGCTCCTGCTTTACTCTCTCGGCGTCTGCGCCTTCCTTATCCATTTTGTTGATAGCTACGATTATGGATACTCCCGCTGCCTTTGCATGGTTGATGGATTCCACCGTCTGAGGCATGATGCCGTCGTCCGCTGCTACAACAAGGATAGCTATATCCGTAACATTTGCGCCTCTCGCTCTCATGGCAGTGAAGGCTTCGTGACCCGGAGTGTCAAGGAAGGTGATCTTCTTGTTGTTGTAATATACCTGATATGCACCGATGTGCTGGGTGATGCCGCCGGCCTCGCCCTCTGCCACATTAGCGTGCCTGATCCTGTCAAGGATAGAGGTCTTGCCGTGGTCAACGTGTCCCATTACAACAACTACGGGGCACCTCTCCTCAAGGTCCTCCTCTGCGTCAGCTTCATCTGTGATGAGCCTCTCCTCAATGGTGACGATGACTTCCTTCTCAACCTTGGCGCCCAGCTCCTCTGCTACCAGCGCCGCAGTGTCAAAGTCAATGACCTCGTTTATGTTAGCCATAACACCCAGGCCCATAAGCTTCTTGATGACCTCGGTAACAGTTACCTTCAGCCTTGTGGCCAGCTCGGAGACCACGATCTCGTCAGGGATCATGACCTTCAGCTGCTGCTTTCTTGCCTTTTCAAGCTCTAAGCGGCGCAGCCTCTCCTTCTCGCTCTCGCCCTCACGTCTCTTGGCACTCTGCTTCTGCTGCTTCTTGTACTGCTGGGATTTCTGTGTGAGCTTCTGCTTTTTCTGGAAATTGTCCTTGCTGCGGTTCTGCTTGGTGTTGGCAAGATTGTCATACTTCTCATTGTATTTGTCCAGCTCGATGTAGCTGCCGCGGGTGTCAACATTTGCCCTGCTGCCGCCGTCGCTGGCCTCGGATACAGTGTAGCCCTCGTCTGAGCTGCTCTTGCTGCCGCCGATAAAGGTCTTTACACCGTGCTCCTGCTTCTTGGCCTGCTTCTTCTGCTCCTTGCGCTTGTCATTCTTCTTCTGCTCAGGCGCCTTGGCGGGCTCTGCCTTTTCAGCAGCCGGCTTTTCCTCAGCCTTCGCCTGAACAGCCGCCTCAGCCTCCGGAGCTTTCTTCTCAGCGGGCTTTTCTGCCTCCTTGGTCTCCTTGGCCTCAGCCTTTTCAGCAGGCTTCTCCGGAGCAGCCTTTTCTGCCTCGGCAGGCTTCTTTTCCTCTGCCTTGGCCGGCTCCTTCTCAGCCGGCTTTTCAGGTGCTACGTTAGCCGCAAAATATGCGTCAAAGCTCTCCACCTGATTTTTTTGGGTAAAGAACTCAAATACATAGCTGACCTCGTCCGGCGTCAGGGAGGAGACGGTTTTCTTAGGGTCGCCTCCAAGCGCAGCCAGGCATTCTATAACGTCTGAATTAGCCAGCTTTAAGTCCTTAGCTAATTCGTTAAGCTTATATTTCTTTACTGCCATATATCAATATCCTCCATTCAGTCTTTTACAACTTATCGGGCTCAAGGCCCTTGGCAAGTCCGGCGGCAAAGCCCTTGTCGGTAACAGCGATTATCCCGCTGCGCTTTCCCAGGGCTGTCCCCAGCTCATTCATATTCATCCGGATCATATACAGCGGGGTGCCGCTCCGGGAACAATGGAACCTTATTTCTTTAAGGCTTTTCTCCGAAAGGTCGCTGGCTGTGAAAACCGCAAAGGCTGTGCCGTTCCTGCAAGCGTCCTTGGCCATATCCATTCCGAGCACCATTCTGCCCGCCTTCATGCACATTGTAAGCAGGCCGGTCTTATCCTTCATTCAGCTCCGCCTCCATACTGTCATAAACTGCATCGTCTATCCTGCACTCAAAGCTCTTTTCAAATCTATGAGCCTTGCGTGCAGCTCTGAAACATTCTATGCTTCTGCAAATATAAGCGCCCCGCCCGGACTTCTTTCCGGTAAGGTCCAGCGAGATGCCCCCCTCTTTGTCCTTGACTGCTCTGATAAGCTCCTTCTTAGGCTTCATCTCGCCGCAGCCCAGGCACATTCTCATGGGAACCTTTTTGGTTTTCATTATTCGTCCTCGCCGTCCTCAGCTGAGTCGTCCTCAGAGGGCAGAGGGTACTCAGGGAGAATATCTATTCTGTAGCCGGTAAGCCCTGCTGCCAGCTTTGCATTCTGGCCCTTGTTTCCGATAGCCAGCGAAAGCTGATTGTTGGGAACGACCACCTTGCACTCTCTTCTGGTCTCCTCCGTGTCCTCGTCAGTTTCCTCAAAGACTTCAACGCTCTTGACCTCAGCCGGAGCCAGCGCTCTTGCGATGAACTCCTCCGGGTCCTTGCTCCAGGGGATAATGTCGATCTTCTCGCCGCAGAGCTCGTTCACTATAGCTGTGATCCTGCTCTTGCCCGGCCCGATGCAGGCGCCGATAGCATCAACGTTAGGGTCATTGCTGACAACTGCTATCTTGCTTCTGGAGCCTGCCACTCTTGAAATGGCCTTGATCTCAACAATGCCGTCGTTGATTTCCGGCACCTCTCTTGCAAAGAGCTTTCTGACCAGCTCTCTGTGGGTCCTGGAGATCCTGATAGAGGGCTTCTTGTCAGGTGCAGAAGCGCCCACAACATAGACCTGTATAACATCGCCCGGCTTCAGGACCTCTCCCGGTATCTGCTCCTTGCGGATAAAATAAACTTCGTTCTTGTCAATGGTGACAACTGCGTTCAGGGTGTTGGGCTCCACCTTCTGAACTGTGGCAGGAACGCACTCCTGCACCTTATCCTTGTACTGCTCGATAAGCTTTTCACGTTCTCTGTCCTTGATGTCCTTCTTGATAGACTGCTTGGCGTTCTGCGCAGCCACTCTGCCGAACTTGGCAGGGTTGAGCTTTATCTCGCACATTCCGCCAACTCTTGAGCGCTTGGAGATCGCTCTTGCCTCGTCGATATTGATCTGATTGGCAGGGTCCTCCGGCTCGCCCTCAACGACCTCCTTCAGCAGCTTCATTTCAAATTTGCCGGTCTCCGGGTCTATCTCAATCGAGATATTCTCACTGTCGGGGTAGTCTTTTTTAATGGCCTTCATAATTCCCGACTTGACCGATTCGATCAGCGAATCCGCATCGATGTCGTTTTCCTTTTGCAGCAGGCTCAGCGCCTCAAAAAAATCCTTATTCATTTTTCCCAACCAATCCTTTCGTCAGTATTGTTTTGATCTCAAAATAATTAGCCATAAAAAAGGCCGGAACCTTTTTGTTTCCAGCCTTTCTCTAATATCATATACTATTATACCACGCTTTTTCCGGCTTTTCAAGGGGCAAAGGGTATTTTTTTACCCTATGATGTTAATTTTTTGTAAACATCTCCCGGCTTTGTTTTAAAAATATTTAAAACTTGCCGCAGTTTTCAGCTGTTCAGATAGCTCTCCACTTTGTCAGCCCATTTCTCTCCGGCGGCACGCCCCAGCTGATAAACTCTTTCCAGCTCCTTCGGATCGTTTTCGGTCCGGCTGATGCCCAGACTTTTTTCGGGCCTGATGACCAGCACCTCACCCGCCAGCTCCCGCAATGCTATCCCCCGCATCTGCTTGTTGTACATCTCGCTCCTTGCCGCCATAGCCTTGGCAGCCTCCGGGTATTTTCTCAGCAGCAGCTTCAGCACAGCGCCGGCCTTGCCGGGCTTTTTGGTATAGCCCTCCGGCTGGGTCAGGATTATCACGTTCCTGTTGAAGCCCTTGCTCTCCATAAAGGCGTAGGGCACCGAATCGGAGATGCCGCCGTCCAGCAGCTCATAGCCGTCCACCCTGACAGCTCTCGAGACCAGCGGCAGAGAAGCCGAGGCTCTTATCCAGCGCATATCCTTTTTGCCGCCTGTCCTGCATCTGTGGTAGACGGGCCTGCCGGTGCGGGCATCAGTGGCCCCGACATAAAACTCCATAGGGTCCTTGGCAAAGGTATCTGTATCAAACACATCGAGCTTTTCCGGGATCTCGCTGTAACAGAATTTTGCGCCGTAAAGGTCGCCGGTGAAGATCAGCGAGCGCAGGCTGCAATAGCGGGGGTCCTTGCAGAAGCGTTTGTTGTATCTTATCCCCCTGCCTATCTGATGCGACTTGTAGTTGCAGCCGAAGATCGCCCCGGCAGAGATGCCTGCCAGACCGTCAAACTGTATCCCCTTTTCCATAAACACGTCCAGAACGCCGGAGGTGAACATTCCTCTCATGGCGCCGCCTTCCAGTATCAAGCCTTTTCTGATCTTTTTATCCATACGGGCTGCCCTTTCAAAACTTATTTTTATCAGCTGTCAAATTTCAGTTTACCTGTGAGTATACGCCGTTCACAAAGCTCCTTGCAAGGTCCGAGGTGCCGGCTCCTGCTCTTTGGATAAACAGCACCGTCGAAAGCCTCTCCGCAGGGTCGTTGAGTATAAAGGTGCCGGTCCAGCCGTCCCAGCCGAAGCTGCCCCTGCTTGCAAGCAGACCTGAGGCGTTCGGGTCCTCTAAGGTCCTCACAAGATTTGCATAGCCAAAGCCCCGACAGGAATCCCAGTTGAAGGTCCTGCGCTGCTGACTGTTCAATCCGTTCTGGCGCATGAAATCTATAGTTTTTCTGCCCAGCACTTTTCTGCCCTTGTATTCTCCGTTGGAAAGGGCAGCACCCAGCTTGGCCAGATCGTTTGCGGTGGTGAATATCCCCGCACCGCCGGACTGGAATGCAGGCTCCTTTTCATAATCGTATATGCACAGGTTGACCCATTCAAGGGGCTTGTCTCCGTCATAGATCACCGCAAAGCGGTCACGCTTCTCTTTGGGGCAGCAGAAGCCGGTGTCCTCCATGCAAAGCGGTTCAAAGATGTTTTCCCTGAGATAACCGGCAAAGCTTTTCCCGGTGACTGCTTCTACCACACCGCCTAAAATATCCGCCGAGGAGCCGTAGCTCCACTCTGCCCCCGGCTGGAATACCAGAGCGCAGTCTCCTGCCTTGTGAGCAAGATCCGATGCGGTCATAGAGCCACCCTCTTTGCAGCTTTTGTCAAGCTCTCCCCAAAGGGCCGAGATCTCCTCGCCGCCCTCCCGCCGGTCGCCGGGGTAGGCTATGCCGGAGGTCATATTGAGCAGGTCACGGATAGTGACAGCCCTTTCAGCCGGGATCCTTTTGCCTTCCTTGATAACTGAGGCGCCGGCATATTCCGGGAAATACCATTCCAGCTTGTTGTCAAGCAGGATAAGCCCACGCTCCAGAAGCTGCATCACCGCCGTTGAGGTAACGACCTTTGAGCAGGAAAATGCCCTGCAAACAGTATCAGCAGTAAAGGGTGTTCCGGCGGAGCTGTCCGCATAGCCGCAGCCTCCGCTGTAGACCTGTTCGCCGTCCTTCATAACAACGGCAGCAGCCCCCTTTTCAGAGCCGTTGGAAACAAATCTTTCCAGTATGCCGTCAAGCAGATATTTATCAAACATATTCAGTCCTCCCAAATAAGGAAATATTATAGATATTATAGCACAGGCCTCCAAAAATTACAAGAGGCGGTATTCAGGAAATCGTTTTTATCTTATCTCACGGGAGCGCTTCACGCAGAGCTTCAGCGCAAACAGCATAGCACAGAACACTCCCGCCGCTGCCGGCAGCACT
>CADBTF010000240.1 GCA_902797485.1 uncultured Ruminococcus sp. | reverse complement strand
TATCAGCCTGACCGCCTCAAGTGCAGTCATCATGGAATGATCCATATTATTATAACGGTGCTGACCGTTTCTGCCGATGCACCATAAATTTACATAGCTGTCCAGAAAATTTCTCACTTTGCCGAATTCTACATAAGTGTCAAAATATGCCGGATAGGCTTTTTTAACACGCTCTCTGTGAGACCCGAGCACCGCATTCTTCCCGATGACACCCATTTTACGGAGCTCCTTCACTGCAAATCTCACGCAGTCCTTCTCGCTCATATTCCAGAAGCTGTCACCCTCTGCACAGAAATATTCAAGCCCTATCCAGACCGTTCCCACAGGGTCTTTTACCATATAGGGCGACCAGTTGTTGAAAATTTGGATACGCCCCAGCTTTACGCCCTTGTCCTGAACGTATATCCAGCAGTCAGGAACGATATTGCCGAGGGTGCGTTTATCCGTCTTGTTTTTGAGTTTCAGCTTGTCCACCAGAAGCCCTACAGTCACAAAGTCACGGTAAGGCAGCCCGCCGGCTATCCGCTTTATGTCAGCGGGGGCATTCATACCTTTCACAAGGTCCTTTATCGGCATTGAGGATATGACTTCATCTGCGGGGAATTCTTCATCACCGCATTTTACTGCACTGACTTTTCCGCCGTCGGTCACAAGCTCTGTGACCTCTCTGCCATACAGGATATTGCCGCCCATTTCAGTAACACGCTTCCCGACCAGCTCCCACAGCTGCCCCGGGCCGTATTTCGGGTACCAGAACTGCTCTATCAGAGAAGTCTCGGTGTTGTCATTGGTCTTGGTGCCTTTAAGCTTTGTCAGCATATCCTTGACTATAGCTGTTATCGAAAGCCCCTTTACCCTCTGAGCTCCCCACTCGGCAGAGATCTCTCTCGGGTGCCTGCCCCAGAGCTTTTCGGTGTAGCCCTCAAAGAACATGGAATACAAAACCTTGCCGAAGCGGTTTATGTAGAAGCTCTCTAAGTTATCCTCAGGCAGCTTGTGAACACAGGAATACAGATAGCTGAATCCTGCCCTTGCAGTTGTCAGCAAGCCCATGTTCCTGACAGTGTTCATATTCATGGTCACAGGATAATCAAAGAAGGCCTTTTTATAGTAGATGCGTGAAACTCTGTCCCGCAGCAGCATTACATTGTCCTCACGCTCAGGGTCTCCGCCGTTTTTCTCAAACGCCTTTTCATGCCCCAGCACCTTATCATCAAATGACGGCTTCCCCTGCACAGGCATAAGCTCACTCCACCATTGCATGATACGCTCGTCCTTTGAGAAAAAGCGGTGGCCGCCTATGTCCATTCGATTTCCGTTATGACGCACCGTCCGTGAGATACCGCCGAGAGTGTCACTTGCTTCAAGCACCGTGACATGAAAGCCTCCAATTTTCAGAAGCTCATAGGCAGCAGTAAGGCCGGCAGGCCCCGCCCCGATGATAATCACTTTTTTCATTTTCAGTCCTCCGTTTTGCCGAGTACTTTGTTCTACTCATGGCTGTTATTGTTTATATAGCTCGCTATGCCGTCGGTCACTGCTGTTCCCACGTTATAGACCGCTGTGTTTCCGAAAACATTCACAGCTATATAGCCCTCGCTGTAGCAGGTAAAGTTTACGCTGGCTCCGTATATCGGTACATCAAGGTATGTTTTCCATTGTGCTTTTCCATAAGCGGTGTCTGTAAGCTCACCGTCAGCAGAGAGAAACAGCTGTGCAAGCCCACTGTCATCATCAATAAACTTCTTCATACCGTCATACAGGTTTATCGCCTGACCGTTAAAGGTGTACTTATCCATATTCAGAGCATACATAAGCTTTGAATAAGTGTCATAGGTCTTTTCGGCATTAGCAAATAGATAGTACCGCTGATCGTTATTGAAATTCGGGAATTTAGCAGCGATCATAAAATCGCTGTCAGCATATTTCAGACTGTAGATCTCAGCCTGAGTATCCGGGCGTATATCACCGTACTGGGAAGCCGCATCGACTGTTGTTATATACTCACCGATATATGAGCTGTTCGGGATATTATTGCTGCCGATATAGAATTCCCATATCTCACCGTAATCTCCGGAGGCAAAATGATAGGTCTTGCCTTCAAGCTCAAACTCTCTGTATTCTTCTGTCGGCAGCGCAAGCACTCCTGCCTGATGATAACCGTCGCCCTCCTCAGTAGTTGCGGGATAGTCATTCCCATAATCGGGGAACCATTCGGCTCTGCCGTCATCGACTGTCTCCGGTTCGAGCTCAGATGTGCTGTGATCGGGCTTGCTGATCTCCTCGTTTTTCTTTTCTTTTTGCTCGGTTTCTGATGATGATGTGCTCTCGGCGGAGGCAGTACTTTCTTTTTCAGAGACAGATGCTATTTCAGCGGCTGATGAGGTGCTGTCTGCCTTGCTTTTGGCTTCGGAAACTGTTTCGTTCCGGCTCTCTGCCTTTGATACGGCTGTGTGACCGGTTTTTATGCTGCCGTTACTGCTTTTGATAAATACAGTCACACCCAACACCAGCACCAATGCGGCAGCCGCAGCGATAACAGTATATCTGCCTGTGTGCTTTATTGCAGGCTTTTCACTGAGATCGTGTTCTCTTAAATATTTCTGTGCTTTTTCAGGCTCACCCGAAAGCATCTCAGCCTTATCCATTACCGACTGCATCAGCTTGTCATCAGTTGAAAGCTGCTTTTCGATTCTCTCGTATTCATTCTTTTTCATAAGTCTCCCTCCAATCTTTTTTGCAGCAGCTTCTTTGCTTTAGCAAGTCTCATGCTCACGGTATTCGCTCTTACACCCAGAATCTCAGCTGTCTCATTCACCGACAGCCCTATGAAATAATGCAGATAAACTGCCTCCCTTATCTTTTTCGGAAGCTCCGTGACAGCAGAATATATCTCCTTGTCCTTCTGAGTTTCAAGGCTGATATCCGCATTGATCTCGTCAGTTTTGTCAACGTGCTGATTCCACCCGGAAGAATTCTGCTGCCTGCATTTGTATATCGTTGTTCTGATAAGCCATGCTTTTTTAGCGGCTTCATTGTCAAAGCTCAGCTGCTTTAGGTAGTACAGAAGAAAGACCTCCTGAAATACATCATCAGCATCACTTTTATTTATCAGCATAGTGAGTGCGATACCGTAAACTGTATTTTTATACTCATACATTGTTTCCTCAAAATCTTGCTTTTCGGGATCATCTTTATGCATAGGCCTTTGCACCTCCCTATAATATAATCACCCAAAAGGTGTGAAATCTCAATGCTCCAAAATAAAATTGGCTTTTTCAACAAAATACAAACACAAATATTGTATAGTTTTCACTTTTATATTCTCTCAGCGGTAAAAGCAATGATATGATGATCCATTATTCTGCATATAGATCCTGAGTATAACAAAGCAGCAGTATCACTGTCGAATACTGCTGCTCTTTATTTGAATATCAGTTGTAAGAAAGCAAATTCAGCCTGCTTGTTCCGTCGCTTTATTCCGGGAACTCCAAGCAGCAGTTACGCTGTCATGCTCACTTTCAGGATTCAAATAGGTGCTGTATATATCCTTTGCTTTTGAGATCAAACCCCATATATCTCATATTTATCAGCCGT
>CADBTF010000239.1 GCA_902797485.1 uncultured Ruminococcus sp. | reverse complement strand
TGATAACTGTGTGCTAAGGATCGAGGACGAAGTGCTGGCATGGGAGCTAATGGATAGTATAAAATAGAGCGTTTTGACATAACAAAAACACCGGTTTCAATTACTGAGGCCGGTGTTTTGTGATCCGCTGTATTGTCTGTTTCGTGTTAGCTTAATGGGTAAAAAGCTTCTGTGGGACTACCCATCTGATGCGCGGGGTTGTTTTTGTTCTTGTATGTTTTACACTGTACGCCGAAGATCAGTTTATCCCGAATTTTTCTCTGATTTCTTCCGGTATTTTTTTATCTCTGTAATAGTATTCTCTGTCGTGCCGGCTTATCTCCCGCTGTACCCTGCAAGGGGAGCCGTAGGCCAGCACATTCGCAGGTATGTCCTTGGTGACGATGCTCCCGGCGCCGATGACTGTGTTATCCCCGATAGTCACGCCGGGCATGATGAGCACCCCTGCGCCAATCCAGCAGTTCCTCCCGATGTGTACCGGCAGATTGTACTGATACTGCCTGACCCTCAGCTCCGGACAGATAGGGTGTCCGGCGGTGGCAACGGTAACATTCGGCCCGAACATGGTGTGGTCCCCTACATAGATGTGAGTGTCATCAACTAAGGTCAAGCCGAAATTAGCATATATATAGCTCCCGAAATGAACGTGCGCCCCGCCGAAATTGGCGTGAAACGGCGGCTCAATGTAGCAGCCCTCGCCTATCTCTGCAAACATTTCCTTCAGCATGGCGGCCCGTTTTTTCAGTTCCCTTGGGCGGGTCTGATTGAAGTCGTAAAGCCTGTCAAGGCATCTTTGCTGCTCAGTCAATATCTCGCTGTCCTCCGGGAGATAAAGCTCTCCTGAGTGAAGCTTGTCCTTTTCAGCCATAGCCGTTCCTCCTTGTCTGCACTGCTATACCTCATAAGCTCCGCCGTAGGCGCTGAAGGTGTAGGTCACTCCGTCAATGGTCTCTGTGGTCTGAGTCAGCGGGATACCGGGCACCCTGCAATAGTACATCACATTGTTCCATACTATCCAACCGGTTCTGGCAGAACCGTCCTCACTGAAAACATAGAGCTTGCCGTCGATATAGTACGGGCCTCTGACTAAAGCGCCGTTTTCAAGATAATAGGTCTTTCCGTCAAGGTCAAGCCAGCCCTCCTGCAGCTCGCCGTTTTCGTTGAAGTAGAAATCAACTCCCTCCATATTCTGCCAGCCGGTAACTGCCTTGCCGTCCTCACCGAAATAGTAGGTCTTCTCCTCGGTGGACACCCATGTATTCTGCTCGGCACCCTTCTCGGCCATATAGTAATAATCGCCCTCATACTTGATGAGCCCCTGCTTCATAACACCGTTAGACCCGAAGATGCAGAGCTTGCCCTCTATTTCCGCAGGCTCTGTCAGAGCATAGCCGTTGGAATCGAAATAGTAGCGGCTGCCCTTTTCGTCTTCCTCAAAGGAGTCTCTCAGCCAGTAGCTCTCAGGGTCGTTCACGTCCGCATAGCCATATTCGTCAGGCTGAGCCTGAGCAAGTCTCCAGCGGTAGCCCTCCTCGGTCTTGGTTATCCCTGTGATAAGAGCGCCGGAATTATTAAAGGCATACTTAACACCGTTAATGGTGCATTCTCCCACAGCGGCAACGCCGAGGTCACCAAAGTAGTATTGCTTTTTATCAATAGTTACCCAGCCGGTAGCCTTAACGCCGGTATTCTCGTCAAAGTAGAATATAAAGCCGTTGATTTTTTTCAGCCCACGAACCATATGGTGATCTGAGTCAAAATACTGCTGCTCCAGCAGCATATTTCCAAGGCTGTTGAAGGCCTTCATCTCAATAGCTTCATATTCCTTTTCATAGCTTTCGGAAAGCTCCTGCAGCTGTAACTGCTCGCTGTAGGTGTATTTGTCGTAGAGGTTTTCGCCGGCATCTACAGCCTTCTGATATTCAGTCAGACGCTTTTTATCCTCCTTGAGAACATCATATCTGCTCTTCATTGCAGCCGGTGTCTCATAAACATTCAGCCAGCCCGTATGAGCAGCCCGTCCGGCAGGCTCAAAGTAGTAGACATCATCGCCTTCCTCAAAGAAGCCGTCCCATGCGACGCCGTCATAGCCAAGGTAGTAAAGCTTCTTTGTACGAGCGTCATTATACCAGCCTACAAGCATTCTGCCCTTTTCGTCAAAGAAATAATAGATGCCGTCTATCTCGTGGAGGCCCACATAAGCAGCGCCATCCTTGCCGAAATAGTATTTTATCCCCAGCTCCATGAACCAGCCGGTGTCCATAACGCCGTCGTCACTGAAATGATAGCGGTCATCTCCGATCTTGTTCCAGCCGGTGACCATATTCAGCTCTGTGTCAAAGTAATAAGTCTTGCCGTCAATGGTCTTAAAGCCGGTGGCATAAACGCCGGTCTCCTCGTCGGCATAGCGGAACTTTCCGTCAACCTCCTGCCAGCCCTTTACAAGAGCGCCGTTTTCACCGAACTGATAGATGCTGCCGTCTATATGCTGCTCGCCGGTGAGCAGGTGTCCGTCCTTGGCAAAGCAGTAGGTAACTCCGTCGATCTCTAAAAAGCCGGTAGCCATAGAGCCGTCGCTTTTAAAGTAATACTGTATATCATGTATCTTCGCCCAGCCGGTGACCATTAGTCCGTTAGGGTCATAATAATAGCTTTTGCCGTCCTTTTCGGTCAGGCCGGTGCCTGGGAAGCCGTGGTCGTCAAAATAATATTCAGCGCCGTTGAAATCTCTGAGGCCGGTCCTGAAAATTCCGGAATCGTCAGCAAAGTAGTATTCCTCGCCGTCGATCTCTATTCTTCCTCTCTGCACCACGCCGGAGCTGTCAAGGTAATAGGTCTCGCCGTCGTATTCCTGCCAGCCGGAGAGCAGTATGCCGTTATCGTCAAAGAGATAGAGTGCGTTGCTTATCATCTGCATACCGGTGGCACGCTCCCCGTCGGAGGGGAGGATATAGTAGGTGCCCTCGGCATGGGTATGCCAGCCGGCAGAGTAGTAGGCATCGTAATATAAATAGCTTGCTGCCCCCACGCCTACAGCGCAGGTCAGTATAACAGAGGTGAGTGCAGCAGAAGCATTGATCTTTCGTTGAAAGCGCCTTGCAGAACGGGCACGGGATTTTTTGTGGTCGAGGCTCATTTACCATTCCCCTTAATCAGTCTGCGGGATCAGCCGATCTCGCTTTTTAGAGTTTTCATTTCACAGAACACAACTATTCATAATACTAAATTATACCACACTCACCCCGATATGTCAAATGAAAATCTTGTGATAATTCAGATCCAAATTCAGATCCCAAGCCCCGTCGTCAAGGCCCGTGGGCCTGTCAAAAAATGCTTGACAATCATAATGGTATGTGATATAATATTATGGCACAATAAATGCGGGTGTGGCGGAATTGGCAGACGCGCCAGATTTAGGTTCTGGTGCCTAAAGCGTGCAGGTTCAAGTCCTGTCACCCGCACCAGCAGGGGCGAGCCCCTGCACCCATGCCGCCTTTTGCAAGATTGCAAAGGGCGGCTAATTCTGTGTGACGGCGGGGCCGAAGCTCTGTGAAGACTTGTTCATTTTGGAAAGTTGTTTACACTTTGGAGCTTTGGTCATCTTTTCTGTTCGTCATTCACAGCAG
>CADBTF010000238.1 GCA_902797485.1 uncultured Ruminococcus sp. | reverse complement strand
GTTGTTATGAAGGACGGTTACATCCAGCAGATCGATACTCCTACCAACCTCTACAACAACCCTGTAAACCAGTTCGTTGCAGGATTCATCGGTTCTCCTCAGATGAATTTCATCGACTCCAAGCTGCTCAAGCAGAACGGCAAGTATGTTGTTGAGTTCGGTTCTGAAGACACCAAGACCTCCAGAGGCGTTAAGTATTATGTTGAGATCCCTGAGAGCAAAGTTGACGAAGAGCTTCTCGAACCGCTGGTAGACCAGGAGGTTGTTCTTGGTATCCGTCCGGAGTGCATCCATGATGAGGAAATGTTCATTTCTTCTGCTACCACCGGTATCATCAATGCTACTGTTGAAGTAACAGAAATGATGGGTGCTGAGACTTATCTGTACCTGACCTGCGAGGGTATTCCTCTTACTGCAAGAGTTAGCCCGAGATCCACTGCCCGTCCTCAGGACGAGATCAAGGTCGCTCTTGATCCTAACAGGATCCACCTGTTCGATAAGGACACTGAGAAGGCAGTTATCAACTGATAATTCAGCAAATATTAATTCGGCCCTTCCGATTTCGGGAGGGCTGATTTTGTAAGGGAGGATATTATGAGGAGAAGAAAATTTGCAGCGGCAGTTATGGCTGCGGCTCTTATGGCGGCAGCATTGGCGGGCTGCGGTGATGCAGGCAGCTCCAAGGCTGAAAGCAAGGCTTCGGGAAGCACAGCTGAGAGTGCTGCTGAAAGCGCTCCTGCGGAGGAAAGCAGCGAGGCAGAAAAACAGCCGGAGACTGAGGAGGAATGGCATCTGGCAATGCTGAAAAAGTCACTGTGCTCTATGGGAGATACCACCAAGCTTAAAGAGAAGATCGCCAAGGCCGAGAACGGCGAAAAGGTAACTATGGCTTATCTGGGAGGCTCAATAACCGAGGGCATTTCCGCCGGTGATGAGCTTTGCTATGCCAAGCTCTCCTATGAGCATTTCAAGTCGGATCACGGCAAGGGCGACAATGTGGAGTATGTGAATGCCGGCATTTCCGGAACACCCTCAAAGCTGGGCAATATGCGCCTTCAGCGGGACGTGCTCTGCCATGAGCCGGATATATGCTTTGTGGAATTTGCTGTCAATGACGGCTCTGATGACGAATATCAGGCGGCCTATGAGTCTATAGTCCGTGACCTTATAGAAAAGGACTGCGCTGTGATACTGCTCTTTTCGGTGACAGCAGAGGACTATTCCGCTCAGGACTACATGAAGAAGATCGGAGAATATTACGGCCTGCCCATGATCTCCTACTGCGACGCTCTGAGATATATGTTTGAGAACGGAAAGATGAAGTGGGAGGATTTCTCGGACGACAAGTCTCACCCGAATGTTCAGGGCCATGCTATCGTTGCTGAAATGATCGACTATTTCTTCACCCAGGCTGCCTCTCTTGAAGCCAAGCCGGTGACGGTCCCTGCTGAGCCTCTCAGTATTATGGTGCAGCAGGGAATGGAGCTTCTGGAAAACGACGGTATCAAGCCGGAGAGCCTCGGCAGCTGGAAGGAAGGCACATCAACTGCCCACTTTACCAAGGGCTGGACCTACGAGCCAGGCGGAAACAACGAGCCGCTGGTGTTCAAGTTCAAGGGCAAGTTTGCGCATATCGTGTTCAAGGAGGTCAGCGCCGGAAAATTCGGCAGCCTGCACGTCAAGATAACCTGTGACGGCAAGGCCTACGACGAAAAGGACATCAAGACGAAGACCAAGGACGGATGGGGCGGCCCCAACACAGCTCTGCTGGGTATGCAGGTGGCTGAAAAGGAATACACCCTTGAGATCTCCATGGCAGAGGGCAGCGAGGACCTGAATGCTGAGATCCTTGCACTGGCACACAACTGAGCCCTGCGGAGGGCGTAAACGCTGTTATTACTAATTAAAAAAGGCTATCCCTTTTAGCGCAGGCGCAATAAAGAAGTTTTTATTCCGACACTTCTGCTGTATCACGGCAGAAGTGTCTTTGCGTTACTTAGTGCAGC
>CADBTF010000237.1 GCA_902797485.1 uncultured Ruminococcus sp. | reverse complement strand
TTGCATCAGAGCTCTCGGAGCCTGAACTCTCCTGCGTGAGGGGAGTGTGGGTAAAGGTCACTGTAAAGCCCTCTGCCGCAGAGCCGGTCACATCAAAGGAATAGGTGCCCTCGCCGTCGGTGCCGTTCAGAACGTCATTGGTGAACACCCCGACGGTGTATTCTGTAACAGCGCCGAGATAATCGAAGGAGCTCTGCCAGCTGTCGGCTTCTTTAACAGGCACCAGCTTGTAGAAATCGCCGGCTGCGAATACTGAGAGTGTGGCACTGTCCGGCCTGATGCCGTCCTTGTTGTCGCCGTCGTTCCATACAACGGACACATTCACCTTTTCTGCCTTCTCCTTGACGGTGATGATATATTCATCTGAAACAGTCAGCGGATCTGCCGCCGGACTGCTTCTGTCATAGGTAGTGGCAGTGGCAGTCACCTTTGCCTTGCCGGGTGCAAGAGCGGTAACAACACCGAACTCGTCCACATATACCGGGGAGGTGCCCTCAAGGGCTTCGTAGGTGTATTGTATGTTGTCGAAGGCGGAGCCGGCAGGGGAGAGGGTGTAGTCCATCTGGGTTCGCTCGCCTGCGGTCATTTCAAGAGTGTCTGCGGCAAAGCTGATGCTTTCGGGAACAGCCGGCTCATCAACTACCTCCAGCTCGTAGGAGAACTCCCTGCCGTTGGGCAGCAGAGCGGTGATAGTGGTCTTTCCGAGCCCGGTGAAGAAAGCGTCGCCGAACTCGTTTGGAACAGCCACCTTCTCATTGGAGGAGGTCCACTTTATTCTCTTGTCCTGAGCGCTGAGGGGGAAGATCTCAAATCTTGGGTTGTAGCTTGCTTCGCCGTATCTGCCCACTGCATGATTGTTCTCGAAGAAGATCATCTGCGCCTTGGTTGCTTCATCGTTTGAAATATAGTTGGCAGTCAGGGTGATGTCCTCTTCCAATGGATCGTCAAAGGTGTACTCCTGACCTTCCCCGTCCAGCCAGTTGAGCAGCAGATAGCCTTCCTTTTCAAGGTCCGGCAGGTCATACTTGGATGGGGTGGAGCCCGCAGTGTAATTCACAAGGTCATAGTCATACTTGCCCTCGCCGTATTTCAGGGTCATGGTAACATAGCGGTCGGTGAGCTCCGTCCGGAGATTTTCGTCGTACCACTTTATCCTGTCCTGAAGCCACTGCTTCTGGATTTTGATGATCTCATCAAAGTCAGGAGACTCCCTGTAAACGTCCGGGTGGACCTTTCTGTCCTGCTCGGCGGAGGTCTTGAGTTCTTCTGCGTACTTATCCAGAAGCCCGCCGTCCTTGGAGACCTCAACAGCCATATCTCTCAGGCCGCCGCTGCGGGTCCACTCGTTGAGCACTGCTTCTGTGAATTTCTCGTCCTTTAAAAGCGCCTTGGCCCAGCTGTGGTTTATGCTGAAGCCGGCAGTGGAGCCGCTGTTGTAGGCAAGGTCAAGATCCCAGACGGGGCCAAAATAGAGCTTGCCCTGCTGATCTTCGGTGTCGCCCTTTTTGTAGAAATAGCAGCTGCCGCTCTTGAAGGCGTCACGGTTCAGTGAGAAATCCTCAAGGAGCAGATATTTGGCAGTGGTGCCGTAGTCGATATAATCCTCTGGGCTGACCTCACGCCAGCCGTCGGGGGCGGCGTCGTCCTTTACCCTGCCCAAGATAATGGCGTCCTCTGCCTCCTGACAGAAGGCTCTGATGTAATCTCTCTGAGCGTCGGTGCCTATCTCGTCCTCGTCGGGGTCGAAGTTAGGGGTGTCATTCATGAGGGCTTCGCCGTGGCGGGTGCGGAAGATATTCTTGCTGCCGGAGCCCTGCTGGTGAGCCAAGAGATAATCGCCCTCTTTGGTCTCATTTTCAGCGGGGAGGTCAAGGTCCAGCCTGCCGGATTCTATCCTGACGTTCTCAGCAAGATAGTAGCTGCCAAGGTAGGTATAGCCGCCGTCTCCGTCGTCCAGCATAACATCGACGGGGAAGCCGCTGGGTGTGAAATCAAAGCCCAGCCCCTCGGAGAAATAGCTTGAAAAACGGTTTCTTGAAAGGGTATCGTCGAACCTGTTGGCCAGCAGAGCCCAGTGCTTGCTGCTGCCCATGCCGAAGATGTCGGCCTTTTTATCAAGCTTGATCTTGTAGGGCTTTTTGTTTTCGGGAATTTCCCAGGTGGAGTTGCCCCGCCCCCGGAAATATTCCATTTTTAGCCCGGTGAAGCCGGTTATGACCTCATCGCTGCCGGCGTAGGAGAAATTCTCCGGCACTACGATATCCATAGTTCCGGCGGCCTGATAGCTGTGGTCGGGGCTTTGGTTCACCTTGTCAAATTCCTCCTTGCCGCCGTCAAGGTGGATATAGACGGTGGGGATAGTCTGCCGGAAGCTGGTCTGGTCAATGACCTCACCTTTGAACTGGTCCTCGCCGCCGGTGACAGCAAGAGCCGTCAGCTGAGAGGACAGGCAGGCCGCTGAGACCGCAAAGCACAGCAGCAGTCTGGAAATGCTTTTACGCTTGTTCAATATTCTTACCTCCTGAATATTTTTGCATCACCTGATGCAGCATACTATAGTAAACGACATTAGAAATTGCACTTTGAGAACGAGCAAAAGTCGAATATATGCTTTTGAGAAGTTCGCAAAGAAGCAATTTCA
>CADBTF010000236.1 GCA_902797485.1 uncultured Ruminococcus sp. | reverse complement strand
TTGTGTATTGTGTATTGTGTATTGTGTATTGTGTATTGTGTATTGTGTATTGTGTATTGTGTATTGTGTATTGTGTATTGTGCATTGTGTATTGTGCATTGTGCATTGAAATTACCAGTTTCCCTCCTGCATACAGTTGGAGTAGATCTTCGGCGTGGAATCGGAGACAGGGGTGATGCCCTTGGCAAAGAACAGCTCCGTCAAAGTCACCAGCTCATAGCCCTGCTTCTGAAGCTCCGGGATTATGGTCTCCAGAGCCTGAACTGTCTGAAAGTTCATGTCAGCATCGTGCAGCAGGATAATAGCTCCGTCCTCGGCCTGTTCAAGCACCTTTTCCACACGCTTTTCCACACTCACCTTGTCGTCCCAGTCGTTGCAGCCCTTGCCGTTGATAAAGGGCAGATCAATAGAATCAAACATAGTCTGGTTCACAGCAATATAGGGCGGGCGGAAAAACCTTGGCTTCTCGCCGGTATATTTTTCCACCAGCTCATCGGTGTATTCCACCTCTGCCTTGATCTCCTCAGCAGTCATTTTGTTCATGTAGCTGTGAGTGCGGGAGTGGTTGTTTATCTCATTGCCCATATCGTAGGCACACTTCATCACCTGAGCACTTTCCTCGTTGATGTTGTTTCCGATCACAAAGAAGGACGCTCTGGCGTTGTACTTCTCCAGCAGGTCAAGCACATAAGGGGTGCAGGTGGTGTTGGGGCCGTCGTCAAAGGTCAGCGTAATGACCTTGCCGTATTCTGCCGCTTCCTTGGCAGGGTGCTGTGTGGTGTGAGATACAGAAATAGTCTCAGCCTCGGTGACAGTAGTCGCAGCAGTTGTGCCGGCAGAGCTTTCAGAAACACTTTCAGCCGTACTGTTCTCACTGCCGCAGCCCGCAGCACACATAGCCATAACCATACCTCCGATCAATAGAAAACGCTTGATATGCCCGGTCATCAGTCTTCTTCCTCGTCCTCCGGCATATTGCCCCAGTTGTGGTAAACGTTCTGAACATCGTCGTTGTCCTCAAGATGCTCAAGGAGCAGGCCCATTTTGCGGATAGCCTCCTCGTCATCAAGATTGGTGTAGGTGGAGGGCACCTTCTCAGCTTCTGCGGAGAGAACAGTGTAGCCCATGCCCTCAAGAGCCTCACGCA
Organism: uncultured Ruminococcus sp.; assembly: GCA_902797485.1. GTDB lineage: Bacteria > Bacillota > Clostridia > Oscillospirales > Ruminococcaceae > FB2012. The sequence continues at coordinate 12,925 of CADBTF010000236.1, read as the reverse complement.
CGTTATGAACAGCATTCGGCTCGCAGGTGATCTCTACCACGTCCTCCTCAATGTTGAAATCGTCAGCGCCGGCCTCCATGCAGTCCTCCATGATCTTGTCCTCATCAGCACCGTTGTTTTCCAGGATAACAGTGCCTCTGTCGCTGAACATAAAGGATACACAGCCGCTTGTGCCCATGTTGCCGCCGAACTTGTCAAAGTAGTGGCGTATGTCACCGGCAGTGCGGTTCTTGTTATCAGTCAGGCACTCAACTATTACGGCTACTCCGCTGGGGCCGTAGCCCTCGTAGATCATATCCTCGTAGTTGTTCTTTTCGCCGTCGCCGGCAGCCTTCTTGATTATTCTGTCAATGTTGTCGTTAGGCACGTTGTTTGCCTTTGCCTTTGCGATAAGGTCACGAAGCTTGGCGTTATTGGCAGGGTCGGGGCCGCCCTCTTTTACAACTACCGCCATTTCACGGCCGATCTTTGTAAAGACCTTTGCCTTGGCAGAGTCGGTAGCCTCTTTCTTACGCTTGATATTTGCCCATTTTGAATGTCCTGACATAAGTTTCACTCCTTGAAAATTCTAATCAACTTTATAATTATACCACAGATCTGCATTATAGTCAAGAAAAAACTAAGCTATGATCTTATTAAATATTAAACACTTCCTTAGCGTATTTTCCCCACCCGCCGAACACAGCCAGTATGCAGGCTGCCGCCAGCGCAGCATACAGCACAAGAGCCGCAAGCAGCAGGAGCCGGTTCTTTTTAGCTGCTCTTCTCAGCACATAGATGTTTGAGGGCAGAGCCAAAGCCAGCCATACCAGCAGCTCAAAGATCCCGAACATTACAGATATATCCTTTTCCGGGCCCAGATCGTAGCTGTAGCCCTTTCCGTGGCCTGTAAGGTCCAGATAGATCAGCAGAAAGCAGATCGGGAAGGTGAAGGCTGTGAATCCTGCCCACAGGCAGTTAAGCCCCGGAATAAGCTTGTGCTTCATGGTGTTTCTCCTTTGTCTGATGCGGCTCATACGTTCACATAGACAGCCATTTTTCGTAGAGATCCGGGCTAAATGAGGTTATAATTATCATCGAGACAGTTGCGGCGTCTATCAGCCCGTGGCCTATCATGATCGGCAGAGGGTTCCGGTGCTTGTGATAATGCAGGCAGAGAATGACCGTCAGCGGCAGAAAGGACAGGAACCTGTAGAGTATATGCCTTGCGTCAAAAAGCGTCGGGATAAAGCTGTGCTGCAATGCAAAGAAAAAGGACGAAAAAAGTATCGCCGCCCACTTGCTTTTGATCTGATTCACACCGCAGCCGAGATACAGCCCGTCCTCTGCAAGGGCAGTGGTGACAGGCAGCAGCAGTGCGTTTATCGCCGCCAGTGCAGCCGGTATCGGAGCTATTATCTTAGGGGCCATGTAGGGGAATTTTCCGTAGCATATAAACCCCGCAAGATACATTCCACCCATACTCATCAGCATTATCACTGCGCAGACAGCTATCACCTGCTTGGCAGTAGTCCTGCCCTTTCGGTAGTTGATGAGCTCCCGGTAGGAGCTGCCGCAGGAATGTGTCAGCAGCACCAGCAGAAGAACTGTCAGTATATTCAGCGCAGTAGCCGCCACTGACCACCAGTTGCTGATCTCCTCAAGGCTCTTACCGACGATATTGGAACCTATGACAAAGATCAATATAAATGCAAGGGAGCGCAGAGGAATAAGTGCCGGAAAAAGCTTTTTGTTCATGTTGTTCCCTCCAAGGCTTCTGAGCCGCAGCTATGCGCTCAGGTCACTTTCTGATCTGCCCGCTGCCGTTTATCAGGTATTTCATTGTGGTGAGCTCCCGCAGACCCATAGGGCCTCTGGCATGGAGCTTCTGTGTGGAGATGCCTATTTCAGCCCCAAGGCCGAATTCCTCACCGTCAGTGAAGCGTGTGGAGCAGTTGACATATACGCAGGCAGCGTCAACTCGCTTCTGGAATTCCTCTGCTGCGAAAATGCTCTCGGTGACAATGCACTCGGAATGCCCGGTGGAATATTTTGCAATATGCTCCAGCGCCTGAGCCATGTCGTCTACTACCCTGACTGCAAGGATATAATCACCGAACTCAGTGGCGTAATCGTCTTCGTCAGCGGGAACAACATTCTCAGCTCCCAGTATCATTCTTGTGATAGGGCAGCCCCTCAGCTCAACATTGTGCTCGTCCAAGCGGTTCTTCATCATGATGAGAAAATCATCGGCAATGTCCCGGTGAACAAGCACTGTCTCGATAGCGTTGCAGACGGAGGGCCGCTGGGTCTTGCCGTTGTCAACGATATTCACTGCCATATCAAGGTCAGCGCTTTCGTCAACATAAACATGGCAGTTGCCGCTGCCTGTCTCGATCACCGGCACAGTGGAATTCTGCACCACTGCCTTGATGAGCTGTGCGCCGCCTCTGGGGATAAGCACGTCGATAAGGCCGTTGGCCTGCATCATGTCAGTTGCTATGCCCCGGTCAGTGTCCTCCACCAGCTGGATAATATTCGGGTCAAAGCCGGCAGTCTCCACAGCCTTGCGCATAAGAGCAGCCAGCATCTTGTTGGTGTTGATAGCCTCCTTGCCGCCCCGGAGTATCACACAGTTTCCGCTTTTCAGCGCCAGAACTGCTGCGTCAATGGTAACATTCGGGCGGGCCTCATAGATCATGCCCACCACACCCATAGGCACTCTGATCTTGGTTATCTTCATGCCGTTGGGTCTTGTGCCTCCGCCGATCACTTCACCTACAGGGTCCTCCAGAGCCACAAGCTTTTCGCAGGCCTTGGCGATATTCTCAATACGCTTTTCGTCAAGCCGCAGCCTGTCCTGCAGGGAGGCGGTCATGTTCCGTCTTACAGCATTTTCAAGGTCGATAGCATTAGCTTCGATGATCTTGGGGGCGCATCTGCGAAGAATATGTGCGATCTCCAGAAGCGCATCGTTCTTCTGAGTAGCCGAGGCGTTGGCAAGGTCGGTCTTGCAGGCCCTGGCGTTCATGCCAAGCTTTTGGATATAGGTCATTATGATCTCCTCCGTATATGAATAAATTTTGATGTTCGTGATATCAACTGCTCAGTCCTGAGCTTCATTCAGCTTCTTTTTCCTGACGGTCACTGCAAACACTAACAGGTTGAAAACAAAGAGTATCCCCACCGAAATGACCGACACTAATAATGCCAGTAAAGCAAAGTTCGGGCGGATAAGCTCCGCATCGGTCCAGACAAGATAGTTCTCGCCGGCGAGTTCAATGTCATCGCCCCGGGAATAAGGCCCCTGAAATACCGTCACCACAGGATAGATCTTGGTTATCGCCGGCAGGGGAGCATCGGCTTCCGGGATAGCTATGTGTGATCCCGGCGACATAAACTCGCTTTGCACAAAAAGATTGTAGCCGTCCTCTGAGCCCTCATAGGTCAGCCAATCAAACAGCGAAAGCCCGCTGACACTTTTGTGGTTTTCGGCTTCGCTTTTGTTTATGCTGTGGTTTATCACTCCCAGCAGGATAACACCCACAGCCAGCGCTCCGAGAGTTATGTTGCAGATAACAGTCGGGAGCCGCAGTTTTCCTGCGGTATATCTGAAATTGTATACACAGAAAAACAGAAGGACCAAAATAAATATCGCCAGAATAATAACACCTGCGCTGGGCATAACAGCACTTCCTTTAATTTGATTTATCCCGGATCCGTCCGGTGTACACGGTCAATTAAAAAGGGACCCTCGCAGGCACCGGGCCCGCTGTCATAGCCGGCAGCGTCCGGCAGATCACCCTCCGCAGCCTGCTGAGTTATCTGGTTTTCGCCTTGAACAGCGTGCCTGCGCCCTTGTCAAAAACATCATAGAGATTGTCAGGGTTGCGTCCGTTGACGATTATCATATCAATGCCGTGGGAATTAGCTATCTCTGCGGCGTTTATCTTGGTCCTCATGCCGCCGGTGCCCAGCTTGGAGCCTGCCCCCCCGGCCAGCTCTCTAATCTCGTCGGTGATCTCATATACCACCGGAATGAGCTTTGCGTCAGGGTCGGTGTGAGGGTCAGAATCGTAGAGGCCGTCAATGTCAGACATGATTATAAGCAGGTCGGCATTAACAAGAGTTGCCACAGTTGCTGCAAGGGAATCGTTCTCGCCCACCTCCAGCTCCAGCTCATCAATAGCCACTGTATCATTCTCGTTTACAATGGGGATAACATTGTGTGCCAGCAGCTCCTCAAGGGCATTCTGCACGTTTATGCGCCTGTCCTCCAGAAGCACATATTTTGTCAGCAGCACCTGTGCCACATTCAGGCTGTAGTCCGAAAAGAGCTTGTCATAGAAATACATCAGCTCGCACTGCCCGATAGCTGCGCAGGCCTGCTTTAACGGGGTCTCCTTGGGCTTCTGCATCAGGTTGAGCTTAGCCATTCCCAGGCCGACTGCTCCGCTGGAAACTATGATAAGCTCATTGCCCGCATTATGCAGGTCAGCAAGGTTTTTAACCAGCCGCTCTATCCTTCTGATGTTAAGCTTTCCTGTCTTGTGGGTCAGTGTAGAGGTGCCCAGCTTAACTACTATTCTTCTTCTTTCCTTATCCATTATATACTCTCCTTAAAATGCTTCGAGCCTTACGGCATATTCTCTCCGAAAATATCCGGATAAAAGGCCTTGGCCCGCAGATATTCAAAGCTGATAAATTCGCCCTTCTTAGCCATTTGTTCTATCTCAGCGGGGAACACTATCCTTGCGGCGTCAGTCTCACCGGGCTGCAGGGTAATGCTGCTTTCGTGAAAGTCCGCCCTGAAAAGATAAAACATCGAAATGTGATTGTGACTGCTGCTCTTGAACAGCAGCTGCCCCCGGTAGTCCAGTGCCTCCGGCAGCGCCCGCAGGCCGGTCTCCTCGCGCAGCTCTCTCACAGCTGCCTGCAAGGGTGTTTCTCCTGCTACAGCGGCTCCGCCGGTGATCTCCCACAGCCCGCCGTAGTTCTTTGAGGGGTTTCGCAGAGTTATCAGCACCTTGCTCTCAAAATTGACTGCAAGTATATGCACCACTATATGATATTTCCCTCTGGGGATAAGCTCCCCCCGCTCTATCTGCTGGCCGAGGGGGTTTAAGTTCTCATCGTAAAGGTCAAACATTTCCGGCATAGATGTCACCCCTTTAGTTTACAACGTTTATGGGCCGGCCCTCCAGCCAGGCTTGAAGGTTTGCGGCTACTCTTTTAAGCAGACGTTCTCTTGTTTCTATTGGCGCCCAGGCCACATGAGGGGTGATAAGGCAGTTCCTTGCACCCAGCAGCGGGCAGTCAGAGCGCATGGGCTCAAAGGTCAGGGTGTCGATACCCGCCCCGGCTACAGCGCCGCTGTTAAGAGCCTTTGCCAGCGCCTCCTCGTCCACCAGCCCGCCCCGGGCGGTATTAATAAGGATAGCCGTGGGCTTCATAAGGGCAAGGGTGGAGGCATTTATCATTTTTCTGTTTTCATCAGTCAGCGGGCAGTGGAGCGTCACGATATCAGAGGTGCTCATAAGCTCCTCCAGGCTGACGCAGGGTGTGCCGTCAGTGACCTTGGCAGGGGAGCGGGTGTAAGCCTTCACCTGCATTGAAAATGCCCTTGCTATCTCTGCGACCTTGCGCCCGATAGCGCCATAGCCGATTATGCCGACAGTCTTGCCCGCCAGCTCAAAGGTGGGTATGCCGAAATATGAAAAGAGCTTGTAATTCACCCATGCTCCCTCGGCAACTGTGCGGGTGTACTCAGCGGTGCGGTTGTAGTGCTCAAGTATCAGCGAGAAGGTGTGCTGTGCAACGGCATCGGTAGAATAGCTGGGCACATTGCATACCACAGCCCCATGCCAGCTTGCAGCCTTCAGGTCAACGTTATTATAGCCGGTGGCAAAGAGCCCCACATATTTAAGGTTCGGGCAGCTTTCAAAGACCTGCTCGGTGATAAGGCATTTGTTGCAGATAACAGCGTCTGCATCACCGATAAGCTCTGCCACCTTGTCGTTGGGAGTGTAGCCGTAGACTGTCGAATCTGTCAGTGCGGTGATCCCCTCAAGGGACACATCGTTCCGGGTGACGGTCTCAGCATCAAGGATCACTAATCTCATAGCTCACCTCAGAGATCGTCTCCGTCATCAAAGGCGTTCTCAACTATCTGCTTCTGCTCCTCGCTGTCTGCCTTTTCAGCAGCCTTGGCACGCTCCTCGGCCTCCTTGCGGGCGGCTGTTTTGGCAGCGTTTTCTGCTTTGAGCTTTTTTGAGTATAGCACATAGAAATAGATCGTCGCACCTATTAGGCATATCTCTAAGATACCCAGCAGAGTGATAGCAATCGAGCTGGTCCAGAACTGGGTGATGATAGTAGCGTCGATAGCAAACATCAGCAGAAGATAGTGCAGTGAGCCTCTGCGGTAGTACATAGTCAGGTAGAGCGCAGTGGCTATCAGGCAGAACACCAGATGAACTCCGGTAGAAAGGGGAGTGTAGACATTCTGCATCTTGCTGCCGTCATCATTGGCAAGGACCTGTATAAATCCATTCATTGACATTTCCTCCGTTACGCATAAAAATACATTTTAATAATACCACAAACCGCAGGAAAATACAAGAGCTTATCCTCAAAAAAATGCTTCAAAAACCATGTGCTCTGCCACGCCGATTTTAGGCAAATTCCCAAGCAAACAAAAAGAGCGCCTTTACCCGGCGCTCTTGCTTTGAATGTTTATTCCATATAGACCTTTTTCATTACCTGCGGGATACGGGGCTTGTCGTTGAAGCCCACTGCAACAGATGCGATCTCGTCAACGGCGTCCATGCCCTCAACTACCTTGCCGAAGGCTGCATACTGGCCGTCCAGATGAGGGGCGTCCTGGTGCATGATGAAAAACTGTGAGCTTGCAGAGTTAGGGTCCATAGCTCTTGCCATAGATACCACTCCTCTGGTGTGCTTGATGGGGTTAGCCACACCGTTAGCCATAAACTCGCCCTTGATCTTCTTGTTGGCGCCGCCGGTGCCGGTGCCGAGAGGGTCTCCGCCCTGGATCATGAACCCGCTGATAACTCTGTGGAAGATCAGCCCGTCGTAGAAGCCCTCGTTCACCAGCTTTTCAAAGTTTGCAACGGTGATAGGCGCTGCGTCGGGGTAAAGCTCGATCTTGATCTTTTTGCCGTTTTCCATTTCGATTACAACCATTGGGATTACACTCCTTATAATGTCAGTTCACTCATGCTGCCTGCGTCAAGAGCGGGCAGCAGATAATTTAAAACTCGTCCTTTACTGTGGGCAGCTTACCGTCCTTGTAGAACTGCATGAGCTCAGCGTAGAACTTGGCCTCCGGCGTCAGATGCTTCTTGCCCAGCTTGCTCTCCTTTACAGTGCTGTCACAGATTATAAAATCCTTTTCGCCGTCCTTGACTATGCAGTAGAGCCTGTCACAGATCTCAAACTCGCCGTTCTCGTCATAGAGGTTCTTATCAAAGCAGCAGAAAATATCATGTGCTATCATAGAAGCCAGCGTGGTGGTGAGCTTGTGCTGACTGCTGCCGGCAGCCTTCATCTTATCAATGTCAGCCTTGAAAAATTCCAGCACAGGCACTCCGTTTACTTCCATTTTCTTGAATATCCTTGCAAGGCACCTTGCCGCATCCTCGTCGGTCAGCTTATCCAGACGGCAATTCTTGAATTCGAGAATATATGGCTCAATGGTGGTGTAGAACAGCCTCTCATAAGCAAAGGGCGTGCCTTTCTTGGAATAGGTAATAATTGGATTTTCTGTGTTTATCCTCACTTATATCGCCTCGTTATTTATAATAGTTATTCGGCTGAAGCGTGGTCAGTCCTGCTTCTTTCTGTCGCCATACTGCTTCATAAATTCTTCGGTCTTCTGGGCAAGGTACTGGTCGTTCACTGCTTCAATGTCATCGTCCTCCTCAACAGGAACACGGGTATCGAGCTCGTTGCGGATATAGTCCTCAACGCCGCTCATAGCCTTTGCGGAAACAGCTTCGATATTCTGATATTCAGCGTCCTGTGTTACGTCCTTGGCAACTCCCAGCTCCGAAAGCTTTTTATCTACCTCAGCCTGAGCTACCTTGTCTATCTCAAGGTTCATGGCATCTCTTGCCTTGGCACGTTCCTCCACCTCGTCTACCATTGCGGTGATCTTCTGCTCAACTCCGTCGGCATTGGCAGAGGCTATGTCCTTGTTCTCATGAGCAGCCAAAAAGCGCTCATGTTCAATGCGGTACTGCTCCTCGAAGTCGTCCTGAGCGGCAGTCACCTCAGACTGATGAACATTTTCTGAATTGAAATCAGCCGCAGTTACCACCGGCTTGTTCTTCTGCTCCTCCAGCTCTCTTTCCAGCTCGACCATTTTTTTCTTTATGGTCTCCGGGTCGATTGCGACCGGACCTACAGTCTCCGCAGAGACTTCGTCATACTTTGATTCCTTGATATAAACGGTGTCGCCGGAAGCAGCCTTCTGCTTTCTGACAGGTGCTCCGAAGATGTCGTCAGCGCTTACAGCGGGCTTAGCTGCGGGTGCAGGTACAGTTGTGTCAGTACGCTTTTTATGTCCAAAAAGTGCCATAAAAAGTTCCTCCTCTATGTCTTGATTAAAAAATATTACAGTAAATGTCAATATTACATAATATATTTATTTTATTATACACTATTTTCAGGAAAAAAGCAATAAGTTTTAAACACTTTTTTGAAAAACATTGCCTTGAAAATTTGTGGATAATTTGTAAAGTTCACTAATTATACATAAAATGACAACGTTCAATTAACATATATCCGTCTGCTTTTTGCTATAATGATTAAAGTGATAATATGTAAGTTCTGAGCTTAATTAATAAAAACAATTAACAAATACAAGGGGGATTTAAGTTGCTGACACAGAAGATCGGCATTACAGCAACCGAGCTGTTTGCCTGCAACCCGTTTCGTGTTCTGGGTGTTCCGGTAGATGCTACCAAAGCTGAGATCGACAAAAGATATCAGGAGTTTTTGTCGGCTGCCAACGCCGGAAATGAGGCCTCTCTCAAGACTGCCTTCGATTTTGATTCTCTCCCTCCCTTTTCGAGAGATGCAAAATCCCTGCAAACGGCTTATGCCAAGCTTGCAAGCAACGGCTACCGCTGCTTCGCCTATTCCGACAGTGAATTCACAGTAGCCCTTAATATTGACGACGTGGCTCTGAACCTGAGAGACATCACCTGCTACGACTGCTTTTTAAGATGCTATATGTGGCTCGTTATCAACGACCACGATATGGAGGAGCACGAGCTGTGGATACAGCTTGCCAAGTACATAGACAAGCTCATAACCTCCTCGCCGGATATGTTCGAGGTCAGGTTCGACAGCCGCTTCCCGAGAGAGATGATCGACCCCCAGAAGTCTATCCTCCGCTCCTTCTATGTGACCTTCTGCGAGATCATTCTGCTTCCCCTTAAAGAAATGGTCCGGGGCTCCATGAAGTACGACACCGCTACAGACATTTTAAAGCTCAAGGGCATCGACGTGAACGAGGTCTTCGAGACTATAGATATTCCCCAGGGCAACCTGCCCAAGCCCGGCGAGCCTGCTCCCAAGCTGAAGCTTGCCCGCAAGGACGGCGAGGAATTCTTCGACATATCCACCGGCAAGATGGTCTCTTTCAGCGCTATGAACGCTGCCAAGGCCAAGATAGAAGCCAATGAGTTTTCCCACGCCTCCTCTGCTATCAGCGCAGATGCTATCCTTGAGGAGCCCGATGAAAAGCACGCTATCCCGGAGGAACCGGTGATCGTTCCCAAGGATAATGACGATACCGCCAAGAAGCCCACTCATTTTCAGGCTGTTACTCCGGAGGACAGCGAGAACTCTGCGCCTAAGCTGGTCAAGAGACCCACTGCTGCTCCTATAATGAGCATAGAAAAGCCGGAGGAAAAACCGGCTCCCATGCCTGCCCCCAAGCCCGCACCGGTACAGGAGCAGGAACAGCAGGAGCCTACACCTATCACACCTGTCCAGCTGCGCCCACGCAAGCAGTCAGTGGCAAGCACCACCTTCGAGAGCTTCCAGCAGGAGGAAAGTCAGCAGCCCCAGCAGGTACGGGGCTCTGCGCCTGTTTCACATGGTCCTTCCATTGAGGAGACCGCTCAGGCCAAGGACGAGGGCAAGTCGGTGGTAGTGCCTGCCCTTAAAAAGAAAAAGCAGACCGCTCTTGTGGACGAGGAGGCTGTGGAGACCCCTGCCGATACCGATACCGCCACCGTCACCCTCACCGAGAAGAAGGAGGGCGAGGAAGAAGAAGAAAATATGTACACTCAGGCACTGGTGCAGATGCTCCGTGCCAACAGGAGCCGCAACCAGTTCATGAAGGACGTTGACACCAAGCACGTTTTCCAGAACGGCGGCGGAAACCTCTCAGCACCTGCCAAGACCGCAGACCTTGTCATGGACGAGATCAATATGAAGACCTTTGACAAGAGCAGGCTTGATTCTCCCTATGAGATGGTTGACCGGGGCAGCCCCATGTCCAGACAGGAAAAATACCGCAACATCAAGATCGACGATATGCTTGACCCGGGCCTTAACTCCAAGGGTCCGCGCATATCCTACGAGCCGGACGCTATCGAGGAATTCAAGAAGCATAAGGCTCAGCAGAAAAAGAACATCAAAAGCCTTATCATACTCAGTATCTTCGCACTGGGAGGTATCGGTCTGATAGTCGCTCTTTATTTCTTTGGCATAATCTGATATCTGTATACAAAGGCCCCCGCCTGAACTTCAAGCGGGGGCCTTCGTCGTATCTGAGGTTTTGTAAGGAAAAAACTTAGTTGGCAGCCCGCACAGCAAGTCTGTCGATAGGGAAGCCTCTGTGCAGCTGGCGGAGATAGAGCTCGGTGCATTTTTTGTAGCGGGCGAAAGTCTTTGCAGCCTTCTTTTCGTCGCCGTATACCTTCCAGGTGCCGACGCATTTGCAGCCCTTGGCCTTGTGCTCTATGAAGCCGGAAACATCTTCGGGAGGGTAGCCTAAAAAGAGACCTATCTCGTGAGGAAAATCCCCGTTGGATTTAAGCCGTGAGGACAGCTCTCTGATACAACGCTCGCAGCTCCCGCAGGGGTAGCCGTGGCTTTTGAGCAGCCGGCAGCTGAGCTCACAGTCAAGGTCCCGGGAAAGCTGGGCCGGGCGGTAGATGTAGATGAGCGCCCGGCCGTTCTGATAGGACAGCGACACCACCCTCAGCCCCTTTCCAGAGAATATGGAGTTGAAGCGCCGCAGCTCATTCACAAGCTCCTCACGTGAAGAAAACTCACACCCGAAAAGGCTGCCGGTCTTGATGCCGGCCAGGGTGGGCGAGCAGTGCCTTACAAGCATTTCTTCTGACATAGCTTATGCTCCTATCGCATGATTTTGCAGAATATTCTTCAAAGCGGATACCGAGCTGGAATGTGAGCGCACTACTACCGCTCCGGAACCGTCTGCTGCACTGAGGGCAGTGCGCACCATTTTGTGGGAGGTGGTGCCGGTGAACAGCACCAGCAGATCGGGGGTGCCTATCTTCTCTTTCACGCCGTCGTGCATCTGGGTGAACACCTTTGCAGTGCAGTTGTTTTCCTCGCAGATGTCCTTGTATCTGCGAACCATTCTGTCGTTTCCGCCGACTATTACAACACTCATATTATTGTCCGTTCTATCCGAATTATTCGGTCACTTGTCTGTTATCAGTTAGTCTAAGCTAACCGTTTGTCTTATATAAAGGTTAGCTTTTGCTAACCTAAGATGATTATACACTATTTTTTCACGTTTGTCAAGGGGTTTAAGTTAAATTTGTAAAATAATTTATCCACGCATGGTGCTCCCGCCCAAAGAGGCCTGCACTGCACAAATTGTTCACCATAAAATAATAACTTTTTTCCTGTTGCTACTTGATTTTTGAGCGTAGTTATTATATAATAAAATAGTAAACATTCGGTATACCCGAAAATTTAATAATGAGAGGATGTCAGTATTATGGCAGGATTGAACAAAGTCTCAGTTGACGACATTAATGTAAAGGGCAAGAAGGTCCTCGTAAGAGTTGACTTCAACGTTCCGCTCAAGGACGGCGTTATCACCAACGATAACCGTATCACAGCGGCTCTGCCCACCATCAATAAGCTCACCGCAGAGGGCGGCAAGGTAGTTCTTTGCTCACACTTAGGCAAGCCCAAGAACGGCCCGGAGGATAAGTTCTCTCTGGCTCCCGCAGCCAAGAGACTTGCTGAGCTGGTCTCCGCTAAGGTTACCTTCGCTAAGGACGATACAGTAGTCGGCGAGAACGCTAAGAAGGCTGTTGCCGAAATGCAGAACGGCGAGATCGTTGTTCTTGAGAACACCCGCTTCCGTGGCGCAGAGGAGACCAAGAACGGTGAGGCTTTCGCTAAGGAACTGGCTGATCTGGTAGACGGCGAGGTTTTCGTTATGGACGCTTTCGGCTCTGCTCACAGAGCTCACGCTTCCACCGCAGGTGTTACCAAGTTCGTTAAGGAGACCGCAGTAGGCTACCTGATGCAGAAGGAGATCAACTTCCTCGGCAACGCTGTTGAGGACCCTGTTCGTCCCTTCGTTGCTATCCTGGGCGGCGCAAAGGTGGCTGACAAGCTCAACGTTATCAACAACCTCATCGAGAAGTGCGACACACTTATCATCGGCGGCGGTATGGCTTATACTTTCTTAAAGGCTAAGGGCTATGAGGTAGGCACCTCACTGGTAGACGACACCAAGATCGACTACTGCAAGGAAATGATCGAGAAGGCAGCCGCCGCCGGCAAGAAGCTGCTCCTGCCCGTTGACACCACCGTTGCAGCAGGCTTCCCTGATCCTATCGACGCTCCTATCGACGTTGAGGTAGTTGACGCTATCCCCGCTGACAAGATGGGTCTCGATATCGGCACCAAGACCGCC
>CADBTF010000235.1 GCA_902797485.1 uncultured Ruminococcus sp. | reverse complement strand
TGAAATTGCTTCTTTGCGAACTTCGCAAAAGCATATATCGGACTTTTACTCGTTCTCAAAGTGCAATTTCTAATGTCGTTTACTATAGCTTGTTTATCAGTTGAACACAACTGCGAATCTGTAGGGGCTGTTCTCGGTGCCGTTACCGCTCACCAGCTTGATACCCTTAACATCGCAGGGCCTTGTGGAGGCTGCGTCCATTGTGGTGATGCGCAGGTCCTGCTCACCGAAAAGGCCGATGAACTCGAACTGCCCCATCATTGTGAAGCCGATGAGATCGGTGTCCAGCCGGAACTCTCCGCTGATGCACTGAGCGCTGACGCCCATGAGATCGTCGGTCACAACATACTCATTGCTGAGCTTTATCTTATCATTGATGCCGAAAACTGTTCCGGCTGCGATCTTGCTTGATTCGGTGGCCTTAACCGCTGAGATGCTTACGCTGCTCTTTCTGACTGGCTCTGAGCTTGAAGCGGAAACGCCGACAACTGCTGCTGTCATTACTGTCATTGCAGCCAGTGCTGCTGCGATCATCTTTATAAAACCTCTGTTTTTATCAGCTGTGTTTTTCATGTTGAATTAACTCCTTTATGTTTCTCTCTTGCTGTGATTACATAATATCACATATCAGGAGAGAATTCAATAATCAATCACAGCGGGTTCTGTAGCTTAAACAACAGTGAGGCCCCAAAGTGTAGCTTAATTTACACCTTGGGGCTTTATTGTAGCCTCTTTATTTCTGCTCAGTGATCCTTTCCAGCTCTGCCAGAAAAGCCTCCTGATATTTTTTCTGTTCCTCCCGAAGCTGCTGCGCCGCTGCCTCACTGCGGACCACACGCTTTGCTCCGACCCACCTGAGCTTATCCGCAGCCTGCTGGGTCTTGATAACGACCTGAGTATATTCCGGCCCGATCATAAGAAGCTTCAAGGCACCCTCAGGTTTCAGAAAGCCGCTGCTTATTATACCGAGAGTATCAAATATTGTGTCATTGGCAATGGGCCCCATTATCACGTCGGCTGAGAGCGTGTCCTTCCCCCGGCGGTTATTGAAGATGTACTGAAACCACTCAATGTCCCGCACAAGGCGGTGAATATCCGCCAGGGGATAATCAAGCTCATATTCATTCACCACTGCATTATCCCTGGCCCAGCGGCAGGTAAATTCCCTGTCCGGAGACAGATAGAACCCCCAGCCGAAATCGGCATTGCGTTTGCCGAAATGAATATCCGGCTTTGGTATCTCAATGTCACTTGTATGGTAGAGCAGCATTATTAACACCTCTTTTTTTATTGCTGAGCAGTGCTTCCCTGTATTGAAATTTATTTCATAATATGCTATAATATCAATTGGAGGTGGCCGATATGATATTCAAAAAAGGAATGAGCTGGAAGGCCTGCTATGATGAAGAAAACGAACGTTACACCGGCGAATACGGCGGTATACAGGCGTATCATCTGTATGAGCTGACTAAAGAGCAGTTTGACAGCCTTGAAAAGAAAATGTCCGAATACGACGCCGCAAAGATAATGAGTGAGGGGCGTCATCTTTATATGTCGGTGGACGACCGCTGCGGCCCGCCGTATACTATCGTTTTTGATGATGACTATAAGCAGCTTGCGCCTTGGGCTGATGTTGTGGGCAGCGGGCAGGTCTGGCCGGAGGCTTTGACAGATGCAGCGGTGGAGCTGTTTGCCTCTGAGAATAACAACCGGGAACAAAGGCGCCGTAAGAAAGAGCTAAGGGAGAATAGTGACAGCGAAACAGGCGGGGAGTAATACCGCCGCCTGTTTGACTGATTATTGACTGATCAGCAGCCTTTGCATTTTGACATAATCCCGCATATTGATGGCACCGTTAAGATCAAAGTCTGCGGCTGCATATACGATCACATAATCAGGATCGAGAAGGTGGCGCTGGAATTTAACGTAATCGACCATGTTGACTTTGCCGTCTGCGTTAAGGTCTCCGAGGCAGCTCAGAGTGACAAACAGCTCGGTGGTCTTGCTTTTTTCCAGCTCAAAGCTGACAGTTGAGACCGGGAAGCTTTGATAGGAAGCCTTTAGCTTGTAGCTGCCCGCAGGAAGGTCCGATACTGATAGCACACCCTTTTCGTCCGGTGAGAGGCCCTGCTTTACGGCCTTGTTTTCGCTGTTTATGATCTCCACCGTGACTTCACCGGGCTCTGCGTACTCCTGTGAAGCTACAGTCACCCTGACAAGAAGCTCCGCCTCGGCATCAAGCAGCACATAATCAAGCTTCTTGCTTATGGCATATATGTGGGCGGCAGAATCCTTATAGCAGTAAACGGTGAAGCCCTCTGTTTCCAGCGGAGCGTGTGCGGCAGTATCATAATAAATGCCCAAAGAGCTTGCGCCTATCTCAGTTACAGATCTTGGGATCGTCAGGTCTTTCAGCGAGGGGCAGTTGTAGAAGCAGAGCTTGCCGATAGTTTCAAGGCCCTCCGGGAGAGTGACGCTTGTGAGGACGGCATTGTCTCTGAATGCCTCAGCGTCTATGGCCTTAGTCTCCTCACAGACTGTTACATTCACCTTGGAGCATGGGCATTTTATCAGGCGGGTCTTATCCTTGGTGTAGAGCACACCGTCCACGGAGCTGAATGCGGAGTGTGACTCCGGCACGGTTATTTCGGTGAGGCTATTGCAGTTGTTGAACACATTGCCGTTTATGGAGCCGCACCAGGCAGGAATGTTGATCTTCTTCAAGCTTGAGCAGCTGTCAAAGGCGAAATTGCTGATGTTATAGCATTTGTAGGGCAGGGTTATATCAGTCAGCGAGATGCAGCTTAAAAAAGCAAAGGAGCCAATAGAGCTCATAGTCTCCGGGAGGGAAACTGTTTTAAGTGAGGTGCAGCCCTCGAAGGCTGATTCTCCGATTGAGTATATGCCCTCTGAAATTGTAACAGTTTTCAGCCCGGTGCAGTTTGAGAACGCATAGGAGCCTATCGCAGTGACTGACTTGCCGCTTATCTTAGCCGGGACGGTGATCTTAGTGGCTGTGCCTGTGTACCCGGTTATGGTGATGTTTCCGTTGCTTTCGATCCTGTACTCAAAGCCATTGTAGCTTTCGGCGCTGGCAGTAATAGAGAACAGGCCGCTCACCGGCTTTTCTGTGACCGGCGCACCTGCTCCCAAAACAAGAGCCAGAGCCAGTATTCCGGATAATATTTTTTTGCGCATTTGATTCATCTCCAGGTATGGGAAATATTGCTGTTGCTAAAGACCTGAGCTTTTAAGAGACTTGATCTCAGGACACTATCATTATACCGCTGATTTATGACCAAATCAAGGCAATAACTGTGACGGTGTTATTTTTGTTAATAGCTATAAAACGGCAATGCGCACACTGTACAATTTTCACAAAACAAAGGCACTGCTGCCGTGTTTCAGCAGCAGTGCCGGATATTATTTCTTCATACCCATAGAGGGAGAGCCCGGCAGTTTGGCAGCCTTTGCCGATGCCTCTGCGGAGAGGGCGGTGTTACCGGCCAGCTGCTGCCGTCTGGCGTTCATAGCCTGCACCTTTCCTATCATTTCCTCGACAGCTTTTTCCGGGGCCTTGGGCACCATGCTGCTCATGGCTTTTAATGCAGCGTCCATTCTTTCTTCGTTCATACTCATTTTCCTTTTCAGTTTAATATAAGTTCCGGAGGCTCTTGCCTCATTTGTAAGTAATACCCCAAGGGAGAGGGAACGGGTGCAGGGGAGTTATAAGTTTGCCTTAACAATACATAGGCAATACCGCACGACCCACGGCTAACGCCTCTGCACGTCATCTGCTTGCCGGCTTTCCGTCATCTTACCACGCCTTCTTTGAAG
>CADBTF010000234.1 GCA_902797485.1 uncultured Ruminococcus sp. | reverse complement strand
GCCACATAGAGCAGAGCCTTTCCGCTGCGCATCAGCTCCCCGATGACTTTATCGCTGCTCCGGGAGATGGTGCAGCAGTCCTGCATAAAGTCGATAACAGCGCTGCGGCGCATTTTGCCGGCAGCGTCAAAGTGGCTGTAGTAGGTCTCACGTTTTATCTCGGTCATGGTATTGCTTCCTTTCGGGTGAAAATTCTGTCAGGATAATTATACTACTTTCTTCTGCGGATTTCAATTGTTTTTTCTCAACTGTTGCCATATTGCCGCAGGCAGGGTGGATTTCTGTCACAGGCATACAATTTTTTGTCATCGGCAGATATCTGCTTTTGGGAAATTGCTTATTGACAAAGCCATTTTATTATACTATAATAATATATGTAAAAATATTTAATAAACCATAGAGAGGAAATATCAGCAGGCAAAAATGCGCCCCGGCTGATACCGGCGCAGTCCATGATATTATTTCTCCGCAGGCACTATCAGCTAAGCGATCCGCTGAAAGGCGGAGGATCATACATTCATTTTTAATGGAGGAAAGAATATGAGCAGACCAAAGTTTTGCGCTAAGTGCGGCAATCCGCTGCCGCCGACAGGCAAGTTCTGCGGAAAATGCGGCAACCCCATACCCGAAACAGCAGACGCTCCTGCGCCCCAGCCGGAGCAGGCAGCACCTGTCCCTGCACCCGAACAGGCGGCACCGATACCGGAGCCTGTGCAGGAAGCACCTATCCCGGAGGAAGCTCCTCAGCCGGAGCCTGTGCCCCAGCCTGTTCCCGAAGCAGCCCAGCCCTACGCTGCACCCGCACAGCCGGCAGCCCCGGAGGGAGTAGCAAACACCACCCCCGCAATGGAAATGGGCAAGAATATAGGTGCGGCATTTGTCAAGCATAAGGTGCCTATCTTTATCGGCCTTGGCGTATGCGCAGTTATTGTGGCTGCTATCATAGTTATACTTAATCTTACCAAATATCAGAAGATCGACGCCGAGAAGCTCTTTGCCTTCAAGTACAGCGGCCTCAACGGAAAGGGTACAGCTGTGGCCTACCTTAACTGTCAGGAGGCTGACCCGGACCCTTACACCTATGAGCATGACGAAGAAGGCAATGTTATCGAGAAGGAATATTCCGATTATTTCTCCGACGAGAAAAAGGCCCTGCTGAAAGCCTACGACAAGGCCTCCGACAAGGAAGAAGCCAACGAGATGAAGGACGCTCTGCTCAGCAAGACCAAGGGCGAGTATGACCTGAAAGTTAAGATGTCCAAGAGCACCGAGCTCTCCAACGGCGATAAGATATCCTGTACCGTCGAGTACGACGAGGAGGCTCTTCTTGATGCCAAGATCAAGCTGGAAAACACCGAGTTCGAGGTAGAAGCTTCCGGCCTGCTGGAGGGTCAGGAGCTTGACCTGTTCGAGGGCTTCGACATCAAGTTCACCGGCATGGAGGAACGCGGCGAGGCGGAATACAAGAGCCAGAATGAGACCTACCCCTTCATCAGCTACTATATCTACGGCAGCACCTATAACCTCAAAAACGGCGACACCGTTGAGGTGGAGGCCAGCTTAAGCTACAGCGGCCTTGACGACGGCTTCAAGTACATCGACGAAGAAGACAGCAGTAAGGGCATCTACTTCAAGTATCAGGGCAAGACCTACATCGCAACAGCTACCTCTGCGACCAAGAGCTTCACAGTCTCCGGTCTCACCGAGGCATCAAAGGTCGATGTATTTGAAAAGATCACCTTCAACACCTCCGGCGCTGTTCCTTATCTGAGGATCAACAGCGTAAACAAAGAGGCAGTGGATAAGAAGATCTCCGACAATGTCAGCTACTACATTGACACCGGCGATAAGAGCTACTTAAAGGCCGGCGATACCTTCAAGGTAAAGGCTTATGTTTCCAGCGGGCTTCTCTCTGAGGGCCTCAAGCCTTCCGACACTCCAGACGAGGACGGCTACATTTACAAGGAATTCACCGTTGATGACAAGAGCTTCGGCTACTACATCACCGATAAGACCGACCCCGGCGAGCTTGATAAGTTCAAGGACGTGTTCGACGAGTTCACCAAGAAATTCCAGAGCGACTATGCCGGACGCTCCTATCTGGGCGGAGTTTCCATAGACGGAAAGATCAAGAGCATCGACAAGCTCGAGGCTGAAAAGGATTATATCCTGATCTACAAGGGCTTCGAGGACGGCACTGCCAGCTCCAGCAACAGAACCGCTCTCTACCGAATCTACAAGGTGACAATGACTGTTACCGACAAGGAAGATAAGGACAGCTCCAAGACCTGCTATGCAGCCTTCAAGTATGTAGGCCCCTATGTTGACGCAGCCGGCGAGGCTAAGCTGGAAAGCAATTTCCTGAAAATAGCTGTTGCCGAGAAGCTGGAAGATGTTGTAAAGGCCTCTGTTGACGAGGAAAAGGACTGCACCAAGCACGAGCTCAAAGCCGGCAGCGCAGCCTCCAAGGACGACAGCTCCAAGGCTGACGATTCTTCCAAGAAGGACGACGACAGTTCCAAGAAGGACGAGAGTTCTTCCGCAGATGAGGATTCCAGCTCCAAGAAGGAGGACAGCTCTTCCAAGAAGGACGACAGCTCTTCCAAGAAAGAGGACAGCTCCTCCGAAAAGGACGACAGTTCCTCCAAGGCTTCTTCCAGAACCAGCAGGACAAGCTCCTCATCAGCCGCTGAATAACAGCCGGCAATAAAAGCAAATACCAAAGCCCGGAAGCGTTTTGCCTCCGGGCTTTTTGCGTATACAATATTCGGCCTGTGCAGCTGCTGATGTGTGATGCAAAGCCTTTCTGCGGTGTATATCTGATTATCAAATGTCAACTGTCCACCGGCCGAAGCGTTTACTCCCCTCAAAAAAGATGCAGCCCCGAAGGGGTGTGGGGGCGACAGGAAAGCCCCCACGAAGGAGCGTGCGCAAGTCTTTCCGATCAAACCAAAGCCGGGAGCGTGCGCCAGGCCCCAAAACGATGCAATCCCGAAGGGGTGTGGGGGTGACCGGAAAGCCCCCACGAAGGAGCGTGCGCAAGTCTTTCCGATCAAACCAAAGCCGGGAGCGTAAACCCCACTATAAACTATTCACTATTCACTGAGTGAGGCGCTTCCGAACTGTCCATTGTCAAAGCCCGTGGCGGATATAGTGGAACAGGTACTGCTGCGCTGTGCCCTCATAGCCCTTTACGCAGTCCGGCAGGCCGTTGGGGTACCAGCGCTCAAGAGCCCGCTTCATCCACACATCAACGGGGAAAGCCTCGGTTCTGTGCATACCGAAAAGCAGCGCACACATGGCCACCTTGGGCCCCACCCCCTTGATGCTCATAAGGCTCTGCTTGGCCTGCTCTAAGGGCTGGGCAGCGATCACGTCAAGGTCAAGGGCGCCGGAGGTGAGCTTTCCGACTGCGTCCGCCAGATATTTCGCCCTGAACCCCGCCCGCAGAAAGCCAAGGCTCTCGGCAGTTTCAACCGCAAGCTGTTCTGCTGAGGGGTAGCCGCCGTAATGCTCCACCAGCCGCCCGATAATGCCCTTTATCCGGGGAATGTTGTTGTTCTGGGAAATGATAAAGCTTGAAAGCGCCTCCCACTTGTCCTGCCGGAGAATGCGTATGCCTCCGGCAAAGGCACAGGCTTTGGCAAGAGTTTCGTCCTCTGAGAACCGGGCTTTAAGCTCCCCGTAATCGGTGGATAAGTCCAAATAATTGTACCATTGAGAGAGAAAGTCAGCTTCATCTGTGTCATGCAGACGGAACACCCCCTCCGCCTTGTTCTCGCAGGAGATACGCAGAAAGCTGTTGAGGTAATAGCCCTCATAGCAGTCAGCGCCGGCCTTTACCCACCTGAAAGCCTGCCCGCAGTCCAGCGTTTCGTCCAGATCAAAGTCCGGCTGATGCAGAATAATATCCCTGCCGGATACACTGTAGTCCATTAATGACACCTCTCCTTTTTAATGTACATTGAGCCGCATTGTGCCTTGCTAAACGATATCCGCCGCCTCTATCGGAACAAGCTTTCTCAGCTCCCTGAGGGGCAGCTCGATCTGAAGCCCCACTCTCCCGCCGCTGCAAAAAACAGTCTCCTGACTTTCCGCCGTCAGGTGGATAAAGGTGCGCAGCTGCTTCTTCATGCCTATGGGCGAGCAGCCCCCGTGAACATAGCCTGTCAGGGGCAGAAGCTCCTTTGCCTTTACCATCTCCAGAGATTTTTCGCCGGCAGCCTTTGCAGCTTTTTTAAGGTCCAGCTCCGCTGCCACCGGCACCATGAACACATAATGCTGCCCTGTCCTCGGAGCAGCGGTGACAAGTGTTTTGTAGACCCGTTCCTTGTCCTGCCCCATAGCCTCAGCGATCTCCGCCCCGGAGCGCTCCGCAGGCAGCCCGTGGACGTGTTCCTTAAAGGGTATCTTCTTCTGCACCAGCGCACGGGTAGCGTTGGTCTTTTCCGGCTGCTTCATGGCCTCCTCACTTCACGTTCGTGGGCATACCGTTCACAGATACCTCCGGGTCGTCCAGAGCGATCACCAGGCAGCGGCGTCCGTCGATGTTCTCGCACTTCACCTTGTCCTGAGCGTCCTTGCCGATGTTTATGGTGATAGATGAGGTGGAAAGCACCGTCTTGCGCTCAATGAGATTTACGGCTGTCAGAGGCTTCTCCCCCATGGCGCTCTCAAAGACCTTGGGCAGATGCTCCAGCTTTTCCTGACTGACCCCCGCCTCCCAGAGAATGTTTGAAAGCTCCTGCTTGCCGATAGTCTTGGGCTCGGTCTCGTGGGCGCTTTTGTCCACCAGCTCACCGATCTTGTCGTTGACGGTGGTGATAAGGTCGTAGTCCAGCTCGTCCCCCACCACGTTGTTGAGTATGGCGTGGAAGGTCTCCTTTTCGTTCTTGTAGCTCATGACGAACTCACAGCCAAGCAGGTCGTCCACTACAGAGGTGTTGGGCTTGTTGGCGTTTTTGGTGTAGACCAGCACACCGTTTATATCCGGCTGCCTGTCAGAGAACAGCGGGAACAGAAAGCCGTCCGAGGGCATCTCAATGATGCGGTCGGCAGTGGTCTTTTTGACTATTGCGTTTGTCTCGTCAGAGAAGATGAGCCCGTCATACCTGAGCTCCACGGGGCATACGGCGGTGATGATGAAATTGTAGTCGTACTCGCTCTCGGCGTCGTCAGTCAGCTCGTCGTTCTTGGTCTTGTTGAGCACGCTGTAGGTGCAGTGAGCGGAGAAGACCGCATAGGTGGAGACATACTGCATTCTCTCGACGATCATGTTTAAAAACTCATCGACTTTTTCCTCGTCTGTGAATTTAGATCTGGTGAGTTCATAGAGAAAGGGCTGCATACCCCCCTCAAGGTAGGCGTCCTTGGGGAAGGAATACTCCTTGAGGTTCTTGCCGAAGGTGCCGGAGAGAGCTTTTTTGAGTATAGCCATGATAAGCTCGCTCTCGTCCTGGGGGAGAGCGGCAAAGAGGTTGTTGGACTTGTACTTTATATTTTTCTCGGCGTCCACAAAGGCCTGAACAGTCTGCCCGATCGTAAAGAAGCCGCACTCCTCAGAGAAGTTTTTCTTTATTTCGTTTATTTCCTTTTTATTCATAGTGATACCTCCAAACAGCGATATTACCATTATAGCACACAAAACTCCGGGTGTCAAATATCAAGCGGTGCGATGAGCTGAAAAAGGTCTTGCAATGGTTGAGAGAATATGCTATAATTTAAGATAGTGCATAAAACAATAAGGGGGCAGAGGCATGAGGATACTTGGGATAGACCCGGGCTACGCCATAGTCGGTTACGGGATAGTTGACTGTGAGAGCGGGCATTTTTCGCTCATAGGCTGCGGGGCTGTCACCACAGCGGCTGATATGCCCTTTGACAGGCGCCTGAAAGTGATCTATGACGACATAAGCCTGATAGTAAAGAAATATGCACCTGACGAGCTGAGCATAGAGAAGCTGTTTTTCAACTCAAATCAGAAGACGGCTATAGACGTGGCTCAGGCCAGGGGAGTGACGCTGCTTCCGGCGATAACTGCGGGAGTACCGATATTTGAATACACCCCCTTGCAGGTAAAGAGCTCCATAGTCGGCTACGGGCGGGCTGAGAAGCATCAGGTGCAGGAGATGGTAAAGAATATGCTGCATCTGAAAGCGATCATCAAGCCGGACGACACTGCTGATGCGGTGGCGCTGGCGATAACTCATGGGCTGTCTTTGGGGCGGCGGCAGGTAGAGAGGAGCAACAGGATATGAAGCTGACAGCTGCAATGGCCGTGACGGCGCTGCTGCTTGCCGGCTGCTCACTGACAGACACAACGGCTGTTCCTGAGGGCGGCTGGAATGCTGCAGAGCTGAACGAGAAGTTTTATATCGGTGAGGCTGCTGTGGGCTTTCCCTGCACGCTTGATGATCTGAGGCAGGGCTTTGAGCGTGTTGAACCGGTGCAGCTGGACAATACTGACCCGGAAAAGATCGGACTTTCAGGCGGCAGCTGTTATTATCTTATACACGACGGCACAGCGGTAGGAGCTGCGTTTGACAATGACGAGAACGGTACTGTGGAGTGTCTCAGCTTTTACTCAGACATGGCCGGTGCGGGGAGAGAATTCACAGCGCCGGTAAAGCTGAACGGTGTAACGCTCGGGAGCACCCGCAGTGAAGTTGAGGAAAGATTAGGCGAGGTCACTGACAGCAGTGACGGCGGCTTCACGCTGTTCCTGATGACGGGCGGAACAGACGTTACGGTACACGGTAAAAACGACAGGGTGACTAAATTAGAGATAAAGGGTGAATGAAATGATATACTCAGTAACAGGCAGGCTGATACACACAGATGCAGAGCTTGCGGTAGTTGAATGTGCGGGAGTAGGCTACGCCTGCAGGACGAGCTTATCAACGCTTCAGAAGATAGCAGGCAGGGAGGAGGTAACTCTGCTGACGCATTTGAGTGTGCGTGAGGACGGAGTTGAGCTTTTCGGCTTTGCAGATGAGGAGGAGCTCAGGAGCTTCCGGCTTTTGATCTCGGTTTCCGGTGTGGGGCCAAAGGCGGCGATAGCGATACTTTCCTCCATGACCCCACAGCAGTTCGCTTTAGCGGTAGCGACGGGGGATTCCAAGAGCTTCACTCAGGTGAAGGGCATCGGCAAAAAGACAGCAGAGCGCTTATGCCTTGAACTCAAGGACAAGGTGGCCGGCGAGACGATCTCTGTTCGGGGGCAGAAGGCTATTGCTTCTCCCATCGGGGGCGGCAGTGTAGGCGAGGCCATTACTGCTTTGGAGGTACTGGGCTATTCTGCGGCTGAGGCTGCGGGGGCTATCTCCAAGCTGGACCCCTCACTGTCTGTTGAGGAGCTTATCAAGGGGGCTTTGAAGTCCCTGGCGAGGTACTGAGCTTGAAGCCGGTCGAAGCTCTGCGTCCGAGGAGGCTGAGGGGCTTTGATTACGGAGGCTCGGCGCTGTATTTTGTGACGGTGGTGACTAAGGGTGGGGCTTGCATACTCTGGGATTGGAGGAGTTTCCTGGCGGCTATTAGCCGCCGGGAAACAGAGCCCGCCGAACCGCCGGTGCTTTCGGAGTGCGGGCTTGCGGCAGAGCATTTCATCAGGGAGATAGAATATCACTATGCCGGTGTAAAGGTAGAGGCTCTGACAGTAATGCCGAACCATATCCATATTCTGATACGCTTCGGAGTGACCGCAGCGTCCGGGCGGCTAATAGCCGCCCAGACAAACCTTCCCACCGTTATCGGCCAAATGAAGCAGGCCCTCACCAAGCACCTTGGAACAGCGATATTCGCAAGGACCTATATAGACCGCATAGTCCGCAGCGAGCAGGAGGGCAAAGCCCTGAAGGACTATATCGAGAACAATCACCGAACATGGCTTGTGGATAAGCTCTGCCCGAAGATACCGAGAAGCAGGAACTACGAGTGGCAGGAAATACTGAATAAATAACGGAGAAACAGTATGATAGAAAACAGCGATTTTGAATTTGAAAACAGATTTGTCTCACCGGCACCGATAAAAACCGACGAGGGAGAGGATTTTGAAATAACCCTCCGGCCTAAGACTCTGGCAGAGTATATCGGTCAGGATAAGGTCAAGGAGAATATGTCTATATATATCCAGGCAGCTAAAAAACGAGGGGACAGCCTGGACCATATCCTGCTCTACGGCCCCCCCGGTTTGGGCAAAACTACCCTCTCAACTATTATCGCCCACGAAATGGGCGTTAATATCAGGACCACCTCCGGCCCCGCTATCGAAAAGCCCGGAGACCTCGCCGCTATCCTCACTAACCTTGAAAAAGGCGACGTGCTGTTTATTGACGAGATACACAGGCTTTCAAGGCAGGTGGAGGAAGTGCTCTATCCCGCTTTGGAGGACTATGCCCTCGATATCATCATGGGTAAAGGCCCCGCTGCAAGAAGCATCAGGATAGAACTCAATAAGTTCACCCTCGTGGGCGCCACTACCCGCTCAGGGCAGCTATCCGCTCCGCTGAGAGACCGCTTCGGCGTAATCGAAAGACTGGAGCTCTATACTCCCGAACAGCTCTGCGAAATAATCATGCGCTCTGCCGTTATACTCGGCGTGCCCTGCGATAAAGAAGGCGCTATGGAGCTGGCCTCCCGTTCAAGAGGCACCCCCCGTATCGCGAACAGGTTCTTAAAGCGTGTCCGTGACTTTGCCGACGTCCTCGGCGACGGCAGGATCACCCGTGAGATCGCAAGAGCCTCACTGGATAAGCTGGACGTGGACAGCCTCGGTCTCGATAAGCTGGACAGGCGTATGCTGGAAATGATAATAAACGGCTACGGCGGAGGCCCCGTCGGGCTCGAGACCCTCGCCTCCGCTATCGGTGAGGAGGCCGTCACCCTCGAGGACGTCTGTGAGCCATACTTGATGCAGCTGGGCTTCATCTCCCGGACGCCAAGAGGCCGCTGCGCTACAGCCCTCGCCTATAAGCACCTGGGAATACTCAAGGACGGTCAGACAATGCTATGAAGATATTCTTTAAGCTCGCCGGCAGCTACAGCTTCGGTCTGTGGCTGCCCGCACTGCTGCTCTTTGCAGTGCAGGAAATACCATATATGCTCATGCCCCTCATAAAGCCCGACCCTAACCCAATCATGAACCTCCCGGAGCACTTTAAGCCGTTGGCAGCCGCCGAGGGAGTTCTGGGCTCACTGTGTATCGCACTTATGCTGCTGGTCGTCAGAAACGGCAGCAGTACCTTTGCCGTAGGGCAGGGGGCGCAGAGAGTGTTTTTCTTCCTCGCCTGCGGGGTGCTCGTGCTCAATTTTATCGGCTGGGGCATCTATTTCTCAGGCACAAGGACCGCCGCTGTGATGCTTGTGTTTATCGTGGCTATGCCCCCGCTCTATTATCTGTTCATCGGCCTCTGGCGGCGCAATTATCCGCTGGCAGCTGTGGCTGCGGTGTTCCTGTGCGTCCACCTCGCCCATGTCTCACTGAACCTGAAAAAATAGGCCGCCCGGTATGCAGAAAGCAAAAAAACAAATTTTAGTAAAATAGCTATTGATTTTAACGCAGTAATGTGTTATAATAATTTATTAGTAATGAAAAACAAAAGTCGGAGGCGATAGATATGAAAATGAAGGCTTGCGAAGCTATGGTTGAATGTCTTAAAGCGGAGAATATCAAGGTCGTCTTTGGCTACCCCGGTGCCGCTATCTGCCCTTTCTATGACGCCCTTATGGATTCCGGCATCAAGCATATCCTTGTAAGGCATGAGGCCAATGCCGGCCACGAAGCAAGCGGTATGGCCCGTATTTCAGGAAAGCCCGCAGTGTGCGTAGTAACCTCCGGCCCCGGTGCCGTGAACCTCATTACCGCCATTGCAACGGCCTATGCCGATTCTATCCCCATAGTCTGTATCACAGGCCAGGTAAATACCGAGCAGATCGGCTCGGACGTTTTCCAGGAGGCGGATATTACCGGCGCAGCGGAGCCCTTTGTCAAGCACAGCTACCTTGTCAAGGACCCTAACGATATCCCAAGAGTGTTCAAGGAGGCTTTCTATATCGCCGGCAGCGGCAGACCCGGCCCGGTTCTCATAGATATGCCTATGGACGTCCAGAAGGCCGAAATAGATTTCGAGTACCCCAAGAAGGTAGATATAAGAAGCTATAAGCCTACTGTAAAGGGCAATGCCTTTCAGGTCAAGCGGGTAATGAAGGAGCTCCAGTCAGCCAAAAAGCCCCTTATCTGCATCGGAGGCGGCGTGTTTGCCGCTGACGCTCAGGAGGAGGTCGTAAAGCTGGCCCATACCATGAATATCCCGGTAATTACCACTATGATGGGTATTTCTGTCTTTTCTGACGATGACCCTCTTTTCTTCGGTATGCTGGGCACCCACGGCGTAAAAAGCGCCAACACCGCCGTCAAAGAGTGCGACGTGCTGTTCCTTGTGGGCGCAAGAGTGGGCGACAGAGCTGTAAGTACCCCCCTTGCCCTTGAACAGACTACCAAGATACTGCATATAGATATTGACCCGGCAGAGCTGGGCAAGAATATCAGAGTTGATTTCCCGCTGGTGGGAGATGCCAAAAACGTCCTCACTCAGCTCAATGCCATTGCTAAGCCTATGGAGCATACCGAGTGGATAGACCGGCTCAACAGCTACAGAGCTGCCCCGGTGTACCAACAGCCCAGGGAGGGCACAGTGGTTCCGAGAGAGTTTATCGACAAGCTCTCCCGCAGGCTGCCTGATAACGCTGTGGTCGTTGCGGACGTGGGCCAGAATCAGATTTGGACTGCCACAAGCTTCCATATCGGTGAGGGAGGCCGCTTCATGACCTCCGGCGGCATGGGAACTATGGGCTATTCGCTGCCCGCTGCTATCGGCGCCAAAATAGCCGCTCCCGACAGAGCAGTTGTGGCCATCTGCGGCGACGGCTCCCTCCAGATGTGCATGATGGAGTTGGCTACCGCCGTACAGAATAACATCAAGGTAAAGCTGGTGGTCATGACAAACAACCGCTTGGGCATGGTAAGAGAGCTCCAGACCAACGGCTATAACGGCCGGGAGACCGCTGTTTTCCTTGACGGCTCCCCGGATTTCATCAAGCTGGCAGATGCTTACGGCATCAAAGGCTGCCGGGTAACAGATGCCGCTTCTGAAAATGAAGCTATCGAGCTGCTGGCAGAGTATGACGGCATTGCCCTTGTGGAAGTAATGGTCGATGAAAATGCCCCTACCTTGATATAAAGGAGCAGATAAAATGCTGATAAAAAAGCTTCTGGCGCTGGCTGTTGCTTTAACTGTCTGCCTGTCTGTGACAGCCTGCGGAGACAGTGACTCCTCAGGAGATGCTTCTTCCTCAGAGGGCAAGCCCTTCGGAGCACTGTCCTCATTTGCTGATAGCAGTGTGGAGTCCACGGAAAGCAAGGCTGATGATACCTTCAGCTCCAAAGCGGAGAATTCCAAGGCGGAGAATTCCAAGGCGGAGACTTCCAAAGTGGAGACCTCCAAGGCGGAGACCACCGCTGCGGTGACCTCAAAGGCCGAGGAACAGACTACTGCCAAGGCAGAAAGCAAGGCCGAGACCACCACTGCAAAGCAGGAAGCTAAGGAGGCTGAAAGTCAGGCAGAGCCCGCAGTCACCGAGCCGCAGGAAAGCTTTGCTGTAAAGGGAACAGGCTATACAGTTGAGTTCGGCCCTGACTGGGTGGACATGGCCCGGTATAAGGACGAAATGGAAAAACAGACCGCCGGCAATGCCAGCGATATGTTCGGGCTGGACGTGTCGGAGTTTGAGGGCTTTGACGCTGTCTGCGCCTACAAGCCGGACGGAAACGCCTGCCCGGTGTTCAATGTTGCCGATCCGGTAGCTGACCAGAGCCTTGAGGGAATCTCCGCAGAGGACCTTGAAGCTATGCTTTTGGATTCTATCCGGCAGCAGTATAACAACGTTGACGGCATAACCTTTGAGAGCAGAGGAATAAAGGACTACAACGGCGAAAAGTTCATCGAGCTTTTCACCCTCTACGATAATGAAGATCTTCATGCCAAGGCAAGGCAGTTCTTTGCAGTGCATAACAATACCGAGTATGTGATCTCCTTTTCCATGCCCGGTGACAGCTACGATGCCTTGTATGACGAGACTGAGGAAATAATGAAATCATTCAGGTTTACGGAGGAATAAAAATGAAGCATACTATTTCTGTACTTGTTGAAAACCACAGCGGCGTGCTCTCACGCATCACCGGGCTGTTTTCAAGACGGGGCTTTAACATCGAAAGCCTTGCCGTCGGCCCCACCCATGACCCGGAGGTCTCCCGCATCACCATTATCGCAGACGGAGACCAGCATACCGTTGAGCAGATCGAGAAGCAGCTCAACAAGCTTATCGAGGTCATCAAGGTAAGGACACTGAAAAAGGACGAGTGCTTTGCAAGAGAGCTCATGCTTGTGAAGCTCAACTGCCCCGCAGAAAAGCGCAGCGAGATCATGACTATAGCCGAAATGACAGAGGCTAAGATCGTTGATGTTACCCTCACCACCGTCACCCTTGAGATCTGCGCACGCTATAACAAGCTGGAGCGCTTTATCGAGATAGTTGCCCCCTATGGCATAGTTGAGCTGGTAAGGACCGGCACTATCGCTATCCAAAAGGGCTCCGATGTAATGGACAGGAAGAAATAAGCAGGTTAGTTTGACCGTGCCGATATTCGGCATACGGCCTTAACATATTTATATTTTTATTGGAGGAATGTTAAAATGGCAAAAATTTTCTATCAGCAGGATTGCGACATCAATCTTCTCAAGGGAAAGAAAGTCGCTATCATCGGCTACGGTTCACAGGGCCACGCTCATGCGCTCAACCTGAAGGAGAGCGGCGTTGATGTTGTAGTTGGACTGTACAAGGGCTCAAAGAGCTGGGCAAAGGCAGAGAGCCAGGGCGTTAAGGTGCTGGAAACTGCTGAGGCTGTAAAGGCTGCTGACATTATCATGATCCTTATCCCGGACGAGAAGCAGGCTGCGCTCTACAAGAGCGAGATCGAGCCGAATCTGAGCGAGGGCAAGACCCTTATGTTTGCTCACGGCTTCAATATCCATTTCGGCTGCATCGTTCCGCCTGCAAATGTAAATGTTACTATGATCGCTCCTAAGGCTCCAGGCCACACAGTACGTTCCGAGTACGAGGCCGGCAAGGGTACTCCCTGCCTCGTTGCTGTT
>CADBTF010000233.1 GCA_902797485.1 uncultured Ruminococcus sp. | reverse complement strand
GGATATAGCCAAGTGGTAAGGCAGAGGGTTTTGATCCCTCCATTCCGCTGGTTCGAGTCCAGCTATCCCAGCCATCACTTTCCCTATGATATTGGGGTATAGCCAAGCGGTAAGGCACCGGATTCTGATTCCGGCATTTCAAAGGTTCAAATCCTTTTACCCCAGCCAGAAGCCCTCGTTGCGAACGCACGGGGGCTTATTTATTTGCTGCATTATTTCTGCACCGCCCTTTTTGTATATCTGAAGGACGGTTTTATTTTTTACTGAGAGTTTTACAGGCTTTACATTTTATTCATATTTAATTAACGTTCAGTTTACGGATTTGTTTCTGAAGCCTGTGTATATATGTGTGAAATGCATTGAGGAGCTGACCAAAGCTCGAAGGTACCTTCAAAGGACGGTGAGATCAGTGAACGATGAAACAGTATTGGCCATGCTGCGGGATAATGACGAAAAGGGGCTTGATGCTGCCATGGGCAAGTATTCCCGGCTTGTCAGATCAATTGCCGCCGGTATGCTGAATTCGGAGGAGGACATTGAAGAAGTGACATCTGATACTTTCTACAAGGTCTGGAACAACCGGGCCGAGATAGACACTGAAAAGGGCAGTTTGAAGAATTACGTCTGCATGGTGGCCAGAAGCTGCACTATCAACAAGCTCAGGACCGTCAGTGTCACTGAGCCCCTTCCGGACGACGAGCGTGACTTGGGGCTGGAGGTGGATTTCTCCACCGAGTACGCCGCCGAGCACAACCGAAAGGTGATAGCCCAGTGCATAAGGGAGCTTTCCTCCCCTGACCGGGAGGTTTTCATCAACCGCTTCTACTACAGCCTGACCCACGCCGAGATAGCTTCACGGCTGGGGCTCACGGAAAAGCGTGTTGAGTATATCCTTCACAAGTCTAAACGCCGCCTGCGGGACGCACTTACAAAAGGAGGAATATTGCTATGAGATTTATAGATGATATGATTAAGAGTATTCCTCTCGAAGAAATGACAGGAGGTACCAATATGAACAATAACGAAATAGAGACAAAGGGAATTATCCCGGACGAACCTGTATCGAACGAGAGCGAAAGCAAAACTGAAAGCTATGTGAACGAGAAGCCTGTTGAAAAGTCTGCTGTGCAGACCACCGCTATCAAGGCGGCTAAGCCCGCAAGAGTAAAGAGCAAGGGCCTTGGTGTGCTGGCAGCAGCGCTGGCAGTAGTCATCGGTACCGGCGGAGTGCTTACCTATCTGGGAGCGGCTAAGAACGTAGGCCCGCTTGCAAGCGTATTCAGCAGTGAGGACGGCGGAAGCTCCGCCAGCGAAGAAACAAAGCTTCTGGCTATGGGAAATGCCAAGACCGTATTCACCACCGTAAACGGTTGTGTAACAGATATGATCTCTGAGGGCAAGGTCAAAGATATCAAGACCGGACTGTTCAAGATAGACTTTGCAGAATTATCCAATGGAGACAAGGACTATGAGCAGGAGCTTAGGTCTGACGCCGCAGAGGGCGGAATGATGGCCTATTACGCCGCTGAGATAGACCAGACTATTGCAGAAGCTCTTTCCAACAAAGACTTAGGGCTCCGCGGCGGCGAGCTGGCATTCTATATCGACGATCAATATAAATTGCGGTGGGCTCATTGGCGCAGCGCCAACGGCAGCTATGTCGGACAGTACCCCAATCCGCAGGACGGAGTTGAATTCGGAAAGTATACCGAAGGCAGCCCGGATGCAGTCCCGTCAGAGGACACAGATAATTCCGTCAAAATAGACCTGAACGACAAGGACAGCGTTGCGGAATATGCTTTTGTTCAGATAAGCAGCAGCATCGCTGATATGACAGCAGAAGGCAGGGGCGACACTATTCCGGAGGGCAAGTTTGAAATGAAGATCAGCGAGATGAGAGATTCGGACGGTGAGCTCTTCATGCTTATCAGGGGAGGGCTTGAAGCCGCAAACATCTCCGGAGAGATCGCCTTTTCTATCAACCCGAATAAACAGCTGACCTGGGCGCAGTGGCGTGCAGGCGACGGTGAGCCGGTGGGCCAGTACCCGCAGCCCACTGAGGGCCTTACCTTTGGCATGAGCAATAT
>CADBTF010000232.1 GCA_902797485.1 uncultured Ruminococcus sp. | reverse complement strand
TATTCTTTTAGCGGTGGCACATACAAAGCTGTAATTGTCAAATACTTCTTTATCGCCACCGCGCTTTGTGACAACAGCTTTATTTTTTGCGCCGGCGCTTTTACCAGCCCATATCCATGAGCCAGTTGTTCAGCTCACGCTCACGGTCACGCAGGGTGGAGGGGGAGGTGTATTTGCCAAGAGTGATCTCCTTGCTGATAGTGCCGTCTACGATATAGAGCACTCTGTCGCACTTGGCTGCCACATGGGAATCGTGGGTGACGAGCATAATGGTGGTGCCCTCAGAGTTCAGGCGGATAAGCTCGTCTGTTACCTCCTCGCTGGAGGTGCGGTTCAGGGCGCCTGTGGGCTCGTCAGCGAAGATGATGGCCGGGGAGTTTATCATGCTTCTGGCAATGCAGGCCCTTTGCAGCTGACCGCCGGAGACCTCGTTTATATCGTTGTCTGCCAGCTCTGCGATGCCCAGCTTGTTCATGAGCTCCAAGCCCCTCTGCTGCTTCTCTTTTTTGGTGGCGGTGTTCTTCTCGGAACGCACCGCCGGCAGGATAATATTATCCAGCAGGGTCAGGTTTTTGAGCATATACATCTGCTGGAAGATAAATCCCATTTCGTCCAGCCGCAGCTCTGCCAGCTCGTCTTTTTTCAGCTTTGAGATGTCCTTCCCCCGGAAGCTCACCTCTCCGGAGGTCATGTTATCCATGCCGGAGACTGTGTAGAGCAGTGTGGATTTGCCGGAGCCGGAGGGCCCCATGACAGCCACCATCTCACCCTCGCTGATAGAAAAGCTCACATTTTTAAGCACGTTGTTCTGCCTCTTGTTTACGATATAGGTCTTGCAAAGGTCCTTTACCTCAATAATGCTGTTCATATTCTTATCCTCCTGTTATTCAATGTTGGCTGTGTCCGATGCGGAAACGGTCCTGGTGTAAACGGCAGTCATAAAGGCTGAAAGCGTTATCGCTGCTATCATCATCAGCGGGTAGATGCAGAATATCTCTGCGGGCTTTATCAGGTACTCAACTCCGTTTATAGCGCCCATGATGCTGAATATCGGGTCGATCAGCAGCTTGGTGAGCGGCAGGCAGAGCGCTGCACTGATGATCCCTGCCAGCACAGCCACAATACCGAAGCGCATAGCGTGCTGCCTGATTATCTGTATATCCTTGAAGCCCAGCGCCTTCATCAGTGCGATCTCGGATTTTTCTCTGGTGATGAAGGAGCGCTCCATAAGCACTGTTATCATTATTATTATCATCAGCGTGAGTATCAGCACAAGGTCCTTCATTGAGGCTATCGTATCCGAAACGCCGGTGGTGGAGTTCACGAATTCAGAACGGGTCTCTACCTTGTCAGAGTCCCAGATATCCTTCAGCTTTTCCTTGCGCTCCTCAATGGTCTTTTCATCGGGGTGGTCGTCAAAGCTGATCTGGAAGCCGAAGGCGGACATCATATCCTTGGTCTCAAGCGGTGCGTCCTCATGGAGCCTGCCTATCGACCCTGCGTTGTTCATAGTCTGGAAAACGCCTGTCAGCAGATAATCGTCTGTCTCGCCGGAAACTGTAAGCTTCACCTTGTCGCCTATATCAAAGCCGAATTTATCACATATCTGCTGTGTGGCCGCAAATTCCTTTGCGTTCTGCGGAGCGGTGCCCCGCTCGTAGACATAATCTGTCGTCTTAGTCTCCGGGCAGTGCATCATTGTGATGTTCTGCTTTACCTCTCCGAACTGAGCGGGTATCTTATACCAGTTCTCGATATATACATTTCCGGGCATACCGTTGTCGGCAAGGTCCTTTTCCAATTGCTCAATAAGTTTTTCGCAGCCCTTGTCAGTGCCCATAATCTTCATTACAGATGAGGAGTCGGTGTAATAGAGATCGCTTTCTGTGATCGAAAAGACGAACAGCAGCTTGTCGCTTCTAAGGGTATTTGCAGTGTTTGCAAGTATCATTATCAGCATCAGGCAAACGGTGAATACCATTGTGATCATCCCGTACTGCTTAGGTGCAGAGACCACATCGTTCACCGGCAGGAAGGCGCCCGTGCTGAGCCTGCTTCTGCCAAGGCTCATTATGCTTCTCTTGCGGAAGCGCTCGCCGGTCTGGCCGTTTCTGACTGCATCTATGGGCGAGAGCTTCTTGATCTTTCTTGTGCAGCCGTAGCAGAAGATGACGATTATCCCCACCACTGCTGCTGCTGAAAGCGCACCGATAAGCACCTCGCTGCCGTTGCCCAGCACCATTGATGAGGTGGCAGAGCCCAGCATCATCTCGCCGAAAGGTATGCTTGCAAAGTAGCCGATAACTGCTCCCACTATGGAGATGCCCAGATACTTGACAATGTAAATGAACCGGATATGCCTGTTCTTGATGCCTATGGCCTTCATAACGCCGATCTCTCTGAACTCCTCAGCAATGGTGAAGCCGATAGTGAACCGCAGCACCACAAAGGCAATGAGTATCAGTATCACAGAGACCACCAGCAGTATACCCGCCACAAGTATTTCCATTATATATGTGGTCTCGATAAGGCTTCTGGGGCCGTCAAAAAGTATCGCTGTGCTGGCAGAGGCTGCCTTTTCGATCTGCTTGTCATCACCCCTGACATAGAGTATCTTTCCGGAGTGGCTGAGGGCGCTCTCGCTTTTCATAAATTCCTGATAGTCGCTGCCGTTTAAGATCAAGCGGGGGTTGTGCATGAAATTTGAGCCGAGAAAGGCGTCCTTTGCTCTGCCATAGTATTCAAGAGTGACTGTGGTGTCTCCGACCGTAATATCTATCTTGTCTCCGACCTTTACGCCGGTGGTTTCCGTAAAGTTGCCGGTGATGTAGAACTTGCCCTGCGGCACGCTTTCAATGGGGTCATTGTTCTGGTCAAAGAATGTTATCTTCGCATTGTCTATGGGCATTACCATTGAGGCGTTGTCGAAGTCAAGAGCCTTCTTGCCGTTTACGGTTATGTCTCCTGAGGCGTTGAAGAGCAGCTCCTCGATCATCATTGAGTCTACTGCCGGGTCGTTGGCAAGAATCTCGTCAAGGGGCTTTTCGTTGTCTCTGTTGATGGTAAGGAAAAAGTGGTCCACGTCATTGATGCCGGCCTTTTCAAAATAGTAGTCTATACCGCCGGTGACGGTGATGATGTTGTTCACGCTTGACGCAGCGAACATTGCAGAAAAGATCACGAACAGCAGCAGTATTATGTTCATGGTCTTCTTTCGCTTCAAGTCCTTCCTGAGTATATGCAGCAGCATATTCATTCCTCCTCGCAGTGTGTTTCTTATCGTGATTACATGATAGCACAGAAATTATTAAATAATCCTTAACTCATTTCACAATTGCTTTTTTCATTTTCTGAGAAATGCAGCTGCTGCTCTTACCGGCTCCGGAAGCCGCCGGCCGGAAAAAAGAAAGAATACAGAAAACAGTGAGCCAAAGCTCAGGGCTGCCCGATCCTGCGGACTTTAATGAAGCCGCAGCCGGCGCCTTTGTTTCCTGTATTCTTTCTTCGTCCGGCGCTGTTACCAGTCAGTGTCCCAGTCGGTGTCTCCTATGTCCCAGCCGCCGAAATCAAAGTCCCAGTCGTCGTCATCGTCATAGTCGGTGCTGCGCTCGTAGTAGCCGTCGTAGTAATCGGACTGTCTGAAATCCCCGTAGGCTGAGCTGCCGGTGAAATCATCGTCGATGTAGTAGCTGTCGTAATCGTCCTCAGCCCAGGCAAAGTCATCAAGGAGCTGCCAGCCATCGTCGTAGAAATACCAGTCGTCAGAGTCATAGTAGTAGTATCTGCCGCCGCTGCGGTAGTAGCCCCGTTTTGGGTTGCCCGCCGCTTTGACTGCTATCACTATGGCGATCACTATCATGGTGAGGATCATAATGTTGGTCCAGCTGAAAAGCGAATGTATCCCCCCGGACCTGCTCCTGCTGCCGCCGGAGCCGCCCTCCCGCTTTTTGATCTCGGAGCGCAGCTTCTCGTAGATCTCATTCACCGCCACAGCCTCATTGGGCCCCTTGTAGCGTATGGCACGGGTGCCGTCAGCCTTGTTTTTGTATACCACAAAGTCGCCGTCGGGCCCTTGAAAAACACCGAAGGCCTTGGGGCCGGAGTAGTCCTCCCCGATAAAGAACCGCATGGTCCTCAGGGGCATATCCCTGTCATGGCAGAACTGCAAAAGCTCCGCTATGGTGGTGGGCTTTGGAGCGTTAGCCATTTGAACATCTCCCGACATTTTTTTATTTTTCGCAGTCAGCATAATTCCCCCGCTTGCGGCGAGGGAATAGCATAATGTTTATCAGTTGTCCTTCATTACCTTGACCATAACAGCCTTCTGAGCATGGAGGCGGTTCTCGGCCTCGTCAAAGATCTCGTTGGCGTGTGCCTCGAAGACCTTCTCTGTGATCTCCTCCTCACGGTGAGCGGGCAGGCAGTGCTGTACCATAGCGCCCTCATTTGCAGCTGCCATTATCCCGTCGTTGATCTGATAGCCGGCGAAGGCGATCTTGCGCTTCTCGGTCTCGGCTTCCTCGCCCATAGATGTCCATACATCTGTAAAGAGCACATCTGCGCCCTTTGCGGCCTCGATGGGCTTATCGGTCATAAAGAACTTATCACCGTACTGCTTGGTAAATTCCAGCACCTCAGGGTCAGGGCGGTAGCCCTCCGGGCAGGCGATAGAAACGCTCATGCCGACTTTCAGCCCGCCGACGATAAGTGAATTAGCCATGTTGTTGCCGTCGCCGATGTAGCACATTTTCAGCCCGTCAAAGCGGCCCTTGTACTCACGGATAGTCATAAGGTCAGCCAGCACCTGGCAGGGGTGGCAGAAATCTGTCAGGCCGTTGATTATCGGGATAGACCCGAACTTGGCCAGGTCCTCCACCTCCTTCTGCTCAAAGGTGCGTATCATGATGCCGTCGATATATCGGCTCAGTACCCTTGCAGTGTCCTGAACAGGCTCGCCCCGCCCGATCTGGAGATCACGGTTTGAGAGGAACAGTGCCTGACCGCCCAGCTGATACATACCGGTCTCAAAGCTGACACGGGTGCGGGTGGAGCTCTTTTGGAAGATCATGCCCAGTGTCTTGCCCTTGAGCAGATGATGCTCGATACCGTTCTTGTTCTCATATTTCAGCTGGTCCGCCAGATTGAGAATGTCGATGATCTCCTCCTTGGAAAGGTCCAGCAGCTTCAGTAAATGCTTCATGTTGATATACCTCCGTTTTAATATTTATGCCAATACCTTTTTAAGTATTTCAATGCCCTTGTCGATCTCTTCCTGAGTTATGGTGAGGGGCGGCAGGAACCTTAGCTTCTCCTTGGCTGTCAGTATAAGCAGGCCGTTGTCAAGGCAGGCTTTTGCCACATCATGTGCGTCCTTGGTTTTCAGCCTTACGCCTATCATCAGCCCCAGACCGTCAACGCCGGCCACCTCGTCTATTTCCGAAAGCCGTTTATAGAAATGCTCTGCCTTTGCAGCCACACTCTCTAAGAAGCCCTCGCCGGACACCCTGTCCAGTACCGCATTTCCGCCTGCGCAGGCTATGGGGTTCCCGCCGAAGGTGGATCCGTGGGTGCCGGGAGTCAGCACCTCGCAGGTCTTTTCGTCGGTCAGGCAGACGCCTATGGGCACGCCTCCCGCAAGGCCTTTAGCCAGAGTTACGATATTCGGCTTTACACCGAAGTGCTCCACAGCTAAGAATTTGCCGGTCCTGCCGACGCCGGTCTGTACCTCGTCGCAGATCATGAGAATGTCGTTCTTTTCACATTCCTCCGCAATGGCCATTACAAAATCCTTTTCCAGCGGAACAACTCCGCCCTCGCCCTGTATGCACTCGAACATCACAGCGCACACCCTGCCCTCGTTTTCTTTGAGCTTGGCTTTAAGGTCGCTGATGTTGTTGGCCTCCACATTTACAAAGCCCTCCAGGAAGGGGAAGAAATAATTGTGGAACACCTCCTGCCCGGTGGCGGAGAGAGTTGCCATGGTCCTGCCGTGGAAGGAGTTCACAAGAGTGATGATAACATACCGCTCTGCCTCCTTGCCGTATTTGTCAAAGCTGTATTTTCGGGCGATCTTGATAGCGCACTCATTGGCCTCGGCGCCGGAGTTCCCGAAGAACATTTTCTTATAGCCGGTGAGCCCGCAGAGCTTTGCTGCAAAGTCGGCCTGCACCTTGGTGTAGTAGTAGTTTGAAGTGTGCTGGACAGCCTTCGCCTGAGCGCAGACCGCCTCTACCCATTTCTCGTCGCAGTAGCCCAGTGAGTTGGTGCCGATGCCGGAGCCGAAATCAATATACTCCCTGCCCTCATCGTCAGCGGCGGTCCTGCCCTTGCCGCTGTCAAGCACCAGATCATACCTGCCGTAGCTGTGAACTATGTGCTCGTTGAATTTTTCGATCGTACTGTTCATTTTACATTCCTTCTTTAGTTGATATATATTTTGTTGCGCTCCATAAGTGCTTTGAAGGCTTTAGCTCCCCCCTCGGAGAAGCCCTGCTTTTTTACGGAGTAGTTCTTATCCTTGAGCTTCAGCTGAAAAGCGCCGCCGATGTCTCTGACGGAGATAAGCTCCGAGAATCTGACCTCCCGCTCATCAGCCCCGCTGACCACCACTTTGTCTTCATAGAAATCAAAGTGGTATCTGTCGCTTTCACCTATCCTGACAAATCCCATGTCAGCGGTGGTGCCGGTGGAATCCTTTTTCTTTCTGACGTTGAGAACAACAGCCGGCACGATTATTATCAAAGCAAGCGCTGTCACAAGCACAGCCTTTAAGCCGCCGCTCATGGGCGAACCAAGTATCAGCACTGTGATGATAGCGGCGAACACTGCCGCAACGGAAATAATGCCGGTCTTAGAACGTTTCTTTTCTCCGGAGAATGCTGCAAACGATGCAACCTTCTCGGTCTCGGTGTCGTTAAAAAACAGTTTGTCCATAGCGCTCCCTCCGTTATCAGTTTTTCAGCTCCTGTATCAGATGAACTGGGTGCCGATGCCCTCGCTGGAAAGCAGCTCGATAAGGATCGAGTGGGGTATCCTTCCGTCAATGATGCAGGTCTTTTTAACTCCTCGTCTGACTGCCTCAACGCAGCAGTCTATCTTGGGTATCATTCCACCGCTGATGATGCCGGTGCTTTTCAGGTATGCCACCTCGCTCACCTGCACTGTGGGGATAAGTGTGCTGGGGTCGTCCTTGTTTTCCAGAAGGCCGGCAATATCTGTCATCAGGATAAGGTTCTCGGCTCTCAGGCAGCTGGCGATCCTTGCGGCTGCGGTATCGGCGTTGATGTTATAGGCCTGCCCGCTCTCAGAGGTGCCGACAGTTGCGATTATCGGAACATAGCCGTCATTCAGGGCATCTATGATAGGCTTGGTGGTGACCTTTTTAATGTCCCCGACAAATCCAAGATCCACCTCGCCCTCCTTCTTTTCAGCGACGATCATCTGACCGTCTATCCCGCAGAGACCAAGGGCCTTGCCGCCGTGGAGCTGCAGCGCCTGCACCAGCTCCTTGTTCACCTTGCCGGTGAGCACCATTTTAACGATGTCCATAGTGTCAGCGTCGGTGTATCTCAGGCCGCCTATGAACTTGCTCTCTATGCCGACCTTTTTGAGCATAGCGTTTATTTCAGGGCCGCCGCCGTGTACCAGCACCACCTTGATGCCTACCTCAGTCAGCAGAACTATGTCTCTCATAACTGCTTCCTTGAGCTCGTCATTTGTCATGGCGTTGCCGCCGTATTTTATCACGACTACCTTGTTGTGATATTTCTGAATGTAGGGCAGCGCATCTGAAAGTATCTGGCTGCGAATGTTATTCTGGATCTCCATTTTTCATACTCCTTTGTCATTGCTTGAATTCATCGTTTATCTGCAAAATGCCCGTCAGCATACGGAAGCACTCCTCCGGCCTGTCCACGCCCCGCATCTTCCAGTATTCCCGGTTGGTGTGATGGTGGCCGTTTGAGTAGCTCCGGTGGACGATGTCCGTTTTCATAAGTATAGAGCCAAAGCCGTTCTTCATGCCGGTCAGCTCAGCGGAGAGCACATGGCCCAGGTCGCTTTGCTGCTTTATCGCTCCCTTTTCGCTCATGCGGATAAAACGACAGTCGGTGAGGCAGTAATACTCCTTCCTGAAGATGAGGGTAGCAGCGAACATTGCCGCCCCTGCACCTATAAACAGCAGCCCGGCAAGAACACACACGATCTTTGTGCCGGTGTTTACCTTCTGGGTGCTGTCAAATACTGTAAAGAATACCACCCCGAAGATCAGCCCGGAAAAGAGCGTCCATACAGCCGCGAATATCCTCATTCCGATGAATTCCTTCGGGTCGGCAGGAGGGCCCTCCTTGTGGCTCTCGCCCTGCCACATTATCTGCTCACCTGTTCTGATGTAGGGTGTGAAATCGGGTGTCATGATAAATCACCTCGTTTTAAGCTTAGCTTCTGTAATCTCCGTTTATCTTGACATAATCGTAGGTCAGGTCGCAGCCCCAGGCAGTAGCAGTTCCTTCGCCGGAGCCTATCTTTACCAGTATCCTGATCTCGTCCTCTAAAAGCACCTGCTTGGCGGT
Organism: uncultured Ruminococcus sp.; assembly: GCA_902797485.1. Lineage (GTDB taxonomy): Bacteria > Bacillota > Clostridia > Oscillospirales > Ruminococcaceae > FB2012. The sequence goes on along the minus strand of CADBTF010000232.1, from coordinate 16,995 downwards.
CTCCTCGGAGAACTCAACTCCCGCACCGTTCTCGCAGACGTGAACGCTTCCGGCCTTGGAAGCCAGCACCACGTCCACAGCGTTGATGTCAAAGTCTGCCTCGGCATAGCCCACAGCGCAGAGGATACGCCCCCAGTTGGCGTCAGCGCCGAACATAGCACATTTGAACAGGGGAGAGCAGATAACGCTCTTGGCAACAGTGATGGCTGTGTCCAGATCCTTGGCTCCCGTAACCGTGCATTCCAGCAGCTTGGTTGCGCCCTCGCCGTCCTTGGCAAGCATACGGGTAATGTTCATCATAACGATATAAAGCGCCTGCTTGAAGATCTCGTAATCCTCACCCACGGCAGTTATCTCAGCGTTCCCTGCAAGGCCGTTAGCCATGACAGCGCAGGTGTCGTTGGTGGATTGGTCCCCGTCAACAGAGAGGCAGTTGTAGGTTATCTTAACCGTCTCTGAGAGTGCTTTTTTCAGCATGGCAGCCGATACCGCACAGTCGGTGGTGATAACATTCAGAGTAGTTGCCATATTGGGGTGTATCATGCCGCTGCCCTTGCCCATTCCGCCAAGGTGACATACCCTGCCCCCCAGCTCGAACTCGACTGCGACTTCCTTCTTGACAGTGTCGGTGGTCATGATAGCGGTAGCAGCTTCAAGGTTCTTGTCATAAGCAAGCCCGGCTATAAGCTCGTCTATCTTTTCCTCCACAGGCTTTATGGGGAATATCTGCCCGATAACGCCGGTCTGAGCCACCAGCACCTCCTCCGGCTTTATGCCTGTGCGCTCTGCCACAAGCTCACACATTCTCATAGCCTTCTGCTCGCCGTCGGCGTTGCAGGTGTTGGCGTTTTTGGAGTTGAGTATAAATGCCTTGGCTCTGCCGCCGGTGGCTGCCAGATTCTTCTGCGAAACTGTTACCGGCGCACCCTTGACCTTGTTCTGTGTGAACACAGCTGCCGCATTGCACATCTCGTCAGAGACTATCAGGCAAAGGTCATTTTTCATATTGTCCAAAGGGCTCTCGTTGCCGTCAGCGGGGGCAGCGGGCTTTTTTATCCCGCAGTAGAGGCCGTTGGCCTTGAAGCCCTTAGCAGCACAAACGCCGCCCTCTATGTACTTATAGCCTTCAAATTCTTTCATTTTCCTTACCTCTTTTACAATTTCTTTTTCATGTATATCACGTCGCTCATGGGGTTGTGATAGTAGGGCTCACATTCCTCAAAGCCGTATTTTTTATATAGGTGTATAGCCCCCTGCAGGGGAGTGACAGTGTCCGGCACCATTTCAGTGAAGCCGTCCTCCCTGGCCTGTGATAGTATAGCCTCGATAAGCGTTCTGCCTGCATGGTGCTCCCGGTGCTCCGGCAGTGTGCTGCTGATGCTCACATTTTAAGGTAGCTGTTCGGGTATATCCGCTTTACTGCCAGCTCTAAGCTGTAGCTCACTGCTTTGTCGTTTTCGATATCCAGCCTTAATATCAGCGGCATAAGGTCAACTATCTGCAAAAAATCCTTTTCTCCGAAATGTGGAAAATAATGCTTCAGTATAGTAGTCAGCGCCATGCCGTGGGTGCCCACCGCAACGGCTTCATTTTCGTGGGCCTTGATTATCCTGTTCAGTGCGGACATACATCTTTGCTGCACCTCATTGAGGCTCTCGCCCCCCACGCCCTTGCAGTCGTAGTCCAGCAGCTGCCCGGTTATCATGGCAGCGTAATCATGGAAATCCTTTGACCAGTCGCCCGCTGCCCGCTCCCGCAGGTCATATTCCCTGATGACCGGCAGCCCGGCGCTTTTCGCAAAGGGCTCCACCGTCTGCACCGCTCTCAGGTAGCTGGAGGAATACACAGCAGTGATATTCTTATCCTTGAGCACGTCCGCCGCCAGCAGTGCGTCCCTGTGCCCCTGCTCTGTCAGAGGAAATTCAGGGTTGTAGCCTCCGCTGGGGTCCGGCTGGCAGTGCCTTACAAAGTAAACAGTCGTCATATATTCAGCATCCCGTATTTTTCTTTCAGCCTGAGTATCCTCATAACGCTCTCATTGATGCGCTCCTCGCTGATCTCCCCCTCCTCTGCGGCTTTAAGAACAGCTTCAAAGGATTCATATGAATGTACGGGTTTCAGCAGCAGGTCAACGCCGGCATTGATGGCCGCTATGCAGCATTCCTCAGATGAGTAATATTTTGAGACCGCCCCCATTCCGAGGCTGTCGGTGATGATAACTCCCTCATAGCCCAGCTCGTTTCTGAGCTTCTCCGTCAGCAATGTGTAGGAAAGCGATGCCGGGGTATCGTCTCCTGTGACCTTCGGCACTGCGATGTGAGCAGTCATTATCATATCAGTCTTATCCATGCTGCCGATAAAGGGTATCAGCTCGCATTGCAGCATTTCCTCCCAGGTCTTGTCAACAGTCACAGCACCGTAATGGGAATCCGCAGCGGTGTCTCCGTGGCCGGGGAAATGTTTAAGGCAGCTCATGACTCCCCCCTCATGCAGTCCGTCAACGGCTCTGCTGACAAAGTGTGAGGCAGTCTCCGGGTCACTTCCGAAGGCTCGCTGGCCTATGACGATATTATTTGGATTGGTGTTTACATCAGCCACCGGTGCAAGGTCAAGATTAAAGCCGTATTCCTTGAGATAGCCGCCTATAGTGCTGTAAGCCTCAAATGCCTTTTCAGGGTCTCCCCCTGCGCCTATATAGCCCATGTTCGGAAAGCTGCTTATGCCCAGGACTCCGCTGTTTGCCAGCCTTGCCACATCTCCGCCTTCTTCGTCAGTGCAGATAAAGGGCTTGACTGTCGGGTACATTTCAGTAACTGCACGGTTCATCTCTTTCAGCTGCTCCGGTGAGGAAATGTTCGCGCCCATTGTGAGGAACCCGCCTATGGGGTATTTCTCCACCCGGCTCCTGAAATCATCGTCCAGATACCGCACCCAATGCTCGAAGCTGTCATTATAGAGCATACCGTCAAACCGGAAGATGAACAGCTGCCCCACCTTCTCTCTTAGAGAAAGCTTCTCAAAAACAGCCTCCGCCTTTGAGCCCGTCTTTGGCTCGGGCTCTGCGGTGCTTGAAGCAGCTTCTTCGGCTGTGCTGCTGCTTTCCTCAGCTGCTGAAACTGCCTCGGCTTCCGGCTTGCTTTCAGAGGTCTCTGCCGGTGAAATCTCTGCCTCTGCCGGTGATGTCACCTCCGCAGCGGAAGTAAGCGCCGGCGGCTCAATATCGGTTTCGGGTATCGCCCGGCCCCCGCAGGAGGGAAATGTCAGAGCGATCAGCGCAGAGAGCAGTGCCAGCCTGAGCTTTTTGGTTTTCATAAGCCTGTGCCTTCGTCAAGGCCCAGCATGATGTTCATGTTCTGTATAGCCGCTCCGCTGGCACCCTTTCCAAGATTATCCAGTCTGGAGCAGAGCAGTATCTGCTCATCATTGCCGAAGACGAACAGCTGCATATCGTTGGTGCCGGCAAGGGTGTTGGCAGCCAAAAAGCCGTCCGGCAGAGTTTCCTTGCCCCCAAGCTCCATGACCTTTACAAATCTCTGCCCCTCATAATGGCGGGAGAGTATCTCATGTATATCAGCAGGAGTGTATGCCTTGTTCAGGGCTCTTGTCACCAGCGGCACAGATACCACCATGCCGGCGTAGTAATCGTCAACTATCGGGTTGAACATGGGCTTGTATTTCAGCCCGCAGACCTTTTGCATCTCCGGCAGGTGCTTGTGGCTCTGAGCAAGAGCGTACTGCCTCGGAGAGCACATTTCATCAGTCTTGCCCTCGCCCTCAATGGCTGCGATCATCTTCTTGCCGCCGCCGCTGTAGCCGGATACTGCATGGGCAGTCAGCGGGTAATCCTCCGGGAGCACTCCCGCCTGCACCAGCGGGTATACTATGCTGATAAATCCGCTGGCATAGCAGCCGGGGTTAGCAACTCTCTTTGAAGCAGCGATCTTAGCTCTGTGCTCCGCCGAAAGCTCCGGGAAGCCGTAGTCCCATGCGGGGTCAACTCTGTGGGCGGTGGAGGCATCTATTATACGCACATTCGGGTTTTCAGCCAGCGCCGCAGCCTCTATAGCCGCTGCGTCCGGCAGGCAGAGAAAGGTTATGTCGCTTTCGTTTATCAGCCGCTTTCTCTCATTCACGTCCTTGCGCTTGTCCTCGTCGATAAGCAGTATTTCCAGGTCGTCACGCCCGGCGAACCGCTCGAATATCTGAAGGCCGGTGGTGCCTTCTTTTCCGTCTATAAATATCTTAACTGACATTTTTATCCTTCTTTGCAAGTTATTTTCTGTCATGCAGCTCTGCAACGCTTACTCTGCTGCCGCATTTCGGGCAGTAGCGCTGGCGGTCCAGCATAACACAGTTCTCCCACTCGAAGCCGCACTCCGGGCAGGTGTGCAGTCTTCTTACCGGCGGCGGGCCGTATACGCACTGTGGAGTGTTGTCATAGGGCTTGAATTCTCCCTCGCCCCGCCTGGTGCCGCAGTATCGGCAGAACTCTTCCTCACCGATAAAGGCATGGCACTTGCCGCATCTTCCCTCGTAGTCTGTAGAGAGGCCGTTTTTTGAGGGAGCCCCCGGTATTTTGAAGATGTTTTTCATATCACACCCTCCCTTATCTCAGCTGCTCCAGAGCCTTTTTTGAATATTCTATCTGATCCTTTACGCTTTCGGGAGCAGGGCCGCCCGCAGCCTTTCTCTGCATAACGCAGGTGTCAAGGCTGATAGCATCAAACACGTCCTCGTCAAAGGTATCGCAGAGGGCCTTGTATTCCTCAAGGGGCAGAGTTTCCAGCGTCAGTCCCTTTTCAATGCAGGTGTGTACCAGTGTGCCGGTGATCTTGTAGGCATCTCTGAAAGGCAGACCCTTCTTCACCAGATAATCAGCGCAGTCGGTGGCGTTGATGAAGCCCTTTGCAGCGGCTGCTCTCATATTCTCCGGCAGCACCTTCATGGTGTCTATCATGGGGATAAATGTTCTCAGGCAGAGCTTGGTGGTGTCGATAGCGTCAAAGATCGCTTCCTTGTCCTCCTGCATATCCTTGTTGTATGCAAGAGACAGCCCTTTCATCATGGTCAGCAGGGTGGTGAGGTCGCCGTATACCCTGCCGGTCTTACCTCTGATGAGCTCGGTCACGTCCGGGTTCTTCTTCTGGGGCATTATCGAAGAGCCGGTGGCGTAGGCGTCGTCCAGCTCGATGAACTTGAACTCCCATGAGCACCACAGCACTATCTCCTCAGAGAAGCGTGAAAGGTGCATCATCAGTATCGAAAGGGCAGATGCCAGCTCTATGCAGAAATCTCTGTCGGAAACGCCGTCCAGCGAATTTTGTGTGATCTCGTCAAAGCCCAGCAGCTCGCAGACTCTCTGCCTGTTGATCGGGTAGGTGGTGGAGGCCAGCGCACCGCTGCCAAGGGGCATGATGTTGGTCCTCTTGTAGGTGTCGGCAAGTCTGCCAAGGTCACGCAGCAGCATCTGAACGTATGCCATAAGGTGGTGAGCAAAGGTGATGGGCTGTGCTCTCTGCAAATGGGTGTAGCCCGGCATAACGGTGGTCAGGTTCTTCTCCGCCAGCTTCATAAGTGTCTCGATAAGCTCGGCGGTCATGGCCTTGATGACAGGTATCTCATCTCTCAGGTACATTCTGATGTCCAGCGCCACCTGATCGTTTCTTGACCTTGCAGTGTGCAGACGCTTGCCCGCATCACCGATCCGCTCGGTGAGCACTGCCTCGTTGAACATATGAATGTCCTCCGCCGTCGGGTCAAACTGCAAGGCTCCCGATTCTATATCCGCAAGAATACCTCTGAGCCCCTCTATGATCTTTTCGCTCTCGGCCTTGTCTATTATACCGCACTCACCCAGCATCTTAGCGTGTGCCATAGAGCCCTCAATATCCTGCTTGTACATTCTTGCGTCAAAGGAAATAGACGAATTGAAATCATTCACCCTTTCATCTGTTTCCTTTGTGAATCTTCCTGCCCACATTTTTTTACCCATAATAGCTAACCTCACTTTGGTTTCAAGTGATAAAGTGCTGCCGATGAGCCTTTTTCGCAGTCTTTCGACCGTCTGCGGACTGCACCGACAACACTTTTTCATTTGATATTTTATTTCTGCTTATTTCAGCTCGTTCAGGCTCTTTTCGTGCTGCTCCAGCAGCTTGCAGATGTCAACGCCGTTTATCTTCATACCGTCGATCTTGCAGTCGTTGATCTCAACATTTGAGAGATCACAGTGAACGAACTGCGAATTTTTAAGATCGGGGTTCTTGAACTCAACGTTGTTCATGATAGAGCAGCCGAAGCGGGAGTTTGAAAGATTAACTCCCAGAAACCTTGTATCCACCATATACATATCAGTGAACTTGCCCTCTGACATACTGATGTTGTTAAAGGTGGCCTCGTCCATGTTTACGTCGTCAAAATCAGCGTTTTTCAGGTTTACGTTAGAGAACTTTGCTCCCTCAAAGTTTACGTCCTCAAACTTGGAGTTAGGCAGGCTGTCATAGGTCAGCTCCACCTTCTTATCTATTGCAGATTCAAAAATATTGTTATCCGACATATCAAAAACCTCCCTCAATGTTCCGATATAATCTTCTTACTTGTTGTTTCTCTTCTGCTCAAGCTTGGCTCTTACCTTGATAGGCAGTCCGAAGAGATTGATGAAGCCGGCAGAATCAGCCTGATTGTAGACATCGTCCTCGTCGAAGGTAGCCACCTCTTCATCATAGAGAGTGTAAGGAGATGTAACGCCTGCGTTGATGACATTGCCCTTGTAGAGCTTCAGCTTAACGTCGCCGGTAACGGTCTTCTGAGTCTCTGCAACGAATGCGCTGAGAGCCTCACGCAGGGGTGTGAACCACTGGCCGTTGTAAACAATGTCAGCGAACTTGATGGAGAGATACTGCTTGATGCGGGCAGTCTCCTTATCAAGAGTGATAGTTTCCAGCACCTCATGAGCCTTGTAGAGGATAGTTCCGCCGGGGGTCTCATAAACGCCGCGGGACTTCATGCCTACCAGCCTGTTCTCTACTAAGTCGGCCAGACCGATACCGTTCTCGCCGCCCAGCTTGTTGAGTGCAGCCACCATTTCCTTGCCGGAGAGCTTCTTGCCGTCCAGCTCGGTGGGAACGCCCTTTTCAAAGTGCAGGGTTATGTAGGTGGGCTTGTCAGGAGCCTGCAGGGGGCTTACGCCAAGCTCTAAGAAGCCGGGCTTCTCATACTGGGGCTCGTTGGCAGGGTCCTCAAGGTCAAGGCCCTCATGGGAGAGATGCCACAGGTTCTTATCCTTTGAGTAGTTGGTCTCACGGTTGATCCTCAGGGGGATATTGTGAGCCTCTGCGTAGTCGATCTCCTGATCTCTGCTCTTGATGTCCCAGATCCTCCAGGGAGCGATTATCTGCATATCGGGAGCGAAGGCCTTGATAGCCAGCTCGAATCTTACCTGATCGTTGCCCTTGCCGGTGCAGCCGTGGCAGATAGCATCAGCGCCCTCACGCAGAGCGATCTCTGCGATCCTCTTGGCGATGATCGGGCGGGCAAAGGAGGTGCCCAGCAGGTACTGGTTCTCGTAAACAGCGCCGGCCTGAAGGGTGGGGTAAACATAATCGGTGATGAATTCTTCTGTCAGGTCCTCGATGTAGAGCTTGGAAGCGCCAGTCTTGATAGCCTTCTCCTCAAGACCGTCCAGCTCGGTGCCCTGCCCCACGTCACCTGAAACTGCGATCACCTCGCAGTTGTTGTAGTTTTCCTTCAGCCAGGGGATAATGATAGATGTGTCAAGACCTCCGGAATAAGCGAGTACAACCTTTTTGATTTCTTTAGCCATAATAAAGCCTCCATAAGAAAATTTATCTGAGTGTAAGGTATTTACCAAATCATAAATACCATTATACACAATTTGTGTCCAATGTCAATAGGCAAAACGCAAAAGTTTTAAAAATATACACAAATTCAGCTCAATTTATGAATATATCCTAATAATATGCGTATACAGCTGCATAAATCCATGAATATATCCAATAATTCCTGCATATATACAAGACTTTGTGCCTCACTGCCGGAAGAACATCAACACCTATACAATATTATATCATATCTGTCTGATAAAATCAAGAGAAAAACCGAAACTTTACCTAACTGTCATAATGCACAAATCAGAGCGCAGCCCGGCGGCACAAAATGTCCGATAAGTCAAAAACGATATAACCTATTGACATAGTAGGAATTTTGTGCTATTATAAAACATATCAAATTAATAGGATTTTATAGCTTTTCTCTCAAAGCGTCTGCGGGCGCCCTCATTCCCTTGTTCTCACCGGGCATGGGTATAAGGCCGTCAGGAGCTAAAGCTCCTCGGAGACAAATCGCAGAACTGTGCGGTAAAGCTCCTCTGAACGCTCCGGCTGGTGAGAGAGGTAAGCCGCCGTAAGGCCCTTGCCCGGTATGACTATGCAGCGCTGGCCCCATTTGCCCACCATGGAGAAATGCCCCTCTGCTATGCGGAAGAAATATCCGTAGCTGTCACCGGCGGGGGTGATGACATGGGGCGTCAGGGCTTTTTCCACAGCCGCCCGGCTGATAAGAGCAGTATCCCCCCAGCGGCCCTGCTGCAAATAGAGCTGCCCTAAAAGCGCCAGCTCATGCACAGTAAGGCTCATGCCGGTGGCACCGTAAAAATGCCCCTCCGGTGAGAGCTGATGCTCCGGAGCGCTTATGCCAAGGGGCTCAAACAGCCTCTCCGAAAGATAGCTCATAAGGGGCCTGCCTACAGCATTTTCCACAGCCGCCCCCACAAGATATGCGGGAATGTTTGAGTAGTGGAAAGAGCTGTCCGAATGGTCAACGGGCAGTGAGAGTATCTCCCTGAGCCAGTGATCTCCGGCAGGCCGGAAGGGGTAATCGCCGGCAGTCATGGTGAGAAACCGGTGAAAGGGCAGCTCCTTAAAGGCATCAGACATGAGCGGCCGGAGCGGACTTTCCAGAAAGGCGGCAAGGGGCATTTCCGGAGAAACAAGGCCGTCGTCACAGGCGAGAGAAAACGCTGCCGAGGTAACAGACTTGGCGGCTGAATAGGCCGGGTACGGTCTGTCGCCGTCGGGGCAGCAGTGATAAATGACCTCACCCCCGGAGAGTATCTCAAGGGCGTGGAGATCAAGGCCGGCTTTATCCAAGCGGCTGAGAAAAGCATCAGACATGATCGGCACCTCCGATCTAATTATACGAAAAGCGGGAAGTAATGTCAAGGAGATAACTATGAACAAGGCACTTTATTATGAGGGCAATTTCGGCCTTGAACGGGAGACCCTGAGAGTGGATAAATACGGCCGTCTGGCGCAGACCCGGCACCCGTTCCCGGAGAGCAGATACATAACCAGAGATTTTTGCGAAAATCAGGTGGAACTGATAACTCCTGTATGCGGCAGTGTTGATGAAGCTGTGAGCGTGCTGGGTGAGCTGGACCGTCAGACGAGAGAGGCCCTTGCCCCAATGGGTGAGGATATATGGCTATACAGCAACCCGCCCTATATCGAAACAGAGGACGATATTCCTATCGCCTGCTTTGAGGGTGCTATGGCCTCTAAGAAGAACTACCGGGTGGCTCTGCAGTGGCGCTACGGAAAACGCCTCATGCTCCTTTCGGGAGTGCATTTCAATTTCTCCTTTACAGACCGCTGGCTGGAGGAGATGTACGGTGAGCAGGCATCATCGCAGGAATTCAGAAACAGCCTTTATATGCGGCTCTACAAGCAGCTTATGCGCAGCACATGGCTGCTGGTGCTGCTGACTGCCTCAAGCCCCTATTATGACCTCTCCTTTGACGGCGACGGCAAGGGCGGCGCTCAGCTGAGCAGGTATGCCTCTATACGCAACAGCGAGCGGGGCTACTGGAACGGCTTCCTGCCGGTGCTTGACCATACCGACCTTGACAGCTTCTGCGTCGGCATAATCGAATATATACAGAAGAGCATACTGTTTTCTGTCAGTGAGCTTTATCTGCCGGTGCGGCTGAAACCCAAGGGCGAGAACACTATAGAGAACCTTGCCCAGAACGGCGTTGACCACATCGAGCTGAGAATGTTCGATCTGGTGCCGGAGGGGCAGTTCGGAACAGAGCCGAGAGACTTGAAATTCGCCCACCTGCTGATGCTTTATCTTCTCAGCCTGCCGGACTTTGACTTTACGGAGAGTTTACAGGCTGCTGCCGTGGAGGATCACAAGCAGGCGGCTCTGCGGGAGCCTCCGGAGGAGCTTATCGAGCGGGGCAAGGCTGTGCTTGCAGATATGAAAACGTATTTCGCAGGTGACGACTACGCTCAGGGGCTGATAGCCTACGAGCAGGAAAAGCTTTTGAGCAGACCGTTAAAAGAAAACTACTACGACAAGAGGTGAGGGCAATGTGCGAGCTGCTGGGGTTTTCGGGAGCGAAAGCGACAGACCTGAGAGAGCCGCTTTATGAGTTCTTTTCCCACAGCAGGGTGCACCCCCACGGCTGGGGAATGATGTTTGAGGATAAAGGCCCGCAGCTGATAAGAGAGCCTCTCCGGGCTGCTGACAGCGATACCTTAAAGGCGCTTCTGCCGGAGCTGCCGCCCCAGCTGGCTGCTCTGGCTCATATCCGCTATGCGACGGTGGGGGCTATCAGGCGGGAGAACTGCCACCCCTTTCAGGCGGAGGATATAAGCGGCCGCAGCTGGACCATGATACACAACGGCACTGTCTATTCCGGCGGGGAGACCTACCGCTACTACCGCCGGCAGCAGGGCGATACAGATTCCGAAAGGCTGTTTTTAGCTCTCATGGACAGGCTGAACGAGCAGCTGAAACGAGGCCCCCTCACCCAGCGGGAGCGCTTTGCTCTGGTGGACAGCTTCATCACAGAGAATGCCCCCCGCAACAAGCTCAATCTGCTGATCTATGACGGAGAGCTTCTGTACGCACACAAGAACCTGAAGAACACCCTCAGCTGCAAGCGGCTGAACAGCGGGCTTCTGATCTCCACTGTGCCGCTGGACAAGGAGGGCTGGTGCCCTTTCCCTATGGCGCAGGTGATCGCTTTCAAGGAGGGCAGAGAGGTGTTCAGGGGAGCCCGCCATAAGGGTATCTTCCAGCCGACGCTGGAATACATCACCGCTCTGGACGCAATGAATATATAAAAATATGAAAGGAAGAACAGTATGTCAGAATTGCTGAAAACAGATAAGCTGACTGTCTGTGCAGAGGGCAAGGAGCTGCTGCATGAAGCCAGCCTGACCGTCGGAGAGGGAGAGACCCATGTGCTCATGGGGCCTAACGGCGCAGGAAAATCCACCCTTGGCTGCACCGTCATGGGCAGCCCGGAATACAGCATCACCGGAGGGAGGATATTCTTTGACGGTGAGGATATAACAGAGGAGACCGCCGACAAACGGGCCCGCCGGGGGATATTCCTGTCCTTTCAGAACCCGGTGGAGATACCGGGCATCACCCTCTCGGAGTTCCTGCGCAATGCCGCAGAGCAGCTGACAGGCAGGCGGATAAAGCTCTTTGAGCACAAGAAGGAGCTGGCAAAAGCTATGGCTGTGCTGGACATGGACCCCTCCTACGGGGACAGAGAGCTCAATGTGGGCTTCTCCGGGGGTGAGAAAAAGAAGGCGGAGATATTGCAGCTGCTGATGCTGAAGCCCCGCCTTGCCATACTGGACGAGACAGATTCCGGCCTTGACGTGGACGCTGTAAAGACTGTCTCAAAGGGCATTGAGGAATACCGCAGAAGCGTTTCCGGCAGCCTTTTGATAATCACTCACAATGCGAAGATACTTGAGGAGCTGAATGTGGATAAGACACATATCCTCTCCGGGGGCAGGATAGTCCGGGAGGGCAGCGGCGCTCTGGCGGCAGAGGTGCTGGAAAGCGGCTTTGAAAAATACATAGACGGAGTATGAATATATGAAACAGAAAACACAGGTAGATGATATTGACCGCTCACTCTACGATTTCCGCTTCGAGGAAAACGAGGGAGATTTTTTGGACAGCGGCATCACCCCGGAGATCATTAACGAAATATCCGACGAGAAGAACGACCCGGACTGGATGCGTCAGCACAGGCTCAGGTGCCTTGAGGTCTACCGCCGCACACCTATGGTCAGCTGGGGAGCCTCTGTGGAGGGACTGGACATTGACAATATCGTGACCTACATTCGCCCGAAGACCCGCATGAACACCGACTGGGAGAGCGTCCCCGACAACATCAAGGAGACCTTTGAGCGGCTGGGCATACCGCAGGCGGAGCGTGAGAGCCTTGCCGGTGTGGGCGCACAGTACGATTCAGAGCTGGTCTACCACAACGTCCGCAAGGAGGTGGCGGAATCGGGGGTGGTCTACACCGATCTGGAGGGCGCCATGCACGACCCCCGTTACGCAGAGATCATCCGCTCACACTTTATGAAGCTGGTGCCGCCGACGGACCACAAATTCGCAGCGCTCCACGGGGCGGTATGGTCCGGAGGTTCGTTTGTATATGTACCGAAAAACGTACACTTGGAGATACCGCTGCAATCCTATTTCCGGCTGAACGCCAAAGGCGCCGGGCAGTTCGAGCACACCCTGATAATCCTTGAGGAGAACAGCTATCTGCATTTTATCGAGGGCTGTTCTGCGCCGAAATACTATGAGGCGGGGCTGCACGCAGGCTGTGTGGAGCTCTATGTGGGCAAGGGTGCCGCATTGCGCTATTCCACCATTGAGAACTGGTCCAAGAATATGTATAACCTCAACACCAAAAGGGCAATAGTCCAGGAAAACGGACGCATAGAATGGGTCTCCGGCAGCTTCGGCTCCCATGTGTCCTACCTCTACCCTATGAGTATATTAAACGGCAGGGGAGCCAGCGCAGAGTTCACGGGCATCACCTTTGCCGGGGAGGGCCAGGACCTGGACACCGGCGCCAAGATAGTCCACAACGCTCCTGACACATCATCGTATATGAACACCAAGTCCATAAGCAAGTCCGGCGGAAAGAGCACCTTCCGGAGCGCTGTTCAGGTGAACGAAAACGCCTGCGGAAGCAAGTCCTCCGTCAGCTGCGAGTCCCTGATGCTGGATAATATCTCCCGCTCCGACACTGTGCCGGTCATCGACGTAAAGACCGATAAATGCGACGTGGGCCACGAAGCGAAGATCGGCCGGATAAGCAACGAGGCCATATTCTATCTGACCTCCCGGGGCCTCACCGAAGAGGAGGCAAGAGCGATGATCGTGCGGGGTTTTGCGGATAATGTGTCCAAGGAGCTGCCGCTGGAATACGCAGTTGAGATGAACAATCTGATAAAGCTTGAAATGCACGGAAGCATTGGATAGGGGGCAGAAATAATGGGAACAACAAGGCTGAATATCCTGCCGGTGCCGACCTTCTCTAAACTCGGCGTGAACTTTGTTGAACGTGATATATCAAAATATGAACCTCAGGAGCTTGTGATAGCTCCGCCCTATGAAAACCCTGTCAGGGCAGATGTCACAGGCAGTACCGATATAAAGCTCACCGCACCCGAAAACTCGTCGCTGACGGTGATACTGTACATAAAACCGGACAGCAAGCTTATGCTGGACACATTCCTCTCTGCCTCTGCCGGTTCAAGGGTACGGCTGGTGCAGGTCTTTGAGGGGGGCGGGCAGACCGTATCAAGGCTGACCTCTGAGCTGGGGGAAAACGCAAGCCTTGAACTGGTGCAGCTCTACCTGCGTGGTGAGGACACCGTCAGCGAGATAGTCACAAAGCTTGCAGGCCGGGGCTCTGCCTTTTCCGCTGAGATTGGCTGCCGGCTCTCCGGCTCGGACAAGCTTGATCTGAACCTCATAGCAGAGCACACAGGCCGCCGCACGGCCTCAGAGATAAGCCTTGGCTCTGTGCTTGACGGCAGTGCTCAGAAGACCTTTAAGGGCACCATAGATTTTAAAAACGGCTGCGGCGGCTCAAAGGGCAGCGAGCATGAGGACGCCCTGCTTATGAGTGAGAGTGTAAAAAACCGGACAGTTCCTGTTATCCTCTGCGACGAGGAGGACGTGGAGGGCAGCCACGGTGCCACTATCGGAAGGCTGGACGAGCAGCATATCTTCTACCTTGGCTCAAGAGGCCTCAGTGAGGAGAAAATCTATGAGCTTATGTCCCGTGGGAAGCTGCTGCGCACAATTAACAAGATAAACGACGGCGCTGTAAAGCAGCGGATATTTGATGCCTTGGGGTGGGAGTATGATGATTGACTGCAAAGCTGATTTCCCGGTGTTCGGAGCTCATAAGGGGCTGGTATACCTTGACAGCTCCGCCACCGCACAAAAGCCTGCACAGGTGCTGGAGGCAGTGCAGAGATATTATCAGTCAGAGAACGCCAACCCCTTCCGGGGGCTCTACGGTCTGAGCGCAGCTGCCACAGAAGCCTATGAGAACGCCCGTGAAAAGGTCAGAGCCTTTATCGGTGCTGCCTCCGTACAGGAGGTCATCTTCACCCGCAATGCCACCGAGAGCCTTAACCTGCTTTGCTACAGTCTCTCACGCTCGGTCATCAGGGAGGGGGACGAGCTGCTGGCGGCGGTGTCCGAGCACCACTCAAACCTTCTGCCCTGGCAGACAGCCGCAAAGGAGCGGGGAGCCCGGCTCTGTTTTTTAGAGCCTGACTCTCAGGGGGAGTACACTCTTGAAGCCCTCAAAGCCGCCCTCACTCCGAGGACAAGGCTTTTCGCCATAGCGCAGGTCTCCAATATCTTCGGGCGGGAAAATAACATCAGGGCCTTTGCAGAGCTCTGCCGTCAAAACGGAACTCTTATAGTCTGTGATGCAGCCCAGAGCATACCTCACCTGCCGGTGAACGTGAATGATCTCGGAGTTGATTTCCTTGCCTTTTCGGGCCATAAGATGTACGCTCCCATGGGCATAGGCGTGCTTTACGGCAGGCGTGAGCTGCTTGAAAAAATGCCCCCCTTTCTTTACGGCGGAGAGATGATAGAATATGTCACCCGTGAAGACGCCTCCTTTGCGGAGCTGCCTCACAAATTCGAGGCCGGCACCGTCAACGTCGGGGGAGCAGTGGGCCTTGCGGCAGCTATCGGCTACATGGAGCAGCTTGGCCTTGAAGCCATTGCCGAGCGTGAGAACGCCCTGACAAAGCTTGCCTTTGAGGAAATGAGCTGCCTGCCATATATACACATCATAGGCTCCGGCAGGGCAGAGGATCACCACGGCATAATAACCTTTACCGTTGAGGGTGTCCACCCACATGACGTGGCAGCGATCTTTGACAGTGACGGCATAGCTGTCCGGGCGGGGCATCACTGCGCACAGCCCCTGCACCAGTTTTTGGGAGTGCAGTCCAGCACCAGAATGAGCCTTGGCTTATACAACGACGAGCAGGACATAGAGCGCTTTTTGCAGACACTTAAAACCATCAGGAGGCGAATGGGCTATGACAGATAACTTTTACAACGAGGTGCTTATCGACCACAATCTCCACCCCATGCACCTGCACGAGCTCCCGCAGGCCAGCTGTTCAAGCAGCGGACTTAATCCCACCTGCGGTGATTCCCTGACCCTGCACCTGAACATAGAGAACGGCGTCATCACTGACGGCTCCTTTACAGGTGTGGGCTGCGCAGTCTCACAGGCGTCTGCGGACATAATGCTGGATCTCATCATTGGCAGGACTGTGGACGAAGCCCGGCATCTGAACGAGCTCTTTTCAAAAATGATCTCAGGAGAGATGACCGATCAGGAGCTTGAGGAGCTTGAAGAAGCCGGCGCACTCCAGAGCGTAGCCAGAATGCCCGCCCGGGTAAAATGCGCATCACTTGGCTGGAGGACGCTCGGCAAGCTGCTTGACAGCGAAACGTGAGCCTTGCATTGAAAAAAAGCCCGGCATAGCTTAGCGCTGTGCCGGACCTTTTCTTTAAGGGGAGAACCCCCGTTTTGCCGATATTGAATTATTCAGCCTTGGGTGCCTCAACAGGGCAGGTAGCTGCGCAGGAACCGCAGTCTATGCAAGCACCGGAATCAATAGATGCCTTAGCATCCTCCAATGAGATAGCTCCAACAGGGCAAGCGTCTACGCAAGCGCCGCAGCCGATACATTCTTCACCGATAGCATATGCCATAATAAAAAACCTCCTATAAACATATTGCCCGCCCGATACGAAAGGCAGGTATACCCGGAGCCATTTTGCTCCTATTAATATAATAACACATTTTTTGAAAAATGCAAGCCCTTTTGCAAATATTTTTGTATAAATTTAAAAATCTTAAACCGTTCGGAGCGTTAGCAGTTGCTACCTTGCCCGTTCGGAGCTTGTGAGCTTTGTGCCGGGGAAATAATGGGAAAGTATCTCCTCACAGGACTTGCCGTCGGAGGCCATTGCCTGAGCACCGTATTGGCTGAGCCCCACAAGATGCCCCCGCCCCTTGCAGGTGAATTCAAAGCTGCCGTTCTTTTCAGTGACCTCAAAGCAGGCGGAGGGCAGCCCTGCCGCTGACGCAAAGTCTCTCCCGGAGAGAAAGCTCACCCCGCAAAGCTCCACCGTAGCCGCACAGCCTGCTTCCGTCCGCTCGGTCACCTGAACGGTCAGGCTGCTCTCATCAAGGGTCAAGTCCGGCAGGGCAGAGTGCAGCTGGGAGTAAAGCTCCTTGCGTGTCACGGTCATGACACTGGTGCAGGCCTTGCTTTCCAGATCCCAGCTGCTGTCCACGCTGACAAGATACGGTATGTTCTCATTCCATGCCGCCAGAGCAGATTCCGTCTTCCCGCAGGAAACAGCGTGAAAGGCAGAGATTATCGGGTCACCCTCAAAGGTCAGGCAGCGGGTAAGGGCGTAGTCTGCTGCCCGGTAAAGCTTGGCTGTAGTCTCATCATAGCTGTTTTTGTAAAGAGCCTTTATCTGCTCGTCGGTGAAATAGGCGTTATAGAGGGTGCTGTCGTCCGAGAGGTCGGCGCCCTTGAGGGCAGCGGTCGGGGAGAGCTTTTCCTCCGCCCTCCGCCGGAG
>CADBTF010000231.1 GCA_902797485.1 uncultured Ruminococcus sp. | reverse complement strand
AGAAATTGCACTTTGAGAACGAGTAAAAGTCCGATATATGCTTTTGCGAAGTTCGCAAAGAAGCAATTTCAATGTCGTTTAATATAACATCTATCACCTATTCATTTCTTCCTAAATCAAAACAGCGCTGATGCCTCTTTCCCAAGGTGCCGGCGCTGTTTTGGCATTATTGCAGGGATTTGACATTACAGGTAATATATGCTAAAATATATCTGACACAGACATACAAGGAGGGGAACAGATGCTGTACAAAATAATTGATCTGATCGAGCCTGATAACGGCTGTGAGGGCTATCTTCCGGGAGAGGAGCCTATGGTGACGCTTATCCTTGAGGACGGCAGAAGCGTAAAGGTATATGACCGGCTGGCCTATGACAGGGGCTGGGACGTTGGCGGAGAGATCAGCGATGAGGACATTTCCGCAGCCGGTAATTAAGCAGCAGATGCAGCCTGCTGTTTTTTGCACACATCAATCGTTTTTCTGATTTTCGGGTTTTTATTATATGTTAAACTTTAGTCAAACCTTTGCTGTAAATAATATCAAAAAAGGAAGTGAGCAAATGGACAGAAAATACCTTGAACTGTTATCTCAGAAATACCCCACTATCGACAGTGCTGCCAGCGAGATAATCAACCTCTCTGCCATAAGGTCGCTGCCGAAGGGAACAGAGTATTTTTTCAGCGATATGCACGGTGAATCTGAAGCCTTCCTGCATATGCTGAAAAGCGCCTCCGGCATGATAAAAATAAAGATCGACCTGACCCTCGGCAAAACAGTTTCCTCCGCAGAGCGTGAAGCTCTGGCTGCTCTTATCTATTATCCCGAGAAGCAGATAAAGCGGCTCAAAAAGCAGGGCCTGCTGACTGACGAATGGCGCAGACTGACTATCTACCGGCTTATCATCGTCTGCGAGGCGGTGTCGGCAAAATACACCCGCTCAAGGGTGAGAAAGAGTATCCCCAAGGATATGGTCTATATCCTTGACGAGCTGCTCAATGTCACCGACGACGTAAACAAGGATTACTACTACGAGGAAATAATCAGCACTATACTGGACACAGGCATCTCCGAGCATTTCATAATCTCCCTCTGCAAGCTGATACAGGCCCTTGCCATAGACCGCCTGCACATCATCGGGGATATTTTTGACCGCGGTCCGAGAGCTGATATAATCATGGACGAGCTGATGAAAATGCACGGCGTTGACATTCAGTGGGGCAACCACGACATCTCCTGGATGGGTGCTGCCTCCGGCAACTGGGCACTCATCGCAAACGTCATCAGGATAGCTATGCGCTACAACAATTTCGATGTGCTGGAGGACGGCTACGGCCTTAACCTGCGGGCGCTGGCCGTGTTCGCCGGAGAGGTCTACAAGGAGGACCCATGCAGCCTGTTCATGCCCCAGACCCTTGACGACAACATCTATGACCCGGTGGATACCGGGCTGGTGGCCAAGATGCACAAGGCAATAACTGTCATTCAGCTGAAACTGGAGGGGCAGCTTATCGAGCGCCACCCGGAGTGGAACATGGAAAGCCGAAATATCTTCCGGAGAGTTGACCTTGAAGCCGGCACCGTCACGATCGACGGCAAATCGTACAATTTATTGGACACTAATTTCCCTACTGTATATAGGGACGCTCCCCTCTCCCTGAACGACGAGGAAAACGAGCTTATGAACGTGCTGGCGAATTCCTTCCTGCACAGCGAGAAGCTGAATTCTCACATCAGGTTCCTTTATTCCAAGGGCTCCATGTATAAGGCAGTCAACGGCAATTTGCTGTTCCACGGCTGTATCCCGCTGGACGGCGAGGGCAGGCCACAGAGCGCCAATATCGAGGGCGGGGAATATTCCGGCAAGGCACTTCTTGACAAGCTGGACGAGATCGCCAACAGAGCCTATTTCATGCCGGCAGGCCCCGAAAAGGACTACGCCGCCGACTACCTGTGGTATCTCTGGTGCGGGCCGGTGTCACCCCTTTACGGCAAGGACAAAATGGCCTTCTTTGAGCGGTATTTTCTGGCAGAAAAGGAGCTTTACAAGGAAAACTACAACGCCTATTATCATTTCTCCGAGCAGCCTGAGATCTGCGAGGAGATACTGAAGATGTTCGGCCTTGACCCCAAGCGGGGGCATATCATAAACGGCCATGTCCCGGTGAAGATCAAAAACGGCGAGAGCCCTGTGAAGGCCGGAGGCAAGCTGTTTGTCATCGACGGGGGCATTTCAAAGGCTTATCAGCGGGCCACTGGCATTGCCGGCTACACCCTGATATACGATTCCCACAGCCTGAATCTGGCAGAGCACAAGCCCTTCAAGGCAGACGAGAGCGAGCACACTCCCACCTTACATCTTGTCGAGCGGCTTGACAAGCGTGCCAACATCTCCGACACCGATAAGGGCGAACAGCTCCAAGGGCAGATAGACGACCTGCGGGCGCTTTTGGCTGCCTACCGCTCCGGCACCTTAAAGCAAAAGGCATAGCGGCAAAGTGAGCATAATAAAAGTAATAATATGAGCATCAGATCTCTTGGACGGTGTTCGTATTATTACTTTTTCTTTATATACATATTGCAAGCCGGGGCAAAATGTGTTATGATAAATATGATAGTTATTATCCAAAATTGAAGGAGGAATGACCAATGCTTTACACCGATACGGCCACAGGCTACCCTAAGCTTACAGAGGTGCTGGATAAGCTTTCTCTCCCGGAGGAAGCCCTTGATGTTCTTAAAAACTATCTTGACCTTTCAAAGCCAAGAGACAATTCCCTGCTGAAAAAGCTCTCACCCGTGCAGCTGCCCTTTAAGATGAACTGGCAGTACCGTGAGGAGATACAGAAGGCAGTCTCCCGGGAGATAGTCAAGAAAAACAGCAGCGAGCTTTCAGAAAGGTTCGTTCTGCTCATGTTTTCCCTTTTGAAAAGCACCTGCCATTTCTTTATCCCGGAGCAGGTCACCAAGCTTAAAAGCGGTGCAGTGGTGTTCAGCCCCAAGGACCACTTTGACAGCATCGCCGTCACCCTCACCGACCTTTTGGGCAATGAAGCACAGGCCGCTGCCTACGCCGTACACATCGACTACGCCTTCTATAACGGCGGCACCTTCCGGCTGCCGCTTGCAGCAGAGCCCTCAGTCTGCATGATCGCTGCCAAGTACCTGAACAGCATCTGCCATACAGACACTCAGCGCCAGTATCACTATTCCGGCCTTGCCCTCTGCTGCACCTACGCACTTGAGCAGTCCGCCGCCCTTGATGCCCCGGCACAGTCTGCCGCAGACACTGTTCTGGAACTGTGGAAAAAGCGCTCTGAGCTGGTGGGCGAAGCATTTTCATATTTGATGTGCGCCACCGCCGAGGCCGCACGGTTCGAGCATCAGGCAGATGTCCGTTTCAGAAAGGAATGGAAGGACCTGACCCGCCCCACAGTCGAAAAAATGTGCTCACTTCCCACTATCCCCATAAAGGCTCTGGATCATGTGGAAAATGACCCCTCACTGGTGACCTCCGGCTTCATTGCCGCCGTCGCATTTACAGGCGGACGTCTGGAAGACAAGCAGCAGCGGCTGGAAAGATACGCTGCCAGTTATCCTGACCGCTTCAAGGCAGCCATTTCCATCGTCGGTGACAACGTGGTGCTGAGCAGAGACCTGAGCGATATTCTGCGGCGTTCTTCCCCGGAATATGCCAAGGCAGTAAACGAGATCATTGACAAAAACCGCCGGCGCCTTGCAGAGAACGTCAAGGAGCAGTTCGGCGGCAAGGCTGCGGTCTATGACTACATCATGGGCACCGCCTCCTACGAAGAAGCAGCCGCAGCAGCCAAAGGCTGGTGTATAGGCGGCAGCTTCGGCAGCGGCTGGGATTACTATAAGGCCTACGGCGTAGACGAATTTCTGGCAAGAGCCTTTACGGTCATGATGAAAGCAGAATACAATTACGGCAGGATACACCGCATAGAGCGGGCCACAGGATTTTCAGTGGAGGGCCATGAAGCCGAGGCCTTTGATATGCTGCGCAGCTGCGGCCCTAAGTTTGATGAGATAATCGACCTCTTGGCTGTCTGCACCGATGATATGTATTCCAAAAAGGAAGATGCCATAGCTGCCATCACCGACTGCGCCGCTGCCTGCAAGGAAGAACTTGCAGCCCTTGACGTGCCGAAGCTGAACGCCACCGGACGGGTGATCGCAGCCAAGGCCCTTGGCAAGAGCCCGGAGGAATACAAGCAGAAGCTTCTTTCACTTTCGGACGACGGCAGCAAGGCTGTCCGGGCAGAGCTGGCTGCTGTAATCAGCAGCGCCGGCTGGCGTGATGAGGTCTGCTCAATGCTGGCTGCTAAAAAGGCCACCAAGCGTGAGCTGGCTATAGAAATAATCTCCAGGCAGGGAGCAAGCGGCTATGAGGCAGAGCTCAGCCGTGCCTTTGAGTCCGAAAAATCGGACAAGATAAAAGCTAAGATCGGCGCCCTTACAGGTGCTGCTCTCCCGGCAGAGGCCAAGGAACAAAGCCGTGAGGAACAGCTCTCGAAGCTTATCAAGACCAGCAAGAACAGCAAGCTGAGCTTTCTGTTCAGCGCACCCTTGAAGCCGGTGCATAAGCAGGACGGCAGCGAGGCCGGCGAGGACTATATGAAAGCGCTTATCATGTGCTATGCTCCCATGACTGCCCCCGCCCGCAGCAAGCTGGCTGATGACCTTGCCTCCGCCTTAGACCGGAAGGAGCTGGAAGCCTTCGCCGCCGATATTTTCGGGCGCTGGTTCGATGACGGTGCTCAGGCAAAAACCAAAAGCGCCCTCTATTTCTGCGCTATCCATGGGGGTGTTCCCATGGTGAGAACGCTTATGCGCTGCATCAAGGATTGGGCAGAAAATATGCGCGGCGCTATCGCAGCTGAGGCCACCCGTGCTCTTGCTCTCGCCGGCAGCAGCGAGGCCCTTATGAATATCGACACCATGTCCCGAAAATTCAAGAACAAACAGGTGCGCTCTGCGGCTGCAGAGGCACTGGCATCAGCGGCAGAGGCCCTCGGCATCACCACCGAGGAGCTGGCAGACAGGATCGTCCCCGACCTGGGCTTTGATGAACGCCTCTGCCGGGTATTCGACTTCGGACCAAGGCAGTTCAGCGTCTGCCTCACACCCTCTCTTGGGCTGGAAATATTCAACGGCGACAAACAGCTCAAAAACCTCCCCAAGCCCTCCGCCGGCGACGATCAGGAAAAAGCCGAGGCCGCCTGCAGCGACTTCAAGGAGCTGAAAAAGCAGCTCAAAACAGTTGTCACCGCCCAGAAGGCAAGGCTGGAATATGTGCTCATGCTGGACCGCAAATGGTCTGCACAGGGATGGAAAAAGCTCTTTGTGGAAAACGCTGTAATGCACTGCTTTGCTGTGGGGCTCATCTGGGGAGAATACGAGAACGGCAAGCTGATACAGAGCTTCCGCTACCTTGACGACGGCTCCTTCACCACCGCCGACGAGGAAGAATACACCCTCCCGGACACCGCACAGATCGGCCTTGTTCACCCGCTGGAGCTCACTGCCGAACAGCTTTCCGCCTGGAAGGAGCAGCTCTCCGATTATGAGATCATCCAGCCCTTCGACCAGCTCGGCCGCAAGATCTACCGCCTTGATGACAAAGAAAAGGACCTCACTGCCTGCACCCGCTTTGAGTACGCCGAGCTCAACAGCCTTGCGCTTGTGGGCAAGATGACCAAGCTTGGCTGGTATAAAGGCCAGGCAGAGGACGCAGGCTTCTTCTACTATTTCTACAGAGAGGATATCCAGTCCCGCAGCCGTAACGCCGACGGCTCCTCAAGCGTCACCGGCAACGGCGCCATGCTGATCTTCTCCGGTGCATCTATCGCCGCCTACGATTTCGAGGGCGAGGAGGTCCAGCTGGAAAAGCTGGTGTTCTTCAACGCCGGCAAGGTCCCCGACTACTACGATAAAAAAGAGACCGGCTGGCTGAAGCTCTCCGATGTGAACCCACGCTATTTCAGCGAGATCATTTTGCAGCTGTGCTCCGTCACACCCCCGCCCACCGGCGGCAGCGAGCAAGACTGAACCCCGAACTAATTTCCGCCGTACAGCACCACCCGCTGTGCGGCGATCTTTTTGCTGCCTGAACCGCATACAACTATTCATCATACTCCAAATCCACCCAATCCCCCACACACCTATCCATTATCCTCATTCTCTATCTACGACCCCGCCGTCACACCAAACCTGCCTCCAAACCTGTCTCACAAAAGGCGGCCATGCGCCGTCCGCGCTAGGACCGCCGTCACACAAAGCCTGCCTCTATATCTGTCCCACAAAAGGCGGCCATGCGCCGTCCGCGCCAGGACATTTGACTATCTTTGAGATCTGTGCTATAATATGTAATGGTGAAATATTTAAGGAGCTGATAAAATGATATATACTAAATCCTGCACTGTCACCGGAAGCCGCTGCGACCCGGAGGTAAAGCTTTCCGTCATCTCTGCCTTTGAAACCGTCGAGGACTGTATCACCGAGCTGCTGGGCAGTATGCACATCGACGGAGTAACCGCCATGCGGGAGTATAACGCCATGTGGGTGTTCTCAAAGAATAATTTCCGCATCTTCCGCAGACCCGACTGGCTGGAGGAATTTCAGGTAAGATGCTTTATCTCTAAACACTCCGCCCTGAGAATTTTCGTCGATACCGAAGCCCTCGATAAAAACGGCAAGCCTCTCTTTTCCTCAAGAGTAGAGATCTGCGCACTTGACCTTGATACCGGTAAGCCCCGCCGCCCCGAGACCCTCGGCTTCAAGCCCGAAATGGAAAACCCCAAGCCCCTCGATAATATGGATTTCATTCGCTTCTCTAAGGAGCCGGCAGAAAAAATAGAATCCGTTACCGTCAGAACTATGAACCTTGACTACTGCTCCCATACCAATAACGTGGAGTATGTGCGGTTTATACTCAATACCTACCCCCTCTCCGCCTTTAAAGAGCGTGCCCTTACACATATAGAGGTCCACTATAACAGCCAGTCCTTCGAGGGGGAGACCCTTGACATCGAAAAGCTCACCGCCGGCGGGCAGGAGCAGTTCTTTATAACCCGCTCCGGCAAAAGCATCGTGTCATGCAGCCTCGGCTGGCAATAACTTTCAAGGAGGTAACTGCCTATGCAAATGAAAGCACTCTCAGCAATGCTTATTGCTGCGTCACTGCTGCTGACCGGCTGCGGAGACTCTGACGACTCCTCCGGCGACGTGGAGCTTAAAAACCCCCTTACCGTCACCCGGCAGGAGACCACCACTGCCACAGCTTCCGACCAAACCTCCACAACAACCTCCGCAGGCCAAACCACTGCCGCTGTGACTACTGCTGCCAAAACCGAAACATCTTCAAGCACCACCACTAAGGCAGCCACGACCACCACAAAATCTACCGCCAAGGAAACCACCTCCACAAAGAAGACATCTTCTCAGGAGACCCCCCGGAAAGCTGAGCTGACAGCTAATAAGGAGCGCTACTATTATGCCCAGCTGGACGGCTTCCAAAGGCAGATCTATAACGCTATGTTCGAGATCATCAGCCACACCAATGAAAAGAATAATGAGTATATGCTTGATGTTCCCCAGGATAAGATCTGGGATTTCGCTGATGACTTTTTTATGATCTATGCCTGTATCAACGAGGACTATCCGGAGTTCTATTACTATGACGAGATAGTCGGCATCACCTGGGATTATGTTGAAAAAACTGTAAACAACGGCTATTATAAGATCAAGATCTACCAAAGCCAGAGCTACCCAAAATTCTGGGAGGAACTGGCAGAGATACAAGAGGCTGCAACGGAGTTCCTTTCTGATATCGACCTCTCCGGCAGCCAGCTCAATGTGGCCCGCCGGGTGCACGATAAGCTGCTGACTGCCATGACATACGACCAAAACAAGACCAAGGATGAGAGAGATTTCTCCTATGCCCAGACTGTGTACGGCGGCCTGCTGATGAATACAGCAGTCTGCGAGGGGTATTCTGATACTTACTCATATCTGCTGCGCCAGTGCGGGATACTCTGCCTGCCCATAGAGGGCGGAGTGAGCTCTGCGGAAACCTATGCTGAGGCTATCGAGCAGGCATCGTCACCAGAGGCAAACCATACCTGGAACCTGGCCCGTCTTGACAGCAAATGGTATGAGATAGACGTAACATGGGACGACGAGGACATTGATGACTATTCAGATTATGTTCAGTCGCTGATAAATGCCAAGGAAGGCCTGATGGATAAACGCACTCACCTCTACTTCGCAAGGGCCACAGATTTTATGCGCAGAACAGAGGTCTATGACGAGTTTGTGTATTATACAGACGAGGACGGGCGTGACTACTCACTGGTCTGGGAATGTTCAGTCCATATCCGTGCCAGCGACCCCCGCTCCTCCTATTACTCTGAAAGCGGCTCCTACAATTACCGGGCACTTTCTGAAATGCTGCCGATAGCATAACAGCATATTACGGCACCTCTGCTGAATACCGCAGGGGTGCCGATTATTTTCTCCTGCATACACGGCCAGATCGAGATCAAAAGAAAAAGCCCTGCCTTGCAGCAGAGCCTTTCCAAAAAAGGGAGAAAAAAGGGGGATATATATGATGTGTAAATAGCACAGTATAAAGCTTGTTACATTCTGCCGCCGCGGTTTCCGCGTCCGCCGAAGCCGCCGTCCTGGGGGAAGTTTCCTTCCATTCCGCCCATGCCGCCCATTCCGCCTCGTCCGCCGCCCATCATCATGGGAGTGGGTATGTCGGAGAGAGTCTCACCGTTTACGATGATCGTGCCGCCGTTGTAGGTGGCAGTGCCGTCATAGTCGAAGGATTCAGCAGTTCCCTGTGTGGGGCAGGTGATATTGATAGTGCCGCCGCTTACGATCACATTGCCGTTGGCGTCGATAGCGTCAACGTCGCCGCTGCCCATGCTGACAGTAACATTGCCGCCCTTCATCTCGAAGCAAACAGTTTCAGAGGTGCTCTTGCGGGCAGCGTTTATGCCGTCGTCAGTGGCCTTGATGTTTATTGTGCCGTCATTGATCTGAATGTATGTGCCCTCCATGCCCTCAGCAGCGCTGATGTTAATGGTGCCGCCGTCTATCTGCAAAACTGTAGTCGCCTGCACACCGTCGCTCTTGGCAGTGATGTCAAAGCTTCCGCCGGAGATGACCACCCAGCCCAAAGTATCGTCGTCGCTGTTCTCGCAGTGGATACCGTCCTTTGTGGAGGACTTTATAGTAAAGCTTCCGTCACAGATGCGCACAGAATCGTTGGCTTCAATGCCGTGGAGATAAGCATTTATATTGTAGGTGCCGCCGGTGATCTTCAGATCGTCCTTGCCGGAGATGCCGTTTCCGGCAGCAGAGTCTATATTCAGAGTGCCCAGCCCGTTGAGCACCAGATCGTCCTTGGAGAAGATAACTGCGTCGGTGTTGGTGTCGCCGTCAGCCTTGAAGGTGCCGGTCACAGAAAGCGCATTGACTGAACCGGAGGCTGTGGTTATAAAGCACTTGTCAGCGCTGACAACATAGATCGCCGGGAAATCGCTGTTGGTAATGCTCACATTATCCAGCACCAGCTGTACCTTGGCCTCGCTGTCCACATTCACCTTAACAGTGCAGTTTGAGGCAGAGCCTGTCAGGATATAAATGCCCTCCTCAGTGATGTCAATGGTCTGCCCGTCAGAAACGGTAATGGTCTTAGCCTCTGAGGTGTCAGCATTCTGGGTCAGGTCACGGTTTGAAAAGATGTCAGAGGTGTCCAGCTTTGTACCGGAGGTGGCAGTGTATGGAGTGACGGTCTTGCTTTCAGTGCTTGTGCTGCCGGAGGCTGTGTCAGTGGTCTTCTTGGAATCTGTTTTCTCTGTTGCGGTACTGTCAGTGCCTGAGGAGGGATCAGACTTTTCAGTTTCTTTAGTCTCTATATTGATAGTCTGAGATTCTCTTGCTGTTTTAGATGAGGTATCAGAAGCACTGCTTTCACTTGAAGCATCATCTGTATCACTTTCCTGAGCTTGTGAAGAAATGACCTCCCCGGTGGACTTGACTGTGTCTACGCTGTCAGCACTGCTTGAGCAGCCGGCAGCCAGCATACATACTGAAACGAGAGCAGCTATTACTGCGAGTTTATTTTTATTGTCTTTCATTTTGAAGACTCCCTTCTTTCTTGATGTTGTCTTTATTATAACTGCCCTACTTTAAATGTACTTTAAGGAAAAATATGAAAAACAAAAAAAGAGCCCCGCCGAAGCAGAGCTCTCAAAATCATCTTGCTCAGTTCTTTTCCTTAACTACCATTGAGTAGATAAGTGCTGCAACAAATGCGCCGCACATAGGTGCAATGATGAATACCAGCATATGCAGCAGAGACTTGCCGTTGGTAGCGAATGCACCGAAGATAGCAGGTCCAATGCTTCTTGCAGGGTTTACAGATGTGCCGGTGAGCGGAATACCGATCAGATGTACAAAGGTGAGTGCTGCTCCGATGAACAGGCCGGCGTGAGTCTTTGTGCCCTCGTCCTTGCTGGCTGTTACAGAAAGAATGAAGAGAACAAATACTGCGGTCATGATAACCTCTACCAGGAATGCACCGAAGAAATTCAGGCCGCCAAAGCTGTTAGCGCCAAAGCCGCAGCTCTTGATAGGCAGTTCACTGCAAGCAACAATGATAAGATGGCAAAGCGATGCACATACAGAGCCTACGATCTGTGAAACGCTGTAAGCAATAGCATCAGACAGAGACATTCTTCCGTCGAAGAACATAGCAAAGGATACTGCCGGGTTAAGGTGTGCTCCGCTGATCTTGCCAATGGTGTAAGCAGCAATTACGATCGAAAGGCCGAAAGCAAGCGCTGTCGCTACAACATTCGCATTGGTGAAGATAGCGGTTCCGCAGCCGAAGAATACAAGGCCAAAGGTGCCAAGAAATTCAGCTACAAGCTTCTGTGACTTGGAATACATAAACATCTTCCTCCCAAATAAAATATTACAACCTTAGGGTTAATTTTATTTTAACTCATTTTTACATATTTGTCCAGTGCTTTTTGAATTATTTTAAATTTTTTCCGATTTGTACAAATATTTCTTTCTATTTTGTTATCTTTGAACACAAGCGCCAACTATCCGGGCAGTATCTTCCGCATTTACTCACCCCGATACCGTAAAAAACGCAGCGAAGCATTGCCTCACTGCGTTTATATTATCAGAACTGCGCTACGATCAGATTTCCGTTTTTAAGGGTCTGCAGCATACTGGTGTTCTGCGCTGCGGTCCCCTCATAGCCGGCTATCGCATTTGCAATGGCTATCTTCTCCTGCATGGCATAGCTGAGCGTTATGCCGGACTGTACAAAGCCCTGATAAAGTGTCTGGCAGGAGGAGGAGCAAGCCTTGTAGTAGGATACTCCGTTTGTCAGCACGCTTAGCTGTGAGGAGAAAAGCGAATTGAAATTCGCAGCATTTGTAACTGCAACTGCCTTGATCTTGAAGATGTTCCTCGAGCCCTTGTAAAGCCCCTTAACGGTGTAGCTTGTAGAGGAGGTGGTCGCTATCTTCACATATTCATTATTCAGCGGGTCAAGCTTGTAGATATAATACTTGGAGCAGAGCGCCGCCGGGCTCCATTTAAGGGTAACTGTCGTTTCAGTTTTTGAGGATACCGTCAGTTTCGGTGCCACCGGCTTGGGAGTTATCTGATATGTAGCCGAGGCCTTCATGCTGCCTGTGCCGGACACAGAGTAAACTCTCATGCTGTAAAGCTTGCCCTGCTTCAAACCGCTGAAGGTGAACTTTGTGCCGGTCGTATAACCCCTGAGAGTATACTTTCCGGTGGTCTCGTTCAGTATGTAAAGCTTGTACTTTACTGCTGAATCGACCTTGTTCCAGATAATGGTAACAGTCGAATTCGTAGCAGTGGTAGCCTTTATACCCGTGGGGGCTGTCAAAGGCTTGTCAGCCTGTAATGTCTTAGCAGTTACCACATTGGAGTATAAGCTGCTGCCGCCCTTAAATATAGTCTTTACCTTGAACTGATAGCTTGTGGAGGGCTCCATCCCGGTGACGGTGTAGCTCTTGCCGGCAGGCCCCAGAGTGACCTTGCGCACCCATGCCTTGCTGGTCGTATTATAGTAATAAACCTCAGTGCTCTGGGTAAATTCAGGAATGTTCCAGCTGAGAGCCACCGAAGCATCAGTAACTGCCGAGGAGCTCAGTGCGGCTGCCTTTGCTCCGCATACCGGGTAGAGATAGGAGCTTGAGATGCCGTAATATCTGGTGTTGCCGCATTTGATGTAGGGCCTGATGTATACTGAATAAACACCCTTATCCAGCCCGGTGACTGTGTATGTTGTGTCAGAGGTCTCTGCCAGCTTAACAGGTTTGCTGCCGTAAGCTGCCGCATAGATCATGTAGCCGGTGGCTCCGTAGGGTGCATTCCATGAAAGAGTGTAGGAGCTGTCTGTCGCAGCTGTTACCTTGCAGCCTGTGGGAGCAGCGCATTTGGTAGCGCAGTTCAATTCATTTGAAGCAATGCCGTAGATGGTCTCACTGCCGTTCTTGTAATAGGAACGCACCTGCAGCTTGTATGCAGTTCCCTGACTAAGACCTGTCAGGGTGTAGCTTGTCTGATTTGTAGTGCCTGCCGCCGCATACTTGCCTGTGCTGGCATTGTATTTCAGTATCTGATAGCCGACACAGTTTGAACTGGTCTTTTTCCACTGGAAAGTTATGGAATTAGCGTCCTTGGTAACAAATTTCAGGTTGGTGATCTTCTCACCCATGGTCCCGAAGGTGTACTCATTTGTGTAGGGCCGGGCCACACTGTAGCTTGTACCGGATTTGGTCATAGCACGGACCTTGAACTTGTAAACTGTTGCAGGCTTTAACCCGGTGACAGTCAGGCTGCTGCCGGTAGTGGAGCCCACCTTTGTATATGTTGTGCTGCCGTTCTCCGCCTTGTAAAGCTCATAGTTCGCACTGACGCCGATCTTATCCCAGGAGACAGTCAAAGTGCTGTCTGTGCGGGAGGTCACTCTGAGCGCCAACGGCGAGTAGCTTGCAAGAGAGATCTCCGCAGACGGTTCGCTGTAAACTGTAGTGTTCTGGCTTGTGTTGTAAGCTTTAACATAATAGGTGCAGCGAACATTTGAAAGCGAAACGGACGCCGTCGGTGAGGTTACCTTTGTCACCGAGGTGGTGATGCCTCCGGGGGTCCTCATAAACACCTCATACCCATCACAGTCGCTTACAGCCTTCCAGGTCAGAGTTGCCTTATTGGTGATGCTTGATGCCTTAAAATCTGTCGGCGCATCGGGAGTGGTAACAAAATGATATCTTACATTCAGGTCAGTATAGATATTTGTAACTCCGTTCACATAGCCGTAGCCATACTGCCAGATCTCGAAATTCCCGGCGTACTTGGTCTCTGTGGTGTAGTTCGCCAGCCAGAGAGGGTACTTAGCCTGCAGCCTTGCAGCGTCCAGATAGTAGGTCAGCCACTGGGGGTTTGAGTAAACACCGGCGGTGTAGCCGTAGCTCTTTATCCTTTCGCAGAAGGCTTCGATAATGTCTGTTTTCTGTGCCCTTGTGAGCCCGGCAGAATCAAGCCTTCCCACAGCACCGGTAACAGTTTCCATATCGCTGTAGACCGGCAGCTCCAGCTTGTAGTTTTTAATGTATTTATAAACGAAATCTGCTTCCTCTCTTGCCTCGGCTACGGTGATGGCCTGAGTGTAGAAATAAACTCCCACCTCAAGGCCGGCTTTCTTTGCTCCCGCCAGATATTCGAGGAAACGGTCATCAAGCACAAGTGTTCCTGCCTTGCCGTAGCCACGGTAGCCGGCTCTGAGTATCGCAAAGCTTATTCCGCTGGCCTTTACCTTTTCCCAGTCGATAGCCCCCTGAAAGTATGAGACATCAGCTCCGTAGGTCTTCGGCAGGTCTTTGAATCTTGCCTGATGCACCAGCTTGTCCGCTCCGTCAACGGCAGAGGTCAGAAGCCTTATTCCCGCCATTGATGTAAGCTGGCCGCCCAGCTCATTTCCACCCTCAAGAGCCTCCATCATGCCCTGAATGTACTTGTGGTATGAAGGGTCATTCTCCGAGCAGGGAACGGTGTCTCCTTCAAAGACATAATCGCCCACCTCTCTCAGCTCCGGATATTTGTCCAGGAACTGCTCCTCCTCGCTTTTCTCCACAGCTGCCTCAACAGAGCGCCTTATAGCAGTAAGAGTGAGAGGCGCCTGAGCCTCGTCCTCCTGGGGCTGAGGGTCCTCCGGGCTTTCCTCATAAACCTGCTCCTCTGAAGCAGCAGAGGAAGCCTCATCTGAGGGCTGCTCATCATCAGCGAACACCTGCCCCGCCGGCGATAGCGCCAGCAGCAGTGCCAGAGCAGCACTCATTGCTTTCCTTCTGAAAATCATAGGTTTCATCCTTTCAATATGGCGTGCGCATTTTACGTCTCCGCCGGGTCTCCAAACACACGAATGAATAGCTAATATTATTATACTAAATAACCGCCGAAATGTCAAGAGAAAAATTACAAATTGGTTACATATCACCAAATTGGTTACAATTGGCTAAAGTTTGCATATTTTCCCTGCCGCCGTCAAAGCCCTCATAGCAAAAAATGTCAGCCTTATTTCCATAAAATGTCTTAAAAAACGGATTGTTCCAAAAGCAATTTGAAAACAAGCCCCAAATCTATATATAGTGTCCAAAAAAGCGGCTGCAGCTGTATTTTGTGGGTGCTTTGGGCCTTTTCTCATATAAAACTGCATATACAAGCAGTTATATCTCATGTTTAAAATTGAATACTAAGTCTATCAATCAAGCGCCTGCACTTTACAGCAGCGGTTTTCGTGAAGCGAAAACTTTCTGTCCAAATAAGGAGCAGCAAATCAGGGCTTAATTCTATTCATATTCTTAAATATCTTTGTTATCCGTTTAACAACACAGCTCTCAAACCGCATAAGAACGGCTGTCAAGTTTTTTTCTTGCAGAACAATTCTATGATTTTCGACTGTAAAGCGCAAAGCCTTTCAGATATACAAGCTTCAGTCGCTGCGAAACGCCCCTGTTCTGCGCTCATTTCAGCCCTTTGTGCAGGGTGAACAAAACTGTTATATATTTTTTGGTCGTAATTCACTTGACATTGGCTCAAAAATACTATATACTTGTAATTGTTCACCGCAAAACCACAAGATATTGTGGTCGTGGCAGCACATTCAACTGATAAAGCGATAATAGTATCACAGCATAACATATACGGAGGTAAAAGTAATGATTATCAAGATCAAAAAGCGTGACGGACGAAATGTTACATTTAATATTGAAAAGATCGCCGGCGCTATCTACAAGGCTGCCCAGTCAGTAGGCGGCAGCAACTACGACGAGGCGCTGGAGCTTGCCGGCAAGGTAGTCGATATGCTCATGAAGCAGCAGAACGAATCCCCGACTGTTGAGCAGATTCAGGACTGCGTTGAAAAGGTGCTCATCGAGGAGGGCCACGCCGCCACCGCCAAGGCCTACATTCTCTACCGCTCCACAAGGACCCGTGCCAGAGAAATGAACACCCGCCTTATGAAGGTATATGAGGACCTCACCTTCAAGTCCGCCAAGGACAGCGACCTGAAACGTGAGAACGCCAATATCGACGGCGACACTGCCATGGGCACCATGCTCAAATACGGCTCCGTCGGCGCTAAGGAATTCTATGAGATGTATGTGCTGGACCCTGTCCATGCCAAGGCCCATGCAGAGGGCGACATCCACATTCACGATCTGGATTTCTATACCCTCACCACCACCTGCACTCAGATAGACCTGACCAAGCTCTTTAACCGGGGCTTCTCCACCGGCCACGGCTACCTGAGAACTCCTAACGACATTTCCAGCTATGCGGCTCTTGCCTGTATCGCAATCCAGTCCAATCAGAACGACCAGCACGGCGGTCAGTCTGTGCCTAAGTTCGAGTACGACATGGCCGAGGGCGTGAAAAAGACCTTCCGCCACCGCTACCGTGATAACATTCACCGGGCGCTCAACCTGCTGGCTGATGTTCAGGATTCCGCCGCTATCGCCAAGCAGATCATGGAAAAGATCCAAAAGGAAAAGGGCGTTTCCGTGACCCTCTCCTATGACAACGGCTATAAGGAAGCAGAGGCAGAGATACTTCTCTCCTTTGCTGATGCCGCAACTGTTGATAAAATTCAAAAGTTCGCCTACAAGACCTCCTACAAGGAGACCGACCGTGCCACCTATCAGGCTATGGAAGCTCTTATCCACAACCTGAACACCATGAACTCCCGTGCAGGCGCTCAGACACCCTTCTCCTCCATCAACTACGGCACCGACACATCTATCGAGGGCAGAATGGTCATAAAGAACGTGCTCTTAGCTCAGGAGGCCGGCCTCGGCAACGGCGAAACACCTATCTTCCCGATACATATTTTCAAGGTCAAGGAGGGCATCAACTACAACCCCACCGACCCGAACTACGACCTCTTCAAGCTGGCCTGCCGTGTATCTGCCAAGAGGCTCTTCCCGAACTTCTCCTTTATAGACGCACCCTATAATCTCCAGTATTACAAGCCCGGTGACCCGAACACCGAGATCGCCTATATGGGCTGCCGCACCAGAGTTATCGGCAATGCCCATGACCCAAGCCGTGAGATCGTCACCGGCAGAGGCAACCTCTCCTTCACATCTATCAACTTGCCCCGCCTGGCTATCAACGCCAAGGGCAATGTGGGCGCCTTCTTTGACAGTCTCGACGAAATGATGGACCTTTGCATCGCTCAGCTCATGCACCGTTTCCGCATACAGGCAAGCAAGAGAGTTAAAAACTTTCCCTTCCTCATGGGCCAGGGCGTATGGATAGATTCCGACAAGCTGGACATCAACGACGAGGTGGGCGAGGTGCTCAAGCACGGCACTCTCTCCGTCGGCTTTATCGGCCTGGCAGAGACCTTGAAGAGCCTCATCGGAAAGCACCACGGCGAAAGCGAGGAAGCAAGAGAGCTCGGCCTTGAGATCGTTCAGCATATGCGTAAGAGACTGGACGAGGAGACCAAGCGCACCGGCATGAACTTCTCCCTGCTGGCTACTCCCGCCGAGGGCCTTTCCGGGCGGTTTGTCCGCATGGACAGAAAGCGCTTCGGCAAGATCGCCGGCGTTACCGACAGAGACTATTACACCAACTCCTTCCATGTTCCGGTATACTATAACATCAACGCCTTTGATAAGATCAAGATAGAGGCTCCCTACCACGCCCTCACCAATGCAGGGCATATCTCCTACATCGAGCTGGACGGCGACCCCACCCAGAACATCACTGCCTTTGAGAAGATCATTCGCTGCATGAAGGAACAGGGCATCGGCTACGGCGCTATCAACCACCCGGTTGACCGTGACCCTGTCTGCGGCTATACCGGCATCATCGGTGATAAATGCCCCCTCTGCGGCAGATCGGAAGCAGAGCATAAAAAGTCAGCACACGAGCGCATCAGAAGGATCACCTGCAGCTGCTGACGATCCCACGGCCTGAGTTTGGCCGGATATAGAAAGATATGAAACAATGATCGGTTTAGGAACCCTTATCAACACCGCTGCTGTAATAGGCGGCGGTGTTGTTGGCAGATTTGTAAACAAGCTTTTTGACGAAGAAAAGCAGCAGGCCATAACCAGGACCTGCGGAGTAAGCGTGCTGTTTATCGCCATAGCCGGCGCTATGGAGGGTATGCTCAAAATCGAAAAGGATAATAAGCTCAGCAGCGGCAAGGCTATGCTGGTGGTTCTGTGTATCGCCATAGGAACAGTTATCGGCGAGCTTATCGGCATTGAGCGGGGCTTCGAGCGCTTCGGCGAGTGGCTCAAACGAAAAAGCGGCAACAGCGGCGACGCCGGCTTTGTGAACGCCTTTGTCACCGCCTCACTGACAGTCTGCATAGGCGCTATGGCAATTGTGGGCGCTATCAACGACGGCATCAGCGGAGACTATTCTGTGCTGGCAGTCAAGTCAGTGCTGGACCTTATAATCATAGCAGTTATGACCTCCTCCCTCGGCAAGGGCTGTGCCTTTTCAGCCATACCAATTTTCCTCTTTGAGGGGAGCATCACCCTGCTGGCAAGGCTCATCGCCCCCGTAATGACCGATACCGCCACCGCCTATCTCTCGCTTATAGGCTCTGTGCTGATATTCTGTGTGGGCGTAAACCTTATCTGGGGCAGGCTGCTCAGAGTGGCTAATATGCTTCCGGCTGTGCTGCTGGCAGTGGGCGCTGCCTATCTTCCCATCAGCTTCTGAAAAGGAGTATCCAAAATGAAATTTCAATGTGCAGGGCTCACCCCTGAATCTATAGTTGACGGCCCCGGCTTCCGGTTCACGGTCTGGACCCAGGGCTGCCTTCACCATTGCCCCGGCTGCCACAATCCCCAGACCTGGGATATGCAGGGCGGCTTCGAGGCGGACACCGACGAGGTGTTCCGGCAGATAATCCAAGACCCCCTGCTGGACGGCGTCACCCTCTCCGGCGGAGACCCCTTCTATCAGGCAAAGGCAATGGCGGAGCTTGCCGGTAAGGTACGCAGCTTCAAAGGCTTCCCTCTCAATATTATCGCCTATACCGGCTTTGAGTATGAGCAGCTCATATCCAACGCCACCCCCGAGAACGGCTACCTTGAGCTTTTGAGGGTCTGTGACTATCTGGTGGACGGACCTTTTATCATGGAGCAGCGCAGCCTTGAGCTGAAATTCCGGGGCAGCCGCAACCAGCGCTTTATCGACGTGCAAAGGTCCTTGGCAGCAGGTAAGGCCATTGCCCTCTCCGACGAGGAGCTCTCCCTCATGTAATTATCCCACAAATACCAAAATGCACTTCTGCCCCTTTAAAGCAGAAGTGCATT
>CADBTF010000230.1 GCA_902797485.1 uncultured Ruminococcus sp. | reverse complement strand
TATAAACCGACACTTACCCGGTGAGAAGCAGAAAATGAACACATCGCAGCCGCCTGGATAGAACGTCAGAAAAATTGTGCATTGGAAAGCTGAAAGGGATCAGCCCCGCCCTGACCCTCACTACACTCGCAAGGGCGGATAATTGTGCATTGTGCATTGTGAATTGTGCATTGGAAGCCATTGTGCATTGTCCACAATATTCACTTGCAAAATTTGTGCAGCATTTCCCCATAAAAAGGCAGCTGGATAAACGTATATATATCATCGAAGGATGTGAGACCATGACCGATAAGGAATTCAGTCTCGGGATAGAACAGATCAGACGGGGTGAAAAGGAAGGGCTCCGGAAAATATATGATGAGTACGGCGCTTACATATACAAGACCTTTCTCTCACTTGTCAAAAGCCCTCAGGACGCTGAGGACCTTACCTCCGATCTTTTCCTGAGACTATGGCAGCGCTCGGAGCAGTTCCGGGAGGGTGCGGGGCATAAGGCCTACCTCGCACGGATAGCTCACAATATGGCGGTAGATCATCTGCGTGCCAAAGGCAGGCTGAGCTTTACTCTGGACGACGACGAAGCAGCCTTTGACCCGCCTGATACCGTCAGAACGGACGACACAGCCGAGAGCGGCATATCCTTTGATGAAGCGGTCAGCTCCCTGCCGGAGGCAGAGGGCGAGATCGTGAATATGCACATAGGTATGGAGCTGACCTTTAAAGAGATAGCAGAGGCGCTCCGTATCCCCCTCGGAACTGTTACCTGGAGATACCGCAGCGCCATAGAGCGCCTGAGAAAAACAGTGAAGGGAGGAAGCGCTGTATGAACAAAGAAAATTTTGACGACAGAGAGATAAAAATGCTTTATAAAGAAAACCTGCAGCGCACCGCTCCCGATATGGAAAAGCTCTGGAGCAGGATAGAAAGCAGGCTTGACGAGACAGACAAAACGGATACCCTCCCCCGGCGGGAGATAAGTCAGACAAAGAAAACAAATAAAATGGCAAGGCTCACAGCCTGGGCTGCCGCAGCGGTGATAATATTCAGCGTGGGTGCGCTGGTGCTCAACAGTAATTCCCCTCAGAAGGACACCTCAGACCGGCCTGCGAACAATGCAGAAAACACCGCCCCCGCTGACAACGCAGAAGCGGCAGAGCCCGGCAGCTCAAAGGCAGAGCCCGTCAGCTATGAGAGCCTCCCCCTTGGGCACAGCGGAGTTAAGACCGCTGCCTATAAGCCCGCAGGAGATGAGTATTTCGTGGAGAGTTCAGTACTCTCAAAGGCGGAGGTCTTTGCAGATGTCAGGGTAACAGCCGCACAGGAGCATGAGGGCTTCTGCCGGTACACCCTGCAAACCGTAGCCCTCTATAAGGAGCAGGAGACAGTGCCGGCTCAGAGCCGGGAGCTGATACTTGATTCAAGCAGCCCCCTGCTGCTTTCCACAGGCGGGGAGTATCTGCTGCCCCTCTATGAGGACAGCTCCGGCTGGCATCTGGCCTTTGAGAACGCTCCACAGATAGAGCTCACTCAGGACGGCAGGGTGGTGTTCCACAACGGCTGGAAGTCACTTATCGAGGATTCATCGGAGTGCATCTACCCGGAGAACAAGTACGATGAGTTCTTCTTCGACAGAATGAGGATAGCCCCCGCAGAGAACATCGAAACTCTCATAGCGGTGTGGAGAAGCCTTGATGTGTGAAAGGAGCGCAATATGATCGGGTCCATAGCAAAGCTTATAATGCTGATGACTGGCTTTTTTTATATCTTTGTCCCGATAGCAGTGCTGCTGGGGGCGGGTATCGTTATAGGTTCAGTTCAGAGCATAGTCCGTGCCAGAGAGAAAAATATCCTGCCCAAGGAAAAGGGCCTGCGGGTAGCAGGTGTATGCGTATGGGTGCTCCTGGCAGCAACGTTAAGCTCACCCTGGTGGTTCATTCCGCTGGTAAAATAAGGAGCGGTGCATTATGAAGATCAGGAAAAAACATCTTGCCGTGATATGTGCTGCGGCAATGCTGCTCTGCGGCTGCGGAGCAGATAAACAGTCCGCCGCCCCCATTGGAGATGCCTCCTCACAGGCTGAAAGCAGCGCTGCTGAACTTGTGAGCAGCGCAGACAGCAGCTTCCCGGATACCGCTCCCGATACCCTCCCGCCCAGAGAAATGAAGGACAGGATAACCTCAGGCGGCGCAGCCATAAGCGATTACAATGTGACCGCAGGGGTGTCCGTCTGGGAGCGGGGAACGGATATCCGCTCTGACTATGAGGGGCTTGTCACCCACGAGGGCCAGCTGGCGACAGTCTGGGAAATGCTCACCGCAGTTGAGGACACTCCCCCCGAAACCGCCCTGAGCATCGGCGGCAGGGTCAATACCGCATTTATCCGTCTGGTGCCGAAGGCCGGCGGTGAGCCGGTGACAGTCAGCGTAAACATCGGTTACTATAACGAGGGCGAGGAAGGCGGCCCGGAGGTGATCGTGCTGAGCGGACGCTCCACTGTGGACGGAGACACCTATTACGTTGAAGCCGGTGATGTAAAGGGCGGTATCTACAGCAGCAGCTGGCTGCGGGACTTTTGCGAAACGGCAGCAGTAAAGGAAGAAAACCTCACAGGCCGCACAGAGCCGGAGCAGAGCAGCAGCGTCCGCAAGGGGAGCATAGTGCTGGCAAGGCGCCAGAGCAACTACGCATGGTCTGTGGAGGACCGTATCACCGTTATTGACATTGAGGGCAGAGCCTACAGTGTAGAACTGGCGGGCGAAAAGGCCGGTTCGGAATACAGGGCTCTTGACACAGAGCATTTGCTGCCGGAGCTTGAAGCGAAGATCAAAGAGGGCAAGCTGGAGCTCACCGCAGAGGTGGACCCGGCGCTGGTGAAGGAGATCGCTGAAAAGGCATGGCAGATAGACCCGTCGGCAAGGGTGGAGACAGAGCCCTTGCAGGGTGCTGATATGGGTCAGGTGACGGTCTATGTCGTCACTGACAGGGTCATAAGGCTCTCCACCAGCGGAGATGTCAATGAGCATCTTGATGACCCAACAGCGCAGGAAATACTTGATGATTACACAGAGCTTTTAAAGGGCGCAAAGAGAAATGAAAAGATGCCATAGGCAATGAATGAAAAAATGTTGACACGGTGTATTCATTTGCAATGGAAATGCGGACATTTCTGCGAGAAATGCAAACATTTTTATGACAGAAAAGAATAGAAAAGAAAAGAACAGAAAAGAGAAGACAGACAGACCGTTATATGTCCGTCCGTCAGACAAAAGGAGGACAATATCATGAAAACAAGAACAAACAGATTTATTGCAGTAACAGCAGCGTTAATGCTGGCAGCGGGCTTGGTATCCTGCGGGGCGGCAGACATGAGCAGTGCCAACGGAAAGAGCTACAACAACGGCGGCAATAACCAGATGAATATCGACGGAGCCCCCCGTGAGACCTATAATATGGCAGAGCAGGCCGAAGGCACAGAGGGCATGACCGGCGGTGATAATAACCTCAACGAAATTGGCGATGTCATAGCCGCAGAGCCCTCAGCCATAGCAGGGGAATTTTCCGCAGAGGAATACAAGCAGCTGGAGGAGAACGGCTGGAGCTTCGT
Source organism: uncultured Ruminococcus sp. (assembly GCA_902797485.1). Taxonomy (GTDB): domain Bacteria; phylum Bacillota; class Clostridia; order Oscillospirales; family Ruminococcaceae; genus FB2012. The sequence continues at coordinate 8,782 of CADBTF010000230.1, read as the reverse complement.
CAAGGAAGCACCCCTCTCTACCTTCTCCACAGATGTTGACACCGCCTCTTATGCCAACGCAAGAAGAATGCTCACACAGGGCGTGGCTGTCACCCCGGAATCAGTGCGGGCAGAGGAGTTTATAAACTATTTCCGCTACAGCTACCCCCAGCCGGAGGGGGAGCACCCGATCTCTCTTACCACCGAGCTCTCCGACTGCCCTTGGAACAAGGATTCCAAGCTGATGCTGGTGGGTGTGCAGGCCAAGGAGATCAAGCAGGACACCCGCCCTCCTATGAACATAGTGCTGCTGATAGACGTGAGCGGCTCCATGCAGTCTGAGGATAAGCTGCCCTTAGCTAAGAAGGCCTTTACCCAGCTGGCAGAGAACCTCACAGAGAATGACCGCATATCTATCGTGGTGTATTCCGGCGAGGAGAGGATAGTTCTTGAGGGTGCCACCGGCAAGGACTACGACCTGATAGCAGCCAGCATCACCTCCCTTGAAGCAGGCGGCTCCACCGCAGGTGAGGCGGGCATAAACATGGCCTACAGCCTTGCGGAGGAATATTTCATTGAGGGCGGCAACAACCGCATTGTAATGGCTACGGACGGCGACCTGAATGTGGGCATATCCTCTGCGGAGGAGCTGACGGCTCTGGTGGAGAAAAAGCGTGAGGGCGGAGTTTATCTTTCAGTGCTGGGCTTCGGCACCGGCAACCTGAAAGACGCAAGGCTTGAAGCTCTTGCAGATAACGGCAACGGCAACTACTCCTACATCGACAGTGAGCAGGAGGCCAGAAAGGTGCTGCTTGAGGAATTCAACTCTACCCTTTACACAGTTGCCAAAGACGTTAAGGCGCAGGTGGAGTTCAACCCCGCAAACGTTGCCGCCTACAGGCTGGTGGGCTACGAGAACCGCCTGCTGGCTGATGAGGATTTCACCAACGATCAGAAGGACGCCGGCGACATGGGAGCAGGCCATTCTGCAACGGCTCTTTATGAGATCATACCTGCCAAGGGCGTGCTGGGTTCTACTGGCACCAGCGAGATCGAGCTGAAATACCAGCCTTCCGAGGAAAGCACACAGGAGCAGCAGGGCGTTCTGACAGACGAGCTGCTGACAGTCAAGCTGAGATACAAGCTGCCGGACGGCGATACCAGCACAGAGCTCTCCGCACCGGTGCTTGTGGAGAACTACACTGAAAAGGCCCCCGCAAACCTTGCCTTTGCAAGCTGCGCCGCAGAGTTTGCCATGCTGCTGAGAGGCAGCGAATACAGCAGCGTCACCGCTGAGGGAATATTAGAGCAGCTCACAGACGATCTCCTCACCGACGATTACCGCCGGGAGTTCAGGAGCCTTGTGGAGCTTTACAATGCACAATTCACAATGCACAATTCACAATGAAGGAGCACACTTGCGTGCGGTTATGCCCATTCAGGCGCCGTAGTAAGTGCATGAGGACAGCTTTGGTGTCCTTGGTATAGTTTGTTATATGTGTTCTGTGAGGGCGTCTGCGGGCGTCCTCATTTTTGTGTTCTGCCCGGGTCAAGGGGGCAATAAAAAAGACGCATATCCGGTGAGAAGCAGTAAATATCCGCATCTAAGACACCCGGACAGAACGTCAGAAAAATTTGTATTGAAATGAAAAAGCCGCTTTCTCCCGAAAGCAGCTTTCTCAAAAAGTAAGGAAAGTAAAATGAATTGAAAAAGATTACTCGTAAGCGTTAGTTAATCTGCGCCGTCAGCGAGCCTGACAAATGCTTCCATGATCTCCACTGCACCGTCAATGCCGGTGGTGGAGGAGTTGATGCAGAGGTCATAGTTCCTTGCATCGCCCCATTTCATGTCAGTGTAGTAGTTGTAGTAGTTGGAACGGCGCTTGTCGGTCTTGCGGATAAAATCCTCGACCTTGTTTTTCTCAATGTCGTATCTCTCCAGAATGCGGCGGCGCTTGTGAGCCATGTTTGCAGTGATGAAGAAATTAACAACATGATCGTGATTTTTCAGCACATAGTCTGCACAGCGGCCTACGATAACGCAGGGGCCTTTCTCCGCCAGAGAACGGATAGTGTCAAACTGGGCTAAAAAGATCTTCTGGTTAAGGGGGAGCTCAGGATTAATGCGGCCCTCAGCCGTCACAGGATAGCTGCCCATGACCAAGGAATAGAGGAATGAGTTTGTGTAGGTCTCATCATGCTTTACAAACAGCTCCTGGGTTATCCCGCTCTCCTTTGAGGCTATCTCAAGAAGCTCCTTGTCATAGAAATCGATTCCCAGCTTGTCTGCAAGCTTCCGGCCGATCTCCCGGCCGCCGCTTCCGAATTCACGGCTGATAGTTATGATCGTTCTCATGGCAAGGCCCCCTTTATGAATTAGTTACCTCGGTGAAATTTAGACAATTTGTTATCGTCTTTACCTATTATAACATATTAAACCTCATTTGTACACCCCCAAAAGCGAAAAATCCTGCACAAATTTATTTTAAAACAATTGTGAGAATTTCACAATCTTTTCGTTGAAAACCCGCTTTGTATTGTAGATTTTAGTTATAAAATGTGACTAAAAACTCATATTTGCCGAACAAAGCCGAAAGAAACAGCCAAAAAAGTAAACAAATCGCATAAAAACGACGAAACCGCCGGATACCGAAAACCTCGCTTTTGCTTGCAAAATGCCGAAACCTGTGCTATAATAGATATATCAACAGAAAGGACTTGCTGCAATGCTAATGAATACCTTTGCCGCCTTCTGCGCCGGCTTTGCTTTGAATATAATGTTAGGCTCCCCAAAGGGGATACTGAATATCGAGAACCTTGTGCCCAAATTCACTATCCGGGTGGAAAACCTTTTCAAGCGGGGCTATAAGGATCTCTCCGACGCCCACCGCATGGCGGGAGTTATGCTGCTGGTGCTGACGCTCATCGTTTTTGCCGGGCTGCCCACCGTGCTTATGATTCTGCTCTACTCCGCATCTCCGCTGCTCTCGTTTATACTGGACAGCTTCTTCTGCTGGACCTGCTTTTCCGTGATGCACACCCGCCATGAGCTTGACCGCATTTCCAGAGCGATCTCCTCCGGCAGGCCGGACTTAGCAAGAGTGGGCATCTCAAAGCTCACCGGCACCAACTGCTCCGACATGAACGAGGACGAGCTCATAAAGCGCTCTATCGAGATAGCCGCCGACTGCGGCGCTGACAATGCCGCCGGCACGCTCTTTTATGCTGCGGCCTTCGGTGCTCCGGGAGCACTGCTCTACAGGACGGTCTCTATCATTCGCCGCACCTATGCCGCCAGAAGCGAAAAGAGCGACGATTTCGGCAGAGGGGCCAACGGCCTTTGGTGCTTTCTGGATTTTATCCCCGCACACCTCTGCGCATTGATGTCCAGCTTCTCGGCCTCTGTTTTCGGCTTTGACACGGAGAACTGCTTCCCGGTATTCAAGCGGGACAGAAAGAAGCTCATGGCTCCGAACCTTGCCCCCTGCCGCTGCGTTTACGCCGGAGCCCTTGACATATCCCTCACCCCCAGAAGCACAGTCAGGGACGGGGTCATCACCTATGAAGCTGTGGGGGACGAGCACCACATCAGCGACAGTGACGACATTGCCGCTGCCAATGAGATCATGTATGCTTCGGTATTTTTCACAATGCTGCTGCTGGCAGCTGTCAAGCTGCTTGTCACACTGATAATCGTTTTATAAGGAGAAAAGCCATAAGCGTAAAGCATCTCAGCATGACCACCGACGTTATCCGTTCCGGGAATTTGACGAATAGCTCGTGACTGCGCTCCTGCTGCTTCGGCAGCCGGGGCGGTAATTTTATTTGCTTTCAGCACCTCTGCTCTGACGGCAGGGGTGTTTTTGTGTTATTGGGCATATCTGCCAAAAGGCGGCCTGCTGATTTGTGCGTTCATACAAAGTTGAAAAAACAATCTCACGAATCGGGGGCTTTGGGTGTTATTGCTTACAGAGAGTACTTCACAGGATAACAGCAGGAATGTGTATGATACCGGCGAGGTGACTGTAGATACAGCGAGCTGAAACAGAGCATAAAAAAACAAAGCAAGGTGAAAACAAACATGAAATTCCTCCACACCCTTAAACAGGACCTTAACAAGACCCTCATAAACGGCGGCTTTGCGGCAGCAGCCCTGATGACCTGCATTCTCTGCTTCACCGCCTCTGCCTACCGGGATAACAGCAACGATAAGAGCTATTCCGTCTTTGAGGCCTTCTTTTCCTTTGACCGCAAGTTCATCGAGGGGCATGATGAGTTTGCGTCGATACGGCTTTTCGGCGCCGGGCTTTCGGGGTATATCAGTATGTTTATCCCGATAATTGTGGCGTTCCCCTTTATGGTCTCGTTCTGCGCCGAGCGCAACAACGGCCTGATGCGCTTCACCATAACACGCAGCGGCAGGATAAGATATTATCTGTCCAAATTTACGGCCTCATTTCTCTCCGGTGGGCTGGCAGTCATGATAGGCCTTGCCCTCTACGGCATCATCATAAGCATAGCCTTCCCATCTATTGACAGCTACGGCCTCAGCCCGGACCAGCTGCAATGGGCAGCTCCCGACGGTGTACCGGCGGCGGTGCTGAAAAACCTGTTGGCGGCCTTTATCTACGGCGCTTTTTCCACGCTGCCGGCGTTTTTCCTGTCCTCATTCTGCAAGAACCCCTATATCATCACCTGCCTGCCCTTCATGCTTATCTATATATGGAACACCACCATAAACAAGCTCATGTCCAAGGCCTTTGAGAGCGGCGACTATGAGATCTACGATAAGCTCTCGCCCTTTATGCCGGATTCTCCGAGGCAGATACCCTATATTACATTTTCGGAGATATCGTCTGCGCAGACGAAAATGCTGATCTTCAACGGAGCGTATCTGCTGGTGCTGTTAGCCGGGTTCATCGTCATCATGGACCTGCGGACGGATAAGGGCAATTAAGGGGGTGCAGATATGAAAAAATTAAACTTAAAACAAGCCTTTTCCTGCGCCAGGACGGAGTACATAAAATGGGTCTGCGACGCACGAATGATAATACTGGGAGTGCTGCTGATCTTCATTTACAGCTTTGCCATAGAGCCCCTGTTGAAGAACGCCGAGGCAATGGGCGAGCCGCTGAACATCCTCGAGCCGTTCATTGCTATCGCAAACAGCGGAGCGATACTGCTGATAATCCCTCTTGTTTTCCTGACGCTGATAGCCGACTTTCCGAAGATCGACACCAACACAGTTTTCTATATTATCCGGGTGGGACGGGTGAACTGGCTTCTCGGGCAGATCATCAAGCTCATGATGATGGCTCTCTCATATCTTGGTTTCATATTTTTAGGCGCAGTAGTGCCTATGATAGGCCGGGGCTTCTGGTACAACGGCTGGAGCAACGTAGCCACGCAGTTTGCAGTGCGTTTCCCGGAGAAATCCGGCAATTTCGGAGTTCAGCTGCTGCCTGAAAATCTTTACAATCAGCTGCCGGTTTTCAGCGCTGCGGTACAGAGCTATCTGCTGGTATTTGCCTACTTAATGATAATCGGCCTGATGCTCCTTGCGTTCTCGCTCATCAAGAAAAAGACCGCCGGCTTCGTGCTCTGCGGGGCGGTGATCTCTCTCGGAACAGCCTTCTGCTCTATCAAGACGGTGCTGATGTGGTCCATGCCAATGGCAAACTCAATTATATGGCTGCACTTTACCAAATATTTCCGTCAGCCGGTGGTGAGCTTAACATTTTCTATGATCTATCTCTGCACCTTCATAGCCGCACTTATCGTTTTCTGTGTTTGGGCTATAAAGAAATTCAACTATGATAACGTGGCGGAGATAGCAATGTAAAAGGAGAAAGCAATATGAAAAGACTGATAGCCGTGATATGCGCGGCAGCTATGCTCGCCGCCTGCGGTGATAACGACAAAAATGCTCAGGAAACAGAGAGCGTCCGGCTTGTTCCTTTGGCGGAGATATTTGATGGGTACGAGGGACTGCAGGGGAAGGAATACGGGCAGTTCGTCCTGCCCGGTGAAATAGAAAAGTCCGAGATCGGTGCCGCCTTTGAGCTTGACTGCATTTCACCGAAGAACAGTATTTCCGACAGCACCGTAAGGGAGATATACAGAGCCTTTTACAATGACAGCTACAGTGAGGAAAATCTGAGCACTGATGAGCTCGGCGGTATTCTGTACAAAGCGGGAGAGAACCTTTCGGCCTATTGGGGAATGGATATTTCACTGTATTCCGATGAGCAGACGGCTCCGGAGGCTTTCTCCGCACAGTATGACGCTTTTCATAACAGGAATGACACAGTTTCGTTCTGCGGGAAAAGCTATACCGTAAAAGACCTTGCCGATAAAATAAGCAGCGAGCTTGACACTGTTATCGCGCATGCCTATCGGGGTTATACGATAAGAACGGAATCGGTCGGGATCGGAGCTGACGGAGATGTAGATTTCTCGTGCAGTCTGAGTAAGGATGGCATCCCGTTTCAGTATGTTTCCTCCGCATATCTGAAAAACGATGTAAACGGCGAAATGGTCTATTGGTCCTTTTCCTCACTGGGTGGGATATACGGAGAAAATGGCTTCAAGGTGATAAATGCTCCGGCACCGAATGTTATTTCGGAAAGCAGAGAGCTTAAAGAGCTTGTGCCTCTTGCCGGGGCGGTAGAGATACTTGAAAGGGAGCTTTCGGAATATATCAATCTTGATTTTTCCGATGTGAGGCTGATGTATTGCTGTCTGACGGCTCAGCCCGTTATCGACAGAACGGATGCCGGAAACGAACAGGAGGCGGAAAGGCTCACGGAGGAATACAACCGAAAAATAAAGAAGTATGTCCCGATGTGGTGCTTTGAGATAAAGTCTGACAGAGAGGATACAGCCAAAAGCTATGTTAAAGTCAATGCAGTAACAGGTGAGCTGTATATGGATATTAAATGATGAAGATGAAAGATACGATCATCGTGATACTGACGGCTCTGCTGCTTTCAGCCTGCGCCGGGGGGGATCATTCAAGCACTCCGGCCAGTAATGAACCGGTATATCAGACAGAGGAAAACAGCAAAGCAAGCCTGCCCGACACGGCAGCGGATGTAGGATTCAAGGTTAGAATAACAGGCTATGCCGGCGGAGTACTGACATATATTACAGATACAGAGCATAAAGCGGCGGTTGACCCGCACTGCTTTGAGAACGACAGCGACGGGCGGCTCTCCGGGCTTATTATCGCAAAGCATACAGAGGAAGAGATATACGGGATAATAAAGCTCGACAGAAACGGAGACCGCATTATCAGCTGTGATGTGATAACCCCCAACGGAGATTATTTCAACAACACTATGCTCAAAAAAGGCTATAAGGACACGAGCATTGAGGACGACGAGGTCTCTCTGCGAAGAACGGGCGGGAGCCTCTGCGAGCTTTACAATGGATACGAAACCGTCACGGCTGATCTTAACGATCTTGAAAGCTGTTACAAGGCCGACCTGCCGGAGCAGCTGGACAGGGTGATCTTTGAAGGCTACAGGCTCACAGGCGGGAGCTTTATCCTGCAAAGCCTTTCGGTGTTTTCCGGCATTGATGAAATGGGGAGCTATATCTACGAGCCCTTGACCGTCCGGAACAAATACAGCTTTTTCGGCACGGTGCAGTCCCTTGCGGAGGGCAGGGCAAGGGTGCTGCTCACCGACGGAAGAACCCTCTGCGATGTTCCGGTCTGTCTGAACGACGGCGAGCTTAAAGAGGGTATGCAGGTGATGATAACACTTAACGCCGCCCCCTCACTTTTCGATAGCGGAAAGGAATACAAGGATGAATTCGCAGTATTCCATACAGACCCCGCAGAATACAATTACAGCGGATTTGAGTTTACAAAGCTCGCCTATGCGCGGTACAACGAAACGTATGTGGCGAAATATGATTATACATTCAAAGGAGAAACAGACTTATGCCAAACATGATCGAAGTAAAAAACGTAGACCTCACCCTTGGCAAGACGCAGATACTAAAGGGCATAAACGTCAGCTTTGAAGAAGGCAAGATACACGGCCTTATCGGGCGCAACGGCTCCGGCAAGACTATGCTGATGAAGTGCATCTGCGGGTTCATCAAGCCCACTGCGGGGGAGATAACCGTGGACGGCCAGCGTGTGGGAAAGGACGTGGATTTCCCCAAGGACATGGGCATCATCATTGAGACCCCCGGCTTCATACCCTACTATTCCGGGTATAAAAATCTTAAACTGCTTGCAGGGCTCAATCACAAGATCGGAAGGGAAGAAGTCCGCAGTTCAATGAAACAAGTCGGCCTTGACCCCGATCTCCGGCGGCACGTCCGCAAGTACAGCCTCGGTATGCGTCAGCGCCTCGGCCTGGCGCAGGCTATCATGGAGAACCCGAAGATACTCATTCTTGACGAGCCCTTCAACGGCCTTGACAAGGAGGGCGTTGCGGAGATGCGGGAATACCTGCTCTCCTACAAGGCTCAGGGCAAGACCATACTTATCTGCTCCCACTCTGCGGAGGACATTTCGGTGCTCTGTGAGACCGTCCACGAAATGGACAAGGGGAGGATAGAAAGGCTCAGCTGACAGGGAAATAAATATTCTCCCAATTTCGATGTGAATTTTAGGGCAATGCACAATGCACAAATGCACAGCCCCTCGTACCGAGTGGCCGCACAATGAAGGAGCGCACTGGCGTGCGGTTATGCCCATTCGGGCGCCGTAGTGAGTGCAGGAGGGCAGCTTTTGTGTCCTTGGTATTGTTTGCTTATATGTGCTCTGTCATAGCTGCTGCGGGCG